>NZ_JBFRJQ010000016.1:119753-196444 GCF_041468985.1 Shewanella sp. 10N.286.52.A9 | reverse complement strand
ACGGAGTTGACTGGTGTCAATGAGTAGCAAAAAGTAGCGGCTGATGCAGTCTTACTGAGGTTAAGTAGCTACTTAACCTATAAGTTAGAACTGATACTTAACACTCGCCGTAAAGTTAATCGGCTCACCCGGCATAGTCCACAACTTATGATACGAGCTTTCAAAATACTGCTCATTAAATAAGTTGTTCACATCGATCATTAGACTAAATCGGCTCGTTAGATCGACTGCTGCTGACAAGTTCACTAATGTGTATGCAGGCAAAATGTAGTCTGGATCAGTGGTCTCACCCAAACGATCGCCAACATAGTTTACCGTAGCACCAAAGTAAGCTTCTTTACCCATGATGTCTGTGTAATGTCTTAATGCAACGTGACCGACATGTTCTGCAACGTTAATTAAGCGAGAACCTTTAGGAATAGGCACGCCCCAATCGTTATCAATTAAGTCTTTGGCAGTTCTTGCATCCGTATAAGCATAGGCGAGTTCAATGCTGGTATCGGCGGTGAGAGCCGTGGTTAATTGAAACTCAACGCCCTGACTTTCTACTTCACCTAGTGTTGCTGATAAACCAGTATCTGGCTCAGCTGTTAGCATGTTGGTTTTACTCGCATCATACAGCGCTAAGCTACCTGAAAACCTGTCCGCCACATCTTGCCACTTAAGGCCCACTTCAAACGATTTGGTTTGCTCTGGATCAAATGGATTTCTGTCTGAATCTAAACCTGGATTGGGTCTGAAACCTTCTGCATAGCTTGTATATAGGTTGATATTGTTATCTAACTCATAGACAAAGCCAAAACGAGAAGACACTTCCGTTTGATCTTGTTCTTGTGATTCGTTATCAATCTTATTCAAAATATGTTGGTTAAATTTATCAACCCTAAAGCCAAGTAACAGTTTGGCTCTGTCAGTTAACTCAATCAAATCTTGTGCATAAAAGCCCAAGCCTTTTTGCTCTTCAGAGGTCAATGTAGTTGGTGAGGTTTCAGGTTGATCCATTGTGTAATCAGGATTATTCGGATCGATGGCATAAGTCGTATCACCCGATCCCCAAGCCGTTCTCCACACTCGGTAATCAGTATCAAGTTGGAAGTTATAGTAATCTAACCCGATTAATAGATTATTCTTAACGCCGCCTAACGTAACGTCGCCACTAACTTCAAAGCGAGCTGAAAAATCCTGCGCTTGATAATCTCGCTCTCGTCGCTGTCTTGATAACAGGTCTGGATTGGTATAAATCAGCTGTCGACCGTCAGATAGCTCTGTATCAGACGATTGGCCTTTAAAAGATGAATCTCTGTACGCTAAGCCCGTTAATAAATGCCACTGGTTATTGAATTGATGGTTTAACAATAACTGATGACCTAAGGCTTTCACTTCATGAGCGCCGTCACGCGTGTCGCCATAAAAAGCCGATGTATCAACAGAATCAAAGTCGTTATCTAGCACATACACGCCGCGATCTAATGGTTTGCTTTGATCTAAGATTTCCATTTCGTAGCTTAGGCTTGTCGCATCAGAAATATTCCACAATAAAGATGGGCTTAAGTTTAAGCTTTCAACATCAACATGGTCACGGAATGTCTCTGAATCTTCATAGAAACCATTAATACGGTAAGCAACATCATCGCTTATCCCTTTCGTATGGTCGAACTCAACTTGCTTGGTATTGTAATTACCTAAAGTACCTTGAATATAACCCTGCTCAACAAACTGAGGCTTTTTGGTAATAATATTGACAGTACCACCTGGCTCACCTTGACCATATAACGCTGACCCTGGCCCTTTCATCACTTCAATAGTTTCGATGTTAGCCGTGTTTCGATTACCGTTGTAGCCACGTGAATTAAAGCCATTCACTAAATAACCCGTTGGGTTATTCTCGTCACCAGAGAAACCACGGATAGCAAAACTATCAAACATACCACCAGAATTGTTTTGTCTTACCACACTAGGGGAGTAATCTAAGGCATCCATAAAACGAGTAATGCCCTCGTTTTGTAAGGTTTCTGCATTAATTCTATCTACGGCTTGCGGCGTTTCAATCAATGGCACATTACCTCGGTAAGGCTGCCATAATCTGTTCACCTCAATACGCTCAATGTCATCTTGGTTTTCTGACGTTGGGGTTATATTATCTTGTGCAATTGCACCATTAGAAATGATAAGTATTGAGTATAGAAAATGCTTTTTCACGTGCTTTTCTCGATGAGGGCTGATTAAAAAAACGTAATGTTACAACATATCATTACCTTCGTCAAAGCCAAGTCTCACAACAAATCGTCAAAATAAGATCAACCGCAATATTGGGTAATAAACCTTTTAAAAAGGCTTGAAGTTTTTTATGTTCAAAAAGAATGCATAACGATAAAAGTAGCGGTTCAATAGATAATATTTGAAAGGTGCGGACGATAGTGAGCAATAAGTCGTCTTGGATTTAGCGGTTTAACCCATAATAGTTGAATAGAATCAATACAAATACTAAGCACTAAGTACCTAAGTACCTAAGTACAAAGCCTCAAAAATTCTTTATAAATATGGGTATCGTTTGGCTCCCAAGAAAGTTCGTCACTACCTATAACCACTTGTTTAGTAAAATAATAAGTATCAAATTTCTTTTTGGTTCCTAAAATAAAGATAACTTCTGAACCAGTCATACCTGCATTTGAAAAAATTAACGCCCCTTGCCAATTTTCAAAGTTAAACTTTTCAATTTTATCAGTAGTATAAAATAATTCATCCTCGAGCATAAATACAAAATTATCTACGACAAGGTTATGCATAGCATTCTGTTTAATATGATTTTTATTAACTAACAAAGGGTCTTCATTGTTAAGGGGAGCCACAGAAAAGTTCCAAGAAAACTTGCTGCTTTCAGCCGAAACTTTTAATTTGGTTCCATCAATGTTTTTAGATACCTCAAAGTGATGAAAGACGTCCTTAAAGTTATCTTTAGAGCACATTTCCTCATTTGCAGCTGAAAGTGAAATTGAAAACAGCAAACTAAAAAAATAAAAAAGACTAAGTATATACTTAGTCTTTTTCCAGCTTCGAAATTTTGTAACCAAGGTAAACCCCTTGAACATTGGCAAAAAACAAAACTACATAAAAGAATATTTCTCTATTAGATTCATTCGCAGAATAATAAACCCACGCACATCCAGCGAAATTAATTATATATATGATTGAAGCTATAAAAATATTCATAACTAATAATGTGCCGAATCTAAAAGTCGACTTCTGTTGGATAATTCCTTATTGGCCTTACTTAATTCACTCGCATTAAAATAGACAGAGCCCCATATAACCAAACTTACCCACCCTCCTTTAGATACCTTACGCGTCTTCCACAATGTAACCGCAAAATCTTTGCTACTGAGCGCTGAAGCTGATACCCCTAGAGTGCTTGCATATGTATTAATTGTGTCATGAAACTTTTGATCTTTTAATAGTTCGGTATTTGATAATGACCAAACTCCCCATTGTGGGTTTACAGTTACATCTGTGATTTTCTCAATGAGTCTCCCTTTTAAAGGAAGATTTTGTAGACGATGAATCATTAACATAGACTGGTATTTTGCTTCTTTTGTTAAGTGACGGTATAAAATTACACCAGCCATAGCCTCTGACTCTTCTTCATATTTGACGCTTAAAAGATGCTGAGGAATGGTCAAGACTTTAGATAGGTAATGACTTTTACCTTTTGGTGTCTTAGGGAGATCGTAGGGTAACTCATGTATATTCATTGATAATTCCATTTATGTAGTCTATTTAAAAATCCATTTATACTTCCTCATTTTATACCAACTAAAAATTATCAACTACATCACTATTAGCTATATACGATGAAAAATTGAAAAAACTATCAAGTGATAAGAGATTCAAGTAGAGCAAGATTCAAACAACACAAATTGAAAGTTAATTGAGCCCGTAGTTATACGGCAGGCTAATGACTTACTTTATCAGAATGCTTTGCTTACTCTCGCAGCCAAATATTAGGAACTCTAAGCGCAAAAAATTAAAAGTCGTGATGCTGTTTTGATAGTAGTGAGCTGCTCATTACTACGTGATTGCTCAGTAATACGCCCCTTTTAAAGATAAAAAAATATGTTTGCTTAAGCTACTTGCTACAGCCTATTGCAAAATAAAATTTCGTTATTTCCAAGTAGAGTAATTATCACAGCTGTAATTCATATCTAAATTACTTTGGTTTCTTTGAGCACTCGAGGACGTTATCGGGCTATAAGAGTGATTATCCATCATTGTTTGCCTAATTTTATCCCGCTCAAATTCTTTGATTTTTTCAGCTTCTTTTTTTCGAACTTGTTCAAGCTCGAAGTGCATTAGTGCATTCTCACGCTGCAATTTTTCACGCTGCAGACTGTTATTAATAATAAACTGTATAATCCAATTAACAGATACACGCCTGCCTTTAAATCGGTTGGTTAAACTTGTCGTTCTATGTTTCTCAATATAGTAACCACCCTCACACCTAATCACTAAGCAGCTCTTGTAAGGCAATTCTGGATTAATAAGTCTTAGATCTGGCGCACTTAGCACAGTGTTATAGCCATGACTAATAACATGCTCTTTAATTGCAGTGTTTAAACTTGTTAAGTCATTCATAATATTATGCCTAAAACAAAAGCTATTTGGTTTTAAAACGGCTTATCAGGTTTTGGTTCACTTTCACCAACACTCAAAAAATCAGAAGAATGCTCATTGTCTATCAGGACAATTTCACTAAACCACTCATTTGTATTCCAGTTATCAGTGTTTTGGCTTGTGCGGATTCTGACTTTGCGACCTTTAAGCATCAACGCTTTCTCATAAACAGACATAGCCGAAACTTGATAACTCCTGATACTCATTTTACGAACGTCGCCTGAAGTATTTTCGATATATATCATTGAATCGGTTTTGCTCACATTCGCTAAAGTACCAAAGTCGTTCCATACAAAATTATTCATTACTCGCCCTTAAATAGAAACTTTACTAATACCGAAACACGAAAGTTTTATATTGTATATTCCCAAACTTACTGGAGCATGAATAAATATCGAGAAAGCCGTTAATTCGACAAATCTGTTAACTTAATTAGTAACAAACCTCAAAAGCAACCCGCAATACAAACACCCTACTAACAAACGTACTCACTTATTCAATATGGAATTAGCAACAGACACCGTGAATAGCAATAAGTGGAATTATTCTAACGAGTAAATTAAAGCCCTCCCCTCACCTACAAGCCTATGGTCGCTCAAATCAGTCAACCTAAAGCGAAAACCTCGCAGCAGTTACAAGATAAGTTGTGGAATCAACTCATCCTCGCGTCGATGCAAAACAACAGCGAAGACTTATAGAAACAAAAAGAAACCGCATGTGCGCAAGTGAAATAGCAATGGTAACTAACACATTATTTTTAAATGCTTTTATGTGATTTAGTATTGCATTAAACAGAAAAAGTAGCGTAATGTATAATCAATAAAAGCAAACGCAGGCCAAGCTCTTAATCCAATAAGAGAACGCCTTTCAGGGAAGAAGAAGCCAATCATTCGCTTGTAGGTTACAGTTCATTTGAACCACACAAGAACAAAATGAAAAGTTTACTCTGCCCCACTTATTAAACCCAACTTATTAAACCCAACTTATTATGACCCGTATTTATCGTTTTTGTTTAGTGATTTTTGCTGTGTATATTGTGGCGCTGATATTAATCAGGCCGGATAAATATATTGATAATGCAATTAATACAATGAATAGTAATTCTCGATTCGCTGTCAATACTGGTGGGGGGGATTTTAAGGATATCCCCGTAACAGGTGTTTTAGGACCCTTTTATCAATGTTTAAAGGCTTATAAACGGGTAAATAGTCACAGACGTGAAAATGGAAAGTACAGAAATTTATTATTGTCTGTTGGTGATGATATTCTGTTATCAATACAGCTATATGGAACAGAAGCTCACTCATTCCAAGCAGATCTTATAAAGGGTAAAAATAAACAACGTACAAATTACTATAACATTAATTGTGATATATCGCTTTTACAGGGCGATATTAATAAATGACTGAGAATTAGTGGGGTTAGAGTATGTCCCCACTTACTGCAAAACGAAATCAGCGTAGCCATTACAAGATAAGTTGTGTAATCAATTTATCCTCACATCAATGCAAGGCAACAGCGAAAACATACAAAACAACAGGAAGCCAATCACGCTTGTTTCACTTAAAGGATTATGTGATTACATGATGTTAAGAACCTTCTGTACCTTATTTCTCTTTTTCAGCCCAATAGCACATTCAGAAACTGAGCTTGAAATTGAAGAAGGCGTTAGCGAAAAAGCGGTAAATGCAATAGTCAGCAATTTCGAACAAGGCTTTCCACAATATTATTTAGGCATGTATGTTCGTACTTTGAAAAAGACAACCGTATGTTGGATTGGACGTGATAAAGATGGAGTATTTTTAGTTCGTACTGGTTGTCATGATTATGGCTACAGTAGTTACGAAGTTAGATATCGTTGCCCACATATTGATGAAGCATGCTTTTGGGAGCTTGACAGCAAAATGGCCATAGTACATATAGGACGACCATCTATTCGAAAGCCTTAGTCACCCCTTCCCCTTTTAAAGATAAATCAATTAAGTTTACTCTGACCCCACTTATTTAGGTTTGGTAACACCATATTTTTATATTCAGTTTCAGAGGAAAAAGCGATGGATCCGCTATCACAGTTGTTTGCAGCCTATTTAGAAAGTGTCAGTAATAACGTCTCTAAAGTGTATAGTGATAGCCTGAATACCACTATCAGTACAAAAGTGCTGCAATACCATGACACTGAGATTCGATTCCAGCATCAAATGTGGCGGATAAAACAAGACAGTGTTTGCGTCAACCTAATCCAAGACTCCACCCAATATTCAAAATGCACCCAACAAGCTAAAAGCATGTTCAATGACATTTGTATTCAGTTATCAAGCAAACAAAATCTTAGTGCAAAAGGCAGAAGTATTTCGAATATGTACTGCAACGCCACTCTCACCTACAAACCTATGGTAGCTCAAATCAGTCAACCTAAAGCGAAAACTCCGCAGCAGTTACAAGATAAGTTGTGTAATCAACTCATCCTAGCGTCGATGCAAGACAACAGCGAAGACATACAGAAACAAAAAGAAGCCGCATGTGCGAGTGTAAATTAGCAACACTGCAACTAACATATTATTTTTAAATACTTTTTATGTCATTTTATGCGCTAAAGCATTGCACTTAACAAAACAAATAGCGTAATGTATCACCAATAAAAACAAACGCAGGCCAAGCTCTTAACCCAATAAGAGAACGCCTTTCAGGGAAGAAGAAGCCAATCATTCGCTTGTAAAAGTCAGTTCATTTGAACCGCACAAGCACAAATTGAAAGCTTACTTTGACCTACCTATTTAATCGCTGGAAATTTTAATTATGCTCCACACCTCATTTGGTAGTCGATGGTTTAAATTCGACTTTCATACGCATACACCAGCTTCATCTGATTATAAGAAACCTGAAGAAGATGAAACCGATTGGCTTAAAGCATTGATGGCTGAGAAGGTAGATTGCGTTGCTATTACAGATCATGTTTCTGGTGACTGGATTGATCGACTAAAAACCACCTACGCATCACTGGATCAGACTGCGGAATGGTATCGTCCACTGCATCTCTTTCCAGGCTGTGAAATTACAGTAAGTACGGGGCAATCTCGGGTGCATATTCTGGCTATTTTCGATCCTTCTTGCCACTCTGCAAAAATCACAGCTGTTCTTGGGCAATGCGGTATTACAGAAAGGCATGGTGATGCAGAAGAGACCTGTGCAACAGAGTCCGTTGATAAGGTTATCTCTATTGTAAATAATGCGAACGGAGCTGCTATACCTGCACATATCGATGGCGCTAAAGGGCTGTTAAATGGAATAGTAAATATTAATCCTGAAATTAAATCGTGGCTTGATAAAATTGAAGCCGCTGAATTTGTAAATTTAGACTTTCTTGATGCAGTAAACCCTGAACTATCAACAGCAGCGGAGCACTTAGCTAAGGTTCAAGGCTCTGATGCCCATGAATGCAGTCGCTTAGGTAAACGGTTCTCATGGATTAAGATGAGTCAACCATCAATTGATGGGCTTAAACTTGCTCTTCATGACCATGGCTTTTGCGTTGATAATAGTGTTGAAGATCCTAATTCAACACCAGATATGTTTTTAAAAAGTTTAAACATTTCACAGATGCAACATTGTGGGCGAATTCCAGGCCGACCTGAAGTATTCAACTTGCACCCTTTGTTTAACGCCGTAATTGGCGGACGAGGCTCGGGAAAATCTACATTTATTGAGTCCGTTCGATTGGCGCTAGGACGTGAAGATGAAATTTCAGATCTTAAGCAAATTAATGATGATGTTTGTTCTTTTAAGCTTGGAGTAACTAAAGCTGATACCGAGATATGTGTTGAGCTACAAAGAAGAGATGAATCGTATCAGTCGATTTGGAAACATAATTCCGCACCCTATATAACTAAACGACAAGAAGATGATTGGGCGCTCGACAATGGGAAACCCGATGAGCGATTTCACGTTAGCTTATATAGCCAAAAACAAATTAATGCATTAGCTGGTAATACTAATAGCCTATTAGAGATTATTGACCGCTCTAGTGAAGTTAACTATTCAGCTTGGAAGCATCAATTTGATATGGAGTTTAGCAAGTTTTTTGGGCTATGCAGGGAAGTTCGCCAGCAACAAGAACGTTTGGATAATAAGGGTACGCTCGAGTCTCAGAAAGATGATTTAAACAGCGATATCGAAAGCTTTGAGCAAGGTGGTCATAAGGATATATTCAATGCCTACCAAACCTTCTCTCTTGAAAAACAAAAAGTTGAAAAGTCAGCCGGTACATCAGGGTTAATTGAATCAATAGATAGCATGCTATCTGAGGAGTTTGCAGAGCTGACTTTGGTTGAAGAAGGTGTTGATAAACCTGATTATGTTACTGAATTAGAAACAATTCAGGCTGCTTTTAAAGGGGACTTGGTTTCAGTTCAGGCTGAACTGGGAAAACTAAAAGAGTCAATTACTAAAGCTGAACAGGATCGAGAAAAAGCAATTAGTGAATCAAACTGGTATATAAAAGGTGCAGAAACTACACAACAATATGAGCAAGTTGTACAGGAATACGCGGAGAGAGGCGAAGAGCTGAACCCTGAACAGTACGAAACTTGGCTTACCCAAAGAAATGAAATTAACACTCAATTAGAAGAGTTGGAAACAGTAAAAACCAATTTAACAAGAAAAAAAGAGCAGTGTGATAAGTCACTTAAAAAGTTATATGTATTAAGACGTAGACTACAGAGAAAACGCCAAAGCTTTATTCAGAAAGTGATTGGTGGAAATCGTTACGTGAAAATGAAACTTTTACCATTTGCAAACAAAGCCAAAATTGAAGAAAAATTCAGAGGGCATATTGGTGTCGAAAGCAGCTTTTCTCCTTCTATTTATCAAGATGATCAAGCTAACAGTCTTCTATTTCAGTTACTTTCAAATGAGTTAACTCTGAAAGATATCGCAAGCGAGGTCCACAAGTTAAAAGATACAACTCTAACCTTAGCCTCTGGAGATGACGTTGCACCTTATCGAATTGATAATCGCTTGAAGACTTCACTTGCACAAAAGCTTTCACAACAACCTGAAGCTTTTGATCGATTGATGGCTTGGTGGCCTGATGATCAACTTGTGGTGGAATATGCTAAGGATATAGAACGAAGTAAATTTGAGAATATTGAAAAAGGTTCAGCAGGCCAAAAAGCGGCAGCCATTTTAGCCTTTTTGCTTAGTCATGGTGATAATCCAATTATTGTCGATCAGCCTGAAGATGATTTAGATAATGCACTCATTTACCAGCTGATAGTTTCTCAAATCCATGAAAATAAAAAACGTAGACAAATAATCATGGTGACACATAACCCGAATATTGTAGTTAATGGTGATGCTGAGTTTGTAAATGTCCTCCATTTTCATGCGGGACAAGTGCAAGTGTTGGAAGCTGGAGGCTTATGTGAGCAAGGTATACGTGAACATGTTTGTAATATCATGGAAGGCGGTGCCATTGCATTTGATAAGCGTTATCATAGATTAAGAAATACTTGATAAATAACACAGAAGCCAAGACGGTTAGAACTAAGTAAACTGTCAGACCCCAACAAAAAAGCGAACCAAACGGTTCGCTTTTTAATTTTTGAAACTTCCATTAACCTCAACTACACCATAATGGCGTTACTGCCGATAGCTAGGCAAGGCAGTTGATGCTTTTGGCCACGGAGTTGACTGCTGTCAATGAGTAGCCAAAAGTGTCAACTAACGCAGCATAGCTGAGGTTAAGTGGTTAGCAGTAATAAAGATTGTGACTAGAGCGGCTAAATTTTAAAGCTAATTTTTACACTGACCTTTAATAAAGTCTGTGACTAAACTTCTTCATTTAAAATAAATTCGCTCTTTTATTTAATAAAGTTTGTGACCAATAAATCGATATTACGCTTATGCCCTTTTCTGTTGAGAAGCTAAGTACCTTAATACTTTATTTGATTGATGAGCAAAAGCAACGTATTTACTATCAATTGGGTTTCCTGTTTCAGGATGCTCAGCAGTTATTAGTGGGTCTCCGTTTTTCTGAACCATAGCTTCAAACAGTTCAACTTCATCTAGCTCAGCCGCAAGCATCAAAGGTGTAAACCCATTAATCCTAGTTTTATGACCGGCATTAGCGTCAGAACCTGCATTTATGAGTAATTGGGCTATATTTCTCATGCCATCTAATGTCATAAACTCTTTAACCCTATCTACCATCAAGTTTTGACCCATACCTGTAATTTTTTGAAAGTTCGGATCTTGTAATTGTTTCTCATAATTTCTTTTAACTTCATCCAGAGTAGTCCCCATTAGGCCGTTAGAATGTCTCCTTATTGTATCTAATAATTCATTATTCAAAGGATGGGTCTTCATTAGATTTTTAAAAAAATCAGGCCTTTTTATCATTGATATTTTACATAGCGCAGCGAAAAGTGCTGATTGATTATCCGTATTTCCTCTGAAGTTAACGTTTGCCCCTATTTCTATGACCCTTGCTACGACTTCTGGCCTACCTGTATCAACAGCACAGACTAAAGGTAATAATTTTTTCTTCGAAGTTTTCGTATTAACAACATCGTTGTGGTGCTTCACTGAGGTAACAAGCTTGAACAGGCTATCATTCATACTTGAACCATGGTCCAGTACATCCATTTGCAAGATAGAAAATAGCAATGCAGATTCATTTGAGTCAGACAGAGCGTTAATGTTGACACCTTTATCAATTAATTGAGAAACAGTATCTACCTGATTCATCATCGAGAAATATACTATTTGAGGCATCTGTTTTTCCCAAGATTCTCCAATTTCTATTCTTTTATTTGGACTACGGGAGTTAGGTTTAAGGTTTTGTTCAAAAGTACCTAGTAATGGTCCTATCCGTTTCGCTTCAGTTGAGGAACTTACATTGAACTGTAAAGTCGATGGAAAGTGTTTTTGAAATGTTGCTGCATATAATTTTAATTCCCAATCCTCAACTACACTATCAAAGCGATTAGCTTCTAATTGGCTTTTATCTTCCTTATGCAAAGGTATATCAATACCAAATAGGATTGCAGAGTTTTTCAACCTCTTAATGAAAGCTTTATCTGGTGTAGGTTTAAGGCTAGAAGCAATACTAAGGGCTTCTTTTATAATTTCAGGCATCGATGGACCTGCAAAAAATAAAGCTTGTTCAAACGTTGTTTTAAAATGGCTATTTGCTTCTTTAAGCTCACCATTCAGAGCATACCATCGAGCACGATACCAGTTCAGCCAATATCCCATATTAAATTTGGAATGCTTAAAAGTTGAGACTTCAAGCTCGTCAATCAACGTTTTTGAGCACTGTTTTCGAGCTGCATTAGAGAGTTCTTTATTTTCACCCTTTTTATAAAAAATGTAATCTATCTCTAGCCCTTGTTTCCCTAGCGGTTTGAGCCAAACTTGATTGTTACTCTTCAAATGCCATATATATTGTTCAACTTGATTTAAGCTCAATACAGCAACATTGACTAATTTTTCTGGGTAAATATCGACATAATTTCGCTGTAAAATATCGATAAAACGGGCTGCTAAAATAACAACTTTGATCTTTTCCCATTCATGCCCCTCAACTTCAGAATTAGGAAGATAATCTGGAATATTTGTTATATTAGATAGCTTTGGCAGTTCATCATTACTTTCCCAAAGCTTGAAGCGATGACGTTTTTCTTTTGGAATAAATTTAAGAAAGCTATCCCACCACTCAACATTTGAAGATAACCAATCAAACGCCTGGGTGATCCCATTAGGATGAAGGTTACCTCTCATTAAATAATTTGGCCCTTCAATTACTTTTCCCATAAAAAGATTGAATTCGACAGCAACAGTATCGAGGATCCACCGGGTTAGAATTCCTTCAGTCTCGACTCTGGTTATACCGTCCATAGGAGTTGAGTTAACCAATTCAATATAGTCCCGCATCATTGATTCAAATTTAGCTTCTAATTTTTTAGAGAAGTCCTTATTGATGAACTTAGAAAGAGGAACTGAAATAGATTCTTTGAATAAACTTGAAGCTAAGGTGTAGGGTTGGTCATATTTGAAAGCAAAAGTATCTAGCTGCTTATTCGATGCTTTAATTCCTATTGCACTAGCGATAATGCGTACTATTTCAACAGGTGTCATAAATGGTTGGCGCTTTTCTTTAAGCATAATCAACTTCCATTGTCATAATTCTTTTAAGGTTTCGTTTAAAGTTAAGGTGTGATCGCCTATCACTCGGCGTACAAGGAACTGCAATGCGACCACCTTTAGGCGCATATATTAAGCCGTGCGTCTTTCCTTGTTTGAACACCCAACCAGATTTAATTAAGTGTTTTACCAGCTTACTAATTTCTTTATCTTTACTGTATGCGGACATAATCAAAATAAAGGACTAGGAAGTCAACAACTTCCTAGTCCTGACTCCTTAACCGTTTTTGTTATTATTAGCGGCAGCACGAGCTGCTCTTGCAGCAAAGCCTTTTGAAGACACTTGACCGCCACTTGTTTTTGCTTCGCTACTTTGAATACGAGCAGCAGCTTTTGTGGTCATATGTGTTTGATTTGATTTTGACTTAGACATAATTTTCTCCGAGATTTAATTAACCCAACACTGGGTGATGTGTAATCTATAAAGAAAATTAATAACCGTCAGTTATGTGACTGGCTGAGAAATTTTTATTTTTGTAAAAACCTATTTATTGATGCTTTTCCTTAAGTTATGACCTTGCAAATAGGTAAAAACAAAGCTGGATATTTTCGACGCGAAGCGTCGGTATACCTCATTTCTTTGAAATGAGAAGACCCCCACAAGTTTAACTTCTATTACCTAGAAGAATAAATCTCAGTAATTTTTAGTTTTATTGTCCTCAATTATATAAAGAGCACCTGTTTTGTAATTTTTACAGTAAAAAAGTTCAATTAGTGACTTTTCAAACAAAAAAACTGAATTTCATGAAATGGCAGAATTATATGCTAGGTCTTAACTACTCATATACTCGCAAAGTTATTCTTGACGACCACTTGACGGGCATCTAATTTTGCTAGGTAAGTTTAGGCTTGTAGAATCGTTTTTAGGTATTCTATGTATCCTTTTCTTCGATATTAGATGTCTAGAATATTTAGCTTGGGAATTTTAAGCGACAAAGTGGCAAGCAAGAAAATGCTTAATTTATAAATTGATAGTTTAAAAATCTATACTGCATTGAAATTTATGCCAAATGTACTTTTATTTAAATCAGCTTTGTAATATTTAACGTTGCTGTTATTAATAACTTTTTGGACTAGATTGATGTCTTGCATTTCAACTTTACAACCAAAATAGACAGCTTTGAGTGGTGCTGGCCAAGGGTATAACTGATCTCCAACTTCAAGAATATGCCGCCATTCCTCTTCATATCCCCAATGCTTGGATTTAGCATAAAGGATTCGCCTTTTACTAGACATTTTTTTATCGAAATCTAGAAGCGCTTTAGGAGTTAAGGTTGGGTGATTATCAGTGTAATGAATAGGTCGAGTTTCCATATCATCCGCTAATTTACTACCTGCTATACGAACAAACTCCATACACATTCCGTAATGCTCATCGGCATAATGCGACCACATCAATAAATTTTTATTACTTGTCGCTAACGATAAAACCCCAAGCTCTTCAATCTCTTTTTTAAATAGCTCCAACTTACTTTTTAAAGATACTTTTTTAGTCACTATCGCATCAGACATATCACTGCCAAATACTTCCGTTAATTTATTAGTATCAAGCTCATTTTCATATGTATAAACCCTACCATCCACGTAAAAACGAGTATCAAACGGGTCATTAAAACGGACAGGTTTTGAATACCAAAGCTTACCCAGAGCAAGAGCATTCAGCTGATTTTTACCTATTGGATAGTATTTGAATAACGATTTTATCTCGGGGTGTTTCAAGCTTAAATCCCTTTACAAACTTAAAATATTTTTTGATATCTTAGAAGTGAAACATACACAGGAAAAAGTGGCGCGGGCTCAGGGAGTTACCCCGTGGCGTCTACATCCCGAGCTATCGTTACTATTTCAGAACCAGTACTAGACTTGAAGCCTTTGCCCGCGCAAACACCACCCCGCACCAAAATACTGTCTCCATATTAATATCCTTAAAGAGCTTATCAATTACTAAAGAACCAAAACAAACTAAAGTTGCGAGATCCGCCATCAATGGCAAGTAACTTAGCCCTGAAATAAATAACAATACCAATTGGAATTCAGGTAATCATCTGTAAAATATCAGCTTTTAAAAGTAATTACTACCGCGCATTGGGTAGGCTTTTCATGTTTCTTTCCAAGAACCCTTTTGTTGTGATCATATAGTCAAACGCTTTTAACAAAGCTATGAAGCCAACAATAAATGTAGAAAAGATTAGTGATCCGTTAAATATTTGGCTAAATAAATCACTTTTTGTAGATAGTGTAGAGAAAAAGCCACCGAGAACAGATAAGCTGAAAAACAATAAGCTTATAAAGCATAAATATAATCCATGAACAAATGGGTGTCGTTTAATATTAATAGTTACAACTTCATTTTTCTTAGAGTAGCCAATACATGGGTGATATTTTGAATACAGCTTAATCGCAAATGAAGGATCATCTACTTTTTGCAATGCCTTGATTATATCGAACTTTATATGACAATTATGTAAGGAAGCATACGCTTCCGTGATTAGGTGACGGTATTCATAGAAGTCTTGAACTTTTCCTTTATCTTCTCCAATATCATTTTTTTCTGCTTCTGGATGGGCAGTTTTAGCGATAAATGGAGTGTCATCTGCTGATGTTTTGTAAGAAGAGCTAAGATTTGCAATCAATTCTATATTTTCAAACTTAGAAGAAGTAGATTCATTTCGACCTCTAATTATTTTATTAAGTGAAGCAACCAAAAAGGAGCCTACTACTACAATAATTGCTGCTACAACCTTATCTGACGTAATAGCCCACTCCAAAAAACTCACAAATGTTGCTTCTTCCATTTTCACCTCTTCATAGTTAAAATTTAATTGGTTGATTATATGAATTATTTTTTAATATCGATTGTTCTAATTTTCTATATATAACTTGGCTATTTTTTCAAATAACGAACTCTTGCTAACTTCATTTATTTTTAAAATATCTTCAGTGAACGAATTAAAAAACAAATGTGTCACGGATTGTTCTAAAGCATTTAACAAATCACCATTACTATTGAAAGTGAGTAAGTTATAGATACGATTTTGCTTTGCAATATCTTGATTAGGTCTTTGCTTTTGGGCTACAAAGTAGAATAGATCGACGCCAGCTTCTTGCAGGTAAACATGATGATACTGCTTGCGTTCTTTCGGCAATAAATAGTAAGGCAATACAGAACTTTCAATGCTGCTTTGTCGATTGACGGTTCGTTCATCACTTTCAGCAACTGAAATAGAATCAACTAAGGTGTTACCAATAACTTGAGGCACACGTATTGTGCTATATGACGTAAGTAAAACATCATTATCTTCATCGTATAAATAGAAACTACCGTTGTGAAAGTTTCGTTCTCCAAAAAAAGAACACTCTAATTTCAATCTAGCTTCAGATTTAATCACCTGGTTATTTGTTATTTTTAATACATTGTCTTTTATCGTCACTTCAACAACTGATGCAAAAAAGTTATTTTTTCTTCTTGCCGTTTTTCTTACATAAACAAGCTTTAAGCTTGCACTAGGCAAGTTAATGTCTGTAAATTGCTGATTAATGAAGACACTCTGTTTTAACCACAGTTCAGATTTAATTCTTTCTAACTTATAGGGGGATATCGCATAGCGTTCTTCATCACCTTTTACTATCGATTCTTTATCCGATTCAGAAAAGTTTAGCCCCTGTATAACAACCTGCGTTTGTGATTCAAATTTATCAATCTTTAATCGTGTATAGTAATCAAGGTTCTGCTTTTGCGAAAAATTTGTATTGCAATAAGCATCCCAAAAGCCAGTAAACACCCTATCTGGCTCACAAGATAAAGTGATACTAGAATTTCCATCCCCTTCATTTAATACGATATAACTTATATCCGGTGACATATCTTCAATTGCTAATGAAGGCTTAACAATTGACAGACCAGTTTTCTCGAACTCTGAATGAAGCTGAGATAAAACTTTATCTTTTTTCACCGGGTCAAAATCACGCCCTAAATTATCTATTAGAACAATGTTTGAGGGATGCTCTTTTTCAGACTCTAAAAATTGATCAGTTACATGCGTTGCATTAAAGATGCGTGGTTCGAATGCTATATCTAGTCTATTTAATATGCCTTGTAATATGTCAGAGATAAGGTTTTGTGCATAATTAACTGAAGCAGGATATTTTTCACCAAAAGACATAAACTTGCGTTTGGAGAATTTCGTGGCGCTAATATCTCTATTTGCCTGATAGGAAAACTCTTTGTTTTTAAATAACGCTTTGGTCTCATCTAGATCTGCGGTTACAGCTTCCAACTTCTGAGTTTTAAACACCTTCTTCTTCAACTCAAAACACAACTCTTGAGTCGACGAAAAATAAATTACAGGTTTTAGCACTTCAAAATATGCCGTTCCATTCTTTTTTTCTCGACCAGACCTTTGCACGCTTAAGTAAAGCTCTGCGTTATAAAAGCTTGGAGAAAACTCATATTTATCCTTGGTTTGCTCCATAAACTCTGTCTTAAGCTGCAAGCTAATTAGTCCAGATATCAAACGCTCTTTTTGTGGCTTACTTAATTGAGATAATTCCTCAACCAATTCAGCGTAGTTAGGTAAAGTATGGGTTAAATAGAAAAAATATACTTCATACGAGCCATTGTTATATAGCTTTACCATCTCATATTGAACATTTTTATCCTTAGATAATTCTAATTCTCTGCGAATTGATATTTTTATTTCTCGATGAATTCTTTGCTCAAATTCAGCTTGGCTCTTTTCTTCCTTAACGAAAGACTTAGACTTACAGCCTATGTATAAATCACTATTAAGTGATTGAAATAATGATGCTATAAGTTCGTTGAGCTCTCCGTGAACATCAATAATATTAGTGGATGCTGCTGGCATATTATTGGCAAGAATAGTACTTTGATAAGTCATTACACATTTCCTTGAAGTAAAGTTGATACCACACGATTAAGTGCAATTCTTTGTTTAAGCTGACTACCGTCAAAATATTGTGTGGTTTCACCATCTGCATTTCTTTTGTGTTTTGGTCTATAGCTAGATTCTTCTTTAAAAAGGTTCAAATAATAGAGTTTCCCGCTGTTATCAACTTCTTGCTCGTGGTTCAATGAATTATTCTCTAAGCGCCCATTTACATACATGTAATGAACTTCCTCATAATTACCACTAACGTAGTCTGAGATAGTATTAACCTTTGATAGTGCTTTTTTATGAGTACTTTTGGAAAGCACTGCTTTATCTAAACTAGATGACCAATTTTTAACGTCAATGCATAACAGCATTCCCTCGACTTCTACATAAAAGTCAAAAAGCTCATACGCTCTTTTTCCAACCCTTTTAATAACTTCCTGAGTAGATAGCGGAGTAACGTTAAGTTTATCTAGGAGCAAAGAAAACAAGTGTTCTCCTACATTACCTTTAATCAATTTGATAAATTTTGGGTGAGGTACATACTTTTGGAAAGCACCTAAGGATATTGATGCACTTTCACGAACGAGCGTTGTGACTAGGTTATCCTGAGTAAATTCCATTTTACTGGTGTAGTCTAAAGATATCATTTTTTCTGGGCGATATAGGCGATCTCCATTGACTATATCAGTCAATATTTCTGGAGATTTATCGCTGTAACAGAGTTTTAAACTCTGCTTATTTCCGTCTAACGTTATGTACAATTTATCAATTGCAGCGGCAACCAATTTATCACTTTTTGCTATTTGAGATGTTTGTAATTGTTGAATGTACTTCTCTGGGTTACTGACAGACGTTATCTTTCTTAATAATTCATTAAACTCCATAGAATCATCATCACCTCTTCGGGCGTCTTCAATAATCTCGGGGACTGTTACTTCAAAAAACTCATTCAAAAGCTCTCCTGATGATTCGACCTCTAATTCAAACACCTCTCTCTCAGACTGTGTTTTGAATCCGACCTCAAGGCTTCTTTCGTGACATTCAGTTTTAAAGCGATGATTTAGTAACGACATACTTTCGAAAAATATGTCATTTTTAGGGTCTTTAGATAACCTCGAAAACTGAACAGCCGCTATATCAGCAATATCAGATGCCATATATATTTCACTAAGCATATTCGCATCTTTTCTTTCAATGCGACCAATGGCTTGCATAATAGCTTTCAGTAACTCAAGCTCATGCTCATAATTCAAGAATCGGTAATCTTTACCATGAACGAGATTTACCTCAAACTCGCTAAGTGCTTTGTCTTCAGAAGTATCTGAAATGCGCTTCATTATTGATAGACAATTAGCTAACGAATAAAGTGTTTTTTCGCCGGTTGCACTATCTTTTATAACTTGGCTCCAGAAGGGAGAATTAACTAACACCAGTCGCTCAAAATCAACCTCGAATCTACCACCGGATTCATTGAGGTATTCAACAAAATAGTTTAACCCTGTGCCGGCACCTTTGTAGGTAGACATAAACGCTAACTTCAAATTGTTTGAATCAACTTGAACAAACTTTCTAACATCAACCTCTTTATTAAGTTCAGCATTAAAAAGCACGGTTTGGATTACAGGTTTACCTTGGAAAGGAGTAAATTGGAATATTCTTCCCTTTTTGTCTAACTCTCTAAACCCTTTAGGTTGAGCTGCTCTTCCTGCCCTTATTGCCATCACATATTTTTTTAGTGCCCCTAAAAAATTTCCCGATAACGCCAAAGATAACGTATGCTTACCATCATAGGCACAAAGTAACCAGGCTGATAATTGTCTTTTAAATTCAATCATTTTGTATTTGTCTTGCTTAAAACTGTAATCTTTCAGTCTGTTATACCAGAAATCAAAAGTAGCCTTAAAATCATCTGTTAGTACACGTTCATCTATGACCTCACGGTTTTCATCAAATACGTGAAACTGAACTTTCCTCAATTCAGCTCTTGTTTCTCTTAAATTAACGAGTGTATCTTTTGAATTTGAATCTCTAACAACGATTTCTACGCCTAGGTTATTGTTACCTTCACAACAGTACTTTCTCAAAAACGGTTGATTATATTGACCAACAATATTTTTATTTATACCACTTGTAGCACTTAGTGCTATTACTGAATTTTGCGTATTATGCAGCATCCGTAGAATTGAAACTTCGGGTTGCTCTTTAATTAAACTCAAAGAAAAATTTACATAAGTGAGCTTTTCTAATGACGGTTCTCTAAATTCAAGTAACTTTTGCGGGATTAAAGAAAACACCGTTTTTGGATGAAAGTATGTATAAAAATGGTCAATCTGAATTTCCTCACTCTCATCTGGGCGATCAAACATGCTTTCAACTTCAGATGCTACCGTTCTGGCTTTCTTCATGAATTTGTATAACGGGTAGTTTTGGCTACTATCTCCGCCCTGTTTCAGTGACTTAACAAATTCAGATGATGATTTGAACTCTTTAGCTGCTGCTGCCAAAACAGCCATAGTTACTTGATAAACATCATGCAGCGATAAAGTGTTATCAGATTCATCGGTAGTATAATAAAGCTGGCATGTACCCGTACCATGAGCTAATCGAACTTTAATTCTTTTTAGACCATCTTCATTAAAGTAACGCTTAGGGGTAAAACAAAAAGCATTTCTTGTAAGGTTAATTATTTGTTCTGCATCACCATGCCTTATCTGAACAAAATCAATATTTCCTGCAAATGTAGTTAAAACTGATTTCAAATTGAGACCCGTCGATAAATCACAATATTTAGAAAGGTTATCTTTAATCTTTTCTATAAAAGCTAACTTATCAGCGTAAAATGGCGTGTATTCAATATCACTTTCAACGGTTTCCGTTGCTTGCATATATATTCGATAAACACCGGCAAATACATGGGCTAGCTGAATGTCTGGGGTAATTAAAGTAGTCGTTGCAGAATCAGAGAAAAGCTTGTGTGCATCATGTAATTCATCGATGACAACTGTAAAGCTTATTCCTTTATCGCGGAAGTAATTAGAATCATCAGCCTCGAAAAAGTCCTCTTTTAAAAACTCGACTCTTTTCTCATGTTTATCAGATAGGTGAATACCGGTTCTAATATTAGAATCCGTCAGATGCTTTTTTCCACCAACAATGCAATCAAATGGCATTGATTTAAAGGAAAACAGTCCTTGAGGATTTTTTTGAGGCAACCGAATATTAAGATCAAACTTGTTAGTTGTAGCAAGCATGATACAAGGTTTAACCATTGCTACAGAAAACGGAATACAGTGTTTAATAATTGCAGCTCGAAGCATGTCTAATTCAGTATTAGACTCAAACAAAGCCTCTAAATCCACGGGGGAAGAATTATAATTTAAGCAGGCCAAAGACAAATCAAACAACGTTTTTTCCATATTTCTGCGTTGTTCTTCAAGTTGCTTCTTCAAGTCACTTATAAGCTCTGCATTATCCGCTTCATAGATTTTTACCTCCGTATTAATACGGTTTTGAAGTGATTCAACTGTTCTTACTGACTGTGCAAGCCTAGTTAACCCTTTTTCTAACGATTTATACTTGGTTTTCTTCTTAATCCACGTTGTGTAAAGAACACTATTTTTTATTTTTTCGCCATTTGGTGAGCTAACCCAACTCTCAAATTCGAGGTCTGTAAGATCTAACATAGAAAGAAACGCGACAAACTCAATACCGGCGTTGTGTGCTTTACTAACTAAGCTTGAATCAAAATCAAATTGTGATTTTTGTGGACTAACAAAAACAAGATTTGTAAATTGACCGCTAAGATTTGGCTTAGTGGAATAATCTATGTACTCGGAAATAACACCATAGGATTTGCCAAAACCAGTACCATCATTTGATTGAATCAAACTAGGCCTGTTGTGGTTAGTTACATTATACAATTGGGATGCATGAGCCCTATATTTATTAACTGCATCTTTCAGTTTATTTTCAGGTTGTAACTTACCAACGGAAACAGCTATTGGTTCGTCTTCTTGAAGGTATGTTCTGTCTGAAAATTGATACCCTTTAGCACCGTCATGAACTAGAAGACCAGCCCTAACTAATTCATACTTTATATTCAGTTCACTTATCTCGAATTGCTCACTTAATAGAGATAGGCAATCTTCCAGTGGACTACTAATTTTGATCAATTCGGTTAGTGCCAACTCAAGTTGAGTTGCTCTTTCTGTAGATAACCTTTCAAATTGTGGATGAATACTAAACTGCTCAATAGAAACGTTAGCATCTCTTTTATAAAAAACACCATCTCTATAACTAGTACGGTTATTAGCCTTAAAAAATCCCATTTTAGCTAACATGAATAAAACAGCACGAGGTTCCTCATCAACTTGTTCAGCAATACAATGTATTACCTCACTTGACTCATTTACTTCCTTCAAAGCTACTAACTTTTTATCATGCACCTTAGCAATAACAAATAGCTGCTCTTTTTTTCCATTAGTCCATTTCATGAATAACCTCTAATACTATTAACCTTCAAATTACATTACATAATAAGAAATACCGTAGTTTTGCCTACCAGCAGTAGTTACATTTAAAACCACCAAAACACTTAGCCTTTCGGTGGATATGGATCATTACCGTAACTATTTTTCTCTCTGATTTGACCGTTCTTACCATGTATTAGCATTTCTGAACCTTGATTCTGTGCGATAGAGCGAGCCTGTGCTGCCGCTTCTGCCTGCGTGCTGTGAACTGATGTAGCTTTAGAGTTACCAGCGCCTTTAACTGCCCAACCAGAGTCATGTGGTACTACATGTTGATTTTTTCCTGACATTTTTTACCCCTTAATAAACAATTTAATAAACCTATATAACAAACATATACGGGTGTTCACTTAACACCCCTTGCAGTTCAATTAATAAACTACCGTATACCAATGATACATTCAAGATCTATTTTGGGTTTGATAGAAAAACCATTAAGATTCTTACAAGGCATTGTATTTGTACCTTGATAGAATCTATGCTATACAAGCTTTATTATAAATAAACGATGCTTAAAGATGATTGATCTCAAACATTTACCTTCACAACAAGTAAGCAGATTAAGATACATAGAGTTTTGCCTAAGATTTTTAGGTAGCTTTACCAGAGCTGATCTTATTAAAAAGTTTGGGATAGGAACTGCGGCTGCAAGTAGAGATATTGCTGAATATAAAACTCTGATGCCAAACAACATCTCTGATTCATCAAATTCAAAAAACTATTTCTTAAGTGAGGATTGGAAAGAGTTATTCAAATTCAAATCTTCAGAGGTTTTAGCACAACTTACAGGAAATGAGATTCAAGCTAATACAAAGTCTTATATATCGAGTGAAGTGATCGATATTATTGATGAACCTGATATTGAGGTTGTAACAGCTATAACAAAAGGAATTCTTCAACGAGCTCCTATCACATGTGAGTATTTCTCCAACTCTAGTGGTGCAAGTGAAAAAATACTAATTCCACACTCTTACATGTTTAATGGTTCAAGATGGCACTTAAGGGCTTATGATAGAACAAAAGGTAGATTTGCCGATTTTGTAATTTCTAGATTTAAAAGTGCTCATACTATTGAAGAACCTGTATTACCTAAAGAGCTTCAAAACGAAGATGTTCAATGGAATCGTCAAGTCGATTTAGAAATTATTCCTCACCCTAGCTTAAAAGATCCAAGCGGCGTTTTAAATGAGTTCAACATGACAGACGGCATACTTCGCAAACGAGTACGAGCATCATCAGTTGGTTACTTACTTCAAAAGTTATACGTTGATTGCTCAAAAGACCCTATTGTAGAAGAACATTACTTTAGATTAAAACTTAAGAATCGCTTGGCATTATACGGAGTAGAAGGTCTCCATCTAACTCCTAATTTTGATGGATTTAATGATTAACTTTTTAGTTAGTTGTATTAGCTAACTGTTGTTACAACTAACTATTCATTTATCAACATCATATCAATTTAAACGCTTTAGTGAAGTTTTTAGGGTGTTGATGAAACCTAACGTGGCCTTTGGCATTCAATCGTTTTCGTATTTGTCTGAAAGGTGGCGTGATATAACCCCAGTTACCAACTCTTGAAAAATAAATGACGTAATCAATTTTTGCGTCACCCCATTTATTTTCTACTAGAATTTCTTCATCATTGGTTTCAATTGATTTAACTTGGATGCGATAAAAATCATCGCCATCAGAGATAACAAAATCGGTTTTTAAACCATGATCTATCATGGGAAGAAAAACATCCCAACCATCATTGAGCAGCCAGCTTGCTGCTAGAGTTTCATATGAAAGACTTTTGTAATGTTTTAAAGATTGGTTTGCTGGAGTTGAGTTTTTTACAGGCATAGTTATATCCGATATAAATTAATGCCGCAGGCCAGTAGGGACCTCTATATGCTGCGAACCCGGTATCGTACTTGATTACCGCCAATTTAATATCACCACACAACCTAAAGGGTTTGTATCTAATAGAAAGGCTGCCAGCCTTGCAATTTCCCGTCACGGGTATCATGCATAAATACTATTATCAGACGTAACCGCCTGTGATAAAGCTTGAATATAAATTAGCAAAAGATGAGATTATCTTCAACCCTTACACTTAAAGTAAGTACAATCCGCACTAATTTACTTGTCTCTTGCCGTTCACCGTGAAGAACAAATAAAAGATAAGGATGATTCAAAATTTGTTATGCCAATGACCTTGCCAATATGGGAAAGATATAGACTGTTCTCGAAATCAAATTTTTTAAGTCATCGAGATCTACTTTCTTTAACGGTAATTTTTTTCAAATAACAAAATTAAGTTTCTGAGCCAAAACCTTCAATATTTCTTAATAGCTTTAATCTATCAATAATGGATTGATACTTTTGTATATTCTTTGGGCTATCACCGTTTCTAAAGCTTTTGAGATAGTTCAAGTGACCGTAAAGCTTTGGTAAAAGTTCAACGCTCCTTTCGATCTCAGCCCTATGAAAAAGCGCTCGCACCTCTTTTCTATGTTTTCTTGTTGGCCTTAATTCACCATTATTTATTGCAACACCAGTAACAATTTGGCAACCATTAAAACTAATAATTCGGGTTTTACCCTTATTTATTATTAATCCAAATGAACCTAACTCTTCCGTTATTAATTTCTCCATCTTTTTAAGTGCATCATAATCGTCAGAACCTATAGTTAAATCATCTGCATACCTGCTATAACTAAGGTTATTTTCAGCACAATATTTAGAAATGTAATCATCAAATTCATACAAATGAGAGTTTGAAATAATTGGGCTAGTAGGTGCGCCTTGAGGTAACGAACCATTTAACGTTACAAGTTTTGCAAATAAAATTGCAAGGTGAGGAGAAATTGAGTTTTCTGTGAAACATTGCACTACTTGTTTTATAGAAATATTATCGAAAAATGACTCAATATCCATACACAAAATAAATTTTTTATTGATATGCGCATTCGCATTATCTTTGATCGATTTGTTTTTGCGATATGAATAACAACTTTCATGTTGCTTAAGTCGTAAGAGGAAGTAGTCTAAGATCCAATACTGAACTGTTTTCAAGAATGCTCTTGGCGCACATATAACTCTCACGCCTTTTCCTGATTTTTTAGGTATTTCAAAATATCGATAATACTTTTGTGTATTATTACAAAAATCTTTTAACAAATAAGAGCTAACACCAATTAATTCAGAGGTTGTAAGAATGGCATGGCCAAGATTGTCAAACTTACTAGGTATGCTATTCGCACTGTAGAAATTTAGATTTATTGAGTTTAAGGGTGCTTCTGGTTTTGAACCAATATTTAATTGCAAATATACCCTAGGCCATAAATTTCTCTGGATTTGGGGTTGGGGCCCCGAGGACAGAGAAATTTCTGGCCTAGGGGATACTTTTGTGCTTGAGCTTGCTTGTTTAAGTGGTGATGCACCACCCGAATTTCTTTCAGAAGCACCCTTACCACTAAAATTAACATCCCTTGTTGATTTCAGCAAGTAAAGTCGCTCCTTATCTTTTAGCGCTCTAAGTTTGTTACCTAGAAACTCATCACCTTCATGAGTGATACTGTATAGCTTGTTTTTTTTCGATACACATCTTATATAGTCTTCATCTAAAAGCTTTTGGGCTGTTATCTGCATATCAAACTCTTTATTTGATTGCTTCAAAAGCACCTGAAGAATAAAGTTCTGGACCTCTTCTGGGGTTGCTGGTTGGATCACTCCAAGACCCCAAATGAAAGCTTTAAGGTTTAATTCACTACTCATGCTATTCTCCCCAAGCATGTGTGAAGACTGGAAATTCCAGATATAACTTCTTTAATCATCGAATCATTAAAATTACTAAATTCGTAAACACGGGCTTTGATCTTATCTTCCGCGAATTTAAAAGGGCCTTCCTTAATAAAGTTTTGAGTAGTTATAACGCTATCTTCATAGAAGATATAAACTTCCTTATTTTTTCTACTATTAAAAATGGAGCTAGAGAGTAAAGATAACTGAGAAAAAGTTGAGTGATCATCTGCGATAATAACTAGGGAGCTGCACTCATCGGACTCTATAAAATCTTGTTCTTCAAGATGAGGATATGTGCCAGTTGGTACTAAACGCCCCTTGCCACCACCAACTGAATATCTAATTTTTTCTTGTGTAAACTCTTGTATTAATTGAGAGTATATAGTTTTAGCTGTATCACTTGAGCTAATATCACTAGGTGCGCAAACCAATACTTTATATCTTTTATCAGATACTTGATTTAACAGCTCTTTTGCAAGCTCAATTCGTGCAGCTTCTGAATTTAAGGGTGAATTATGATGCAAATTACGATGAAATTTCTTAACACTGCTATTTATGGCAGCATCTTCCCAAATAGTCCCAATCGCTCTAACACTAACAAGGTCGATCTCAGAATTCACACTAATGTTAGGTATTTCCTTAACAATACCCTGTAAAAATAGTTCTCCGTTATACTCATAGAACAAACCAGAGCCTGATACTCCTTTATATTGGCTAGCACCTGCTGCACCTAGATTTATATTATGAAATTTACTTTTATTCACCTCAACACTATATTGGAAGTCAGTTTCATTTCCTGCAAACTTTATATCACCTATTGCTTGTGCTCGATCATCAAGTTCGGGGTAAACACAAACCTTTGAATTGGCTAAATAATTATTATCTTTTACTTCCAATAGACTTAGTTCAAAAAATGAAAGGTTAGTCTCATCATCAACTTTTCTAATTTGTACAATTGATAAGTCTGTATCTTTTGCGTTTTCTACAGTACCAAGGATATTAACTAACTTATAAATATGAGAATTAACTTCCACTTTTAATTCTATTAGTTCATGTCGAAGTCCACTCCAATCATCGTTATAAAGAACATGACCACATGTAATGATATAAAGATCATTTCCTTTTTTACATGGAACACAACTTCCTAATATAGACTTAGTATCAACCGTCTTGATATGCCCGACTAAAGCTTTTTTGTATTCTTCTAATATTGACACTACAGTTCTACATCCTGTTGAAATATAAAAGTTAAGCTATCTAGCTCAGCATTATATTTTTGCATGTAACGTTGCCTAATAATACCTTCAATTGGATAGTTAAGATAAATATTAAATTCACAGCCCTTTTCCCTTGCCCGGTTGGAAAGTAATTTTATAGTTTCAGGATCTGGATGTTCGTACTTATTACTATTTGTTGAAATGATATAATTATTACAATCAATAAGTTCTAATAAACCTGCATTAGTATTATGTTTGCTGCCATGGTGGGAAAGTTTAACTAAATCAAACTTATACTCTTCAAACTCTTTTAAGGACTCTTTTACATCATCAGCATGTGAATCTCCTAACATGAGTACCTTTTTTTGAGCATATTCAATTATTAAACATACGGAAGCTTTGTTTATGATATCCCCGTTGTTTTTCTGAGATTTTAGATAATCATAATCCCCCTTTACTTCATCCCAAGTCCTGCTTAAGTCCCAATTATCGCACAGCTTTTGGCAAAGACTTTGGGTTGGGAGTATTGGAGTGATTTTCAAACCTTCAATTTCAATCGGAGCGCTATCTTTTGTTACAGGAAGAAAGTCGGTACCTCTTTGCTGTAGCATTTTTTGAAGCGTATCACCATGTTCGTACCTTACTTCACTGCCATTGTAGTTACTTGCTAAGTCAGGGTTATTCATGAAAAAGGTACAGTTTGAAATATCAATTTCTGGTTGTTTGATTAAATTAATGACTCCGCCAATATGATCATAATCTACATGAGTTACAAATACCGCTCTTAAATTATTTCCTTGTACCTTTCTTTGTATCTCACCATATGTATTAGGCATTCCGCCATCAATCAGTAGATTGTTTTCTTTCCACTTGATAACAAAAGAGTCACCTGTCATTGCTTTCAAAGACGATACGATCATAAAAAAATTGAGGTTAAGTTATATATGAATTAATAATCTCACAGATTTAAGATATTGTTAATCCATTAAAAGTTATTAATTTTTTATACAGGCCATTCCGCAGTTTTACTTATTTAAACATTTGCCGTACATAAGAAAGAATATTCATCTACGAAAAATCTCCTGTTTTCATACGATCTAACATCCCTAAAACCTCATTAATTCCTTCACCTGAATCTAATAATGATAAAGGCGAAACACCACCTAGCGGCACTTTAGGCCTAATTAACCAATCCTCAACCATACCTTCATTACCTTTAAATAAATTCATCAGTTCATCAATTACCTGTTGTGGTATTTCGACACCTTGAATTGTTTTCTTCATGATTTATTCCTTTTATGCCATGGTTGCTTCGGTGGTAAATGACGGTATAGCCACTTTATGTCGTACCTAAATAGCCAGTTGTAATGTACAGACGCAGCCTTTTGGATTGCATGCCTTGTATTAAGTGATTCATTTCTCATTGCAATGAGTAGCTTAGCTCTGCGGATATAACGCTTCATCCAATATCGGCGCTTAAAACGAGCTTCTACAACATCAGGGTTTTGGGAGAGAATTTGCTCTACAGCCCCTACTGAGAAACCCATATCTATCGCTATAGACTTAGTTTTTTCATGACGCTTTAACTTTTCTAGAATCAGTACTCTTTCGTCCTCAAAAATACACTGCTCTCGCCTATCGATTTTAATATTATTTACAACCGCAATTTGCTTTACTTTCCCGACACTAAGACTACTGCTTCTACTTGCTTCGCGTAAGCTATGTCCTTTTCTTAAAGTATTAAGCGCAACATTTTCATTATCATCAAATTCGTGCTCTGTAAGTGTTTTTGGCTTAGTTCTATAATCAAAAACACTTTGTTCAAACATCAGAAGTTCTTTCATACCTTCAAATAGCATGGCAATAATTAAAATGTGCTTTAATGGGTGGTGCTGTGATACTGAATGATAGAATATACTTGCAGGAAATGTACGTGATTTTCCTAGTTCAAATATATCTGCAATGGCTTCATCATCCATCACTGGAGCCCAGAAGTCTTCAAGTAAAGTTCTAAGCTCAGTTTGATTAACAGAAAGAGATTCAGAAGCTAAACCAATATTTAAAAGCTTGTAACGATAAATATCGGCAAGCCTTTCCCCGTCTAGTTGATGAAAGCTATTAGCCAACAAGTATTCAGTCACTTTAGCCAACTTTAAGGACTCAGGGCTTGCAATAGTCAATACAGAGCTACTTAGGTCTTGAGGAGGTAATTGAAGGCTTCTACGTTGCTTTACGTGAGGTATTAGTTTTAGCCCATGCTTAACGCATGCAGATACTCCAGGTAATTGATGCGTAACATGCCAGTATGCAACACCTTTATTTTCAATGTCACTCTTTGAACATTTAGGGCAATAAAGTAATTCACTTGTATCATTAACTCTATTGGCTGTAATAGAGAGATATTTATGGATTCGTTTTGTATCGCCTGAGTAAATTAAGGATAAGATTTTGTGGTAATTACTCTCACAGACGAAGTTTCGAAAAAACGGAATAACAGTATGTTCATTTAATAGTTTATGAGCATTGATGCCCGACAGTTTCTCAAGTTCTGGGATAAAGCTTGGGAATGTAGAGTCAACCTGCTTACCTCTACTCCCCAAAAGTTCAGTTAGAATTCGTCCAAGATAGGGTTTTGGTGTATCAATAACCCAGCGAGAAACCCAGCTATATAAAGTCTCATCTTCAAATAATGCCGGGCAATATTGAGCTAAATCCTTATTCATCGGGCTCATCTCCCATAACCAATTTCAAAAACTCATGCTCTAAGCCAAGAGACTTGAGCATTAATAACAAACTAATAGGTGGAACCTTGTTACCTCGATAAACCGTAGTGACAATATTTAATAACTTTTGATTTGGTTTTAATATCGATAACTTATCTCGATTAAAATATGCCTCTATTACGCCATCATTAAGCCATTGGTTGAAGTCCTGCTGCATATTGGTAACATCTTTGCGTAACGATAAAGGGAGGTTTCTAGGTAAAGAATTAAAACCCAATTGACACCTCATCAAGCCAATAAGTGACTCAATGGGAACAGCGGAGGTACTTTGTTGAAGATATAAACTTATAGATTCAATCCAATTAATCAATACTGAAGTGGGTAACTCTTTTGCTACCCACACACTATTACATGCAGGACACAACCCGTCATGAGGCGGTAACCAGAACCTTTGAAATGTTTGAAAACTAAAGCCGCAGTCAGCGCAAGTTGTTTGTAGGGCGCAGCCGTGTTTATAGCATTTAAGCAGTGTTGGAACTTGGTGGTTGGTATGCCAATAGGTCGTACCATATTCTTGATAATCATCATGAGCACATTGCTTACACCACCGCCAATAATGAGCATGTTTAAGGTTTTGCTGTAACTTAGGCAGCAACTTGAAACTCTCCCCGCTCTTTAATAGTTCATCATTAAACAACCCAAGTTCTGTTGATGTTAAGAATGAGCGATAATAAGGAAGTAGCGTATGTTCTTTAAGTATAACCTCAAGCGGCATAGTCTCTTTATAATGACTAGCTAAATCACGAAAAACAGGACGCCAAACTGCTGAAGGCGTTAATTTTGTCAGGTTTGACGATACTTTTTTGCAAGTCATCAAAAAATCATTTCGCCCTGTTAAATCAAACCACCGAGCCAAGACACTTAGCAAATGCTCGTTAGGGAATAAATACGGCAACTCAACATTATTGTTCATCGTTACCTATCCCCTGTAAAAATTCATCAGAAGACAAGTCACTAGATACGCTAGCAACTGTGCCTTTTGAATTATCATCTGTTTTCAAAACTTTTGTAGGGTTGCTTTGTTGTAACTTAGCTACATTTTCAGCTTCAAGCTTTTCGCTATTAGAATAGGTAGGGTTTTTAGTCGATTTATCACGTATTAAAGATTCAAATTTTTCAGGGTTGTGCTTCCTCAAAGCAATTAACGCAGGATCAATCAAACTAAATTGCTGATCATAAACAACTCTTAATAATTCAGGGCTGAGTGATGTAAAACCTTTTGATTGGTCGGTGACTTTATTAAAATCATGCTGCACTGCTTCATGATGCAAAAGTGCTAATCGAGTCATAATGGCAGGAAGCCCGCATGATAATCGGTGAAATTCAGATCGAAACTCTTCTAAGCGAGTAGTATTAGTATCTAATATGAATGCACGGGGAAATAAAGCATTAAACAGGGTATTAAAATGTTTAGAATCAAACTTATTTAAACCAAGGACAAATTGTCTATCGCTAAGCATACGTCTAACAATAGTAATATCATGACCTATGCGATGGTCATCCTCTTTGAGTGTTTGAAACAAATCAACACCTTGCCGGGTACAGCTTAAAATAACGGGAATGCCGATTTTATTAAATAAGCTTTCCAGTAATTGCAATGAAGGGCTATGTTCAGCTTTTTTATAGCCTAAAATAAATTGTAATTCATCAATGTGAATTAAGCCTAAGAAATGCTTCATCGCTACATGTTGAACAGCGCCAAACATAACATCAGCACCAAACTTATTTTTATCTACCCATTCTTTTTTATGTTCAGTACCAAGTACATCATCTACCGCTTTAAAAAAGTTAGCGCACAAAGCTTTAGGGGAGCCTGTAGCCGGCATATCAATCGATAACCAATTCAATTGCTTTTTATTAAAAGGGGTTCCCTTATAGCTGCTATGCTGTACAGCTTGTGGAGTCTTGCTTAGTACACTTCTGATCAACGTAGTTTTACCGGTTCCTGATTCACCTGAGACAAGAACAGATGGTGCTGTTGTAGGAGCTAACCCAGGGTAGTTTTCAGGTTTATACAGTTTTTTTTCACGTAATGAGTGTGAAATATTGGTATGTATTTTTACTGTGTCCGCTGAGAATGGGTTCCTATGAACATAACCAAAAAGGTTCAGGCTCATGATTTTATTATATAAAGCCTGGGTATAAGGATGAGGTGAATTAACAACTGATAATTGTCTGAGTTGCGACATTTGATAAACTTCAGGTAGCTGCCAAAAATTCTCCTGAGCATTGGGTAAAATTGTTAATGAATCGATCAGCTTCTCGTTCGATAGCTCAATCTGAATCGATTCCGACAAAGGATTATTATTTAAATTTAAATCAAGGTGCTTATTATAACTTGCAGGTAATATCATGATGTCTCCTATAACAACGCATCGTTGTCAGAATCTAATTGAGGTTGAATTTGGGTAGATGCTTGCGATAAAAGATCGCCCTGCAAAGCCAATTGATGGTCAATTGCTTTGATTACATGCTGAACGGCAACGAATACCTTTTGGCGCTGCTTAATATCTCTTTGCACGCCTTTAGAAGTGTTTGTATCAGCACCTTCGATGGCATCCTCATTTAACCGCTTAAGCTCGGCTAATAAGTTGTTTCTTTGGATAGTCAGCTTTTTAGTATTTAGCTTATTTTGATGCCGTTTATCTTTAAACTGCTCTAATAAATGCTGTACTGGCTCCCAATGCTGGCCAATAAAAGGGCTACCGTTGTTAACATTTTTCAAGTCGAAACGAATATATTGACCGTCTGCCGTTTTATGCCACAAACTTGAAGTCCAAGATTTAGGTCTCTTAACAATAATCTTGAAAGAACCATTTAGGTTGGCAACTTTGAACCAGTCAGCTTCTTTTGCATAATCGGATAAGTACACTAAACCTTTAAAGTAGATCCCGTCCCCTCTGACAGTTGCTTCTTCCTCAGGAAGAAAAGCCCAATGGATGCGGCCAGGATCTATTGCACGACCATCTCTTCCACCATTCATTTCTTGCTTTAGTCCATGTAGATAAAGTGCTTCAGGTGTGATATCAATACCTGATTGAATCGCATTAATATCAAATCGGTGAAGTCTATCTGCTGATTTATTATTCTTAATGATTAGGTCAATTAACTGTATATTAATTGAGTCGTAATCAAGAAGTGACTGCTGAGACGCATGTTGATCTCCACGCTGGGCATGTTGATTTAAAGCTCCAGGAACAAAGTGAACCCCTTTATTTTCTAAGCACCTGAAAGCGCCTTCTACTGTACCTTTTGCATCCCCTCTGTAAACAGCTGCAAAGCTATAACCTCGAATACCAAGCTCAGCCTGTAAGACGGTACTAATCACTTTATCGGGTTGCTCAGTTCCATTATCTACTGCTGCTTGTACTGGAACGTGATGAGCTGGCCAATCACCTTCAGTTATTGAGTAATTAAACCGTGCAGCAAATTCAACTTTACATGAGCAAGCATTAACTAAAGCTTGTGCTGCCCCTTCCCAATTAGGTCCATCAAACCCTAAATAGAACCCAACAATCATTGTTGAGTAAACATCGATAACTAAATAAAGGACAGGACGCCCCATACTGTATTGGCCTGTAGTATCGAATGGATATCTCACATAAACATCAAGTACAGTAGCATCAATTTCATAGCGATATGTTGATCCGATAACCCCCTCTAATGCAGAGCCTTGTCTATCAGCGAAATCTTTTTCGTAACTAATATTTCCGTGTTTAATTTGAAGGTATAACTGTTTATCAATAATGCGTTTTAAATGATAATAAACCTGCTCTTCAGATAAGCAGTCTTCTTCTCTTTCGAAGGGAATTCTAATTTGGTGAATTTCACCTTCAATTTCCCGTTCTAGAATGGTCGTTTCAAAGTTGAACTGATAAAGCTCAATCGCTTTCTTAAACGTAAAGTTAGGGTATTCTTTTTTACCTTTTTCAGACTTTAAAAATTTAACTAGCTTCGCAATATTGCTTTTATGCTCAGAAGTAATACCAATATTAGGGGCTGAAATCCTTGCCTGTCTAACGGGTTTACGGCCTCTTTTAATATTTCTATCTTCAATTTTTAGAGGGACTTTATAATTACTGCCAGAATTTTTAAGCTTACAGGGCAACAATGCATTAGGATGACAGCCAAAGACAATATAACGATTCAAGGTATTGTAATAAGCTCCTTTTGTTGTCCATACCTCTTTCCTCTTATCAGAATTAACCTTAAGTAATTTAGCTTTTAGCAAATCAGCGTTAGCTAAATTACTTTTAATCAGCTCCTCCAGCTCATCAGCTACACCTTCACCATAAATATATTGATTAATTAGCTCAGGAGTCGTTAAAGGTGCAGTTAACCAATGCTTCCAATCCCGATTAATGAGCCATGTCTCACGACTCTGTTTAATAAGCTCTTTATCACTAAAGGACATCTCTCCTGGATAATCAAACTGCTCAGATTCAACGCCTTTTTTGCGTATAAGAGCTACTAAGTCTGTTACTTTCCAAGCTTTAGGTTTAGAAAAGTTATCCTTACTACTAACATGTTTAACATCTGCAACGGCAGCGAAGCGATAATCAAGGCTCACATGACAAACCAAAAGTTCTTGCTGAGGGTTATTAACTTTAATCAATTGACCTACATAAATCATAATTCGAGCTCCACTGGGCGGAACAACCGAATATGTTTATCACAATTGATAGGTAGTAAATTATGCAACCCCATATACTGAAAAAGGCTCTGGATATGCTGAAAAGACTTACCAGTTTTGACTTCTAACGTCTTAAAGTGATCTTGCAACCACTTGTGTGGAGCTAACAACCAAGCTTCAACAAATCCAATAGCAAATTCAGTGAGTTCACTTTTTGAAGCCTTAAAATCATACGCTAACTCGAAGTAATCAAAATTCCATGCTTCAGCCTTTGTGGCATCTCGCTCGGTAAGCACACGATAATCAACACCTCTTGCTTTCCAATATTGCCGCTCTATATCAAACTTCTGCCATGTGCGAGTTTTAATCTTTCTTACCTTACCATCTACTTCTTCATAAATTTGCTCCCAGTACTTAAAAGTGTATGCGACACGGTATGTTGAGCCACTTTTATTCATATATGTAACAACAAAGTCGGTCGTCATTACATAACCTAAATTCGTTTCCCAATCACGCGGGTGAATTGCATTTAAAGCAACAGCAATATCAAGCGTCTCATCAATATCAAGAGCATACTGCTCTTCAATTTTTACAACACTTTTAGATGAAAGGATCTTCTTATAGGTTCGGTATTCACCGTCTGATAGCAGGTGTACATGCCGCTTTTGAATAGGACAAAATAACCAATGACGGCGACCAATTTGATTAACATCTCGCACGGTGAGATAAGGTCGGTATTTTTCAAGAAGATCCTTCTTCCATTTATTCAATTTTGTAACAGTTTCTTTGTTTACTGTTACCTCAGTTCTTCTTTTTAACTTGCTCATTTTTACACCTATTTTAAAAAGGCGAAATGTAGCAAAAACAATCTACTCACGGAAGACTGCACAACAACCTAAGACTATGATATAATTAGACTTTATTATACAGTATCGGCTAAAATGTCATTAAACATTAAATGTTAAAAAAATAAAGTTTAAGCAAAAGTAGGTAAGTAATTGATGAGTATAAAAAATGAAAAATCAGGCTGATTTAGCATATTAATAAGTATCTATAATGGCATTTAATAAAAAACCTTCCAGATATTTATATTAGTTATATCAACAGTGTAACTATTCCAAAATATTCTATCCCAAAATCAATTTATTTTTTAGGTCGATATAAAAACGGTATATATCAGCTAATTCTTTGAGGGAAAACACCCTATTACTAAATAGGACTATCTTTTTAATGTGTTAATGCTCTAAAATTTTCATCTATAAATTAAGCTCAGAATAAAACCGCTGAATGTTCCTTGCATGATAAAGTTTAAGTTAAATCATTGCTCATAGGCATTCCCCTTAATCACGGAAGAAATATATGATTGAATCAATTTCTATACAAGGAGTGGCAAGTTTTCAAAACCCTACCCCTGTATCACTCAATACAAATAAGAAAATAGTGCTGTTTTATGGTCATAACGGCACGGGGAAATCCACAGTAGCAAGATACCTTCAGGATACAACACGTATTAACTATAGTAATTGCAGCTATGTGTTACCTAATTCACAAGATTATGAGACCTTAGTTTACAATACTGATTTCGTTGAAAAAAACTTCTCGCAAGATAGCTTCGAGGGTGTATTTACTTTAGGGGAGACTAATGTTGCGGCTGAGCAAGCTATAAGCACAGCAGAATTAGAGATAAAAGCATTAGAAGAACAAAGAGTTCAAAAGCAAACAATTAGCACTCAACATGAAGAGAAAAAAAACACCCAAGTAAAAGCAATTAAAAACAAATGCTTTGAAATTAAAAAAGAGCATGACAAAAAAGATTTAGATCACTGCTTAGTTGGCTTTAAGGGCTCGGCTGCTTCGTTTTATGATGAGCTTCTAAAAACAACCCTAATTGAAAAACCTGAATATACGTTTCAAAGTTTATCTACAGAATCTAAAGAACTAAATAATAAGAGCGCTGTACCAAAAACTATGATTCCGACCGTAGCTCTAAATCTGGCTTCAAGCGAATCAAATACTATTTTAAGTGAAGTAATTGTAGGCTCTAGTGATAGTTATTTAGCTGAGTTAGTCGATAAGCTCCAAAACTCAACTTGGGTAGATAATGGACGTATTTATCTCGATGATGCTGAAAGAAAATGCCCGTTTTGCCAACAGGCAATTGATAATGAATTAGTTGAAAATATTAACAATCTTTTCGACGTTTCGTATGAAGAAAAAAAAAGTGAGTTAAAAATTCTACAGAGTGGATATAAGCAAGCAATTGAAACTTTAAACGAGACACTATCAGGAACTCACTACACGACGCTTAACGATACAAAATTCGACCTAGCTAAAGAAAAACTTTCAGGTGTGCTTCAAGCAAACCTTACAAAACTGAATCAAAAACTAGTAGATCCAAGTATTAAAATCACCCTAGAATCTACTATTGATTTAGTACAACCAATTAATGATATCATCAATATTCATAATGCTTCTAGACGAACATTTAACGCTAGATTATCAAAGAAAAAAGAATCTCTCACCGCAATTAAAAAGAAGTTTTGGTCTTTGGTTCGTATTAAGTATGATGCTGAAATAAAAGCCCACGATACTTTAATTGAATCAATAGAAACAGATATTAAAACGACTAAAACAGAAGAACGTGACCTTACTTCAGCGATACAAGCTCAAAACGAAATTATTGCTGAAAACCGTAAAAAAATCACCAATATTGAAACATCGGTCATTAGCATAAATAATCAAATTAAATCGATAGGTTTAGAGGGTTTTGAGATCAAACAACAGCCAGGTGAAAATAACCATTATTACCTTTGCCGTGGTCCTTCTTCGAGCGGGAATGATGTCTATAAATCGCTTAGTGAAGGTGAAAAAACACTTATTACTTACCTTTACTTTTTAGAGCTATGCCAAGGAAGCGTAAACAGTGATTCTTCAACCCCAAAAAATAAGAAGATTATTGTCGTTGATGACCCTATATCAAGCCTATCTCATAATTATATTTATGAGATAGGAGCTCTTACGCATAAAAAATTAATTCGAGGCTACCAATATGCACAAGTAATATTACTTACTCACAGCCTTTATTATCTGCATGAAATGTTAAAGTATTTACCTAAAGGGAAAGACAATGCAGGTAATGATAAATTTGATAATAAATGTAATTTATTTAGAGTTCTTAAAAATATTAATAGTAGTATTGTTCCTATGGGAAGAAGTGATATAAAAAATGATTACCAGTCATACTGGCAGATTATAAAAGACGCTCAAAATGGCAGTACTAATAACATTGTTTTACCTAACATAATGAGAAATATACTCGAATATTATTTTTCTTTTGTACATAAAACAGATGCGCTCAAAGCCGCTCTAGATGCACTTGAAGAAGCAGATGCTGAATTTTCCCCTTTCTTTAGGTTTATTAACAGGGAATCACATTCTGACTCTGTAAATATAAATGATTTAGGGGAGATCGACTCGGATAGATTTATTACCAAATTTAAAGATGTATTCATCAGGACTGACTTTGAAGAGCATTACAATAAAATGATGGTGGTATAGAACATAACTAAATTTGTAATAATGACGAAATGTGTCTGCATATTTAAAACTCAGACAAAGTACTTTTAAGATGTCCTAATTTAGCCTTAAAGACTCCATTGAAATCTATTTAAAATTTAGACAAACTATAAAAACGTTTTTATAGTTTGTCTAATTTGTTGTAGCTCATATCTGATCTTACAGTTTCGATGAATAGGTTTGGACTTTATCTGACAGTTAGTTATGAGCAATCAAGAGATCGTTGCTATCATTTACAATGACTTGAAGACTTCTACAAAGCGGACGTTTAAATAATTCAACCCTGCCCAAAAAGATTAATTTGATTTATACATCTTCACTTTATAAATCAAAATCCCTCTCCATATGATTTATAAAATACGGGGTTTTAAATCATAATTCGATATAAAGTGATTTATAACGAACAAAGGTTTAAATCATTCAAACTAAAAATCAACAATAGCTATATCAAAATATTATTCTAACTTAGGCTCAGACTATTTACTTTGAAAGTTCATTGTAAATCTAAATTTAGCTGTTAATGGGAAGAGGATGAAAAGTTACAGGCTTTGAGAAGTTATTGAAGAGTAAATTATTAAGCAAAAAAAAAGCGAACCGACCGGTTCGCTTTTTAATTAATCGTCTGATAACTGATTTAGTTAGTCACAATCTCTATTTCGGTCACAACCTTTATTAAAATAGTCACAAACTTTATTATCAGTTACCATTAAGTAGCCATTATTATTCGTAGTCCGATAATGGGACACAAGAACACATTAAGTTACGGTCTCCATAAACATCATCAATACGATTAACCGTCGGCCAGAACTTATTCGCCTTAACCGCTGCACTTGGGAACACGGCCACTTCACGGCTGTATGGACGTGAGTCAAACTCGCTGTCCATAATATCAGCTAGGGTGTGCGGTGCATTGTGCAGTGGGTTGTTGTCGCTTGGCCACTCGCCTGCTTCAACTTTAGCGATTTCGCCGCGAATTGAGATCATTGCTTCTACGAAACGGTCTAGCTCAACTTTTGACTCAGATTCTGTTGGCTCAATCATTAAGGTGCCCGCTACTGGGAAGCTCATGGTTGGCGCATGGAAACCATAGTCATTAAGACGCTTAGCGATGTCCATTTCGGTCACGCCAGATGTTTCTTTCAGTGGGCGCAGGTCAATAATACACTCATGAGCAACACGGTCGTTACGGCCAGTAAATAGCACTGGGTAATGGCCTGATAGCTTTTTCATCACGTAGTTGGCATTTAATAGTGCCATTTGCGTAGACTGTTTCACGCCTTTAGTACCAAGCAGTTTAATGTACATCCAGCTGATTGGAAGAATGCTAGCACTGCCGTATGGCGCGGCTGAAACTGCGCCGTTGTTGTCGCTTTCACGGCCTGGTTTAACGATTTGATGACCTGCAACAAATGGCGCTAAATGCTTTTTGATACCGATTGGGCCCATACCTGGTCCGCCGCCACCATGTGGAATCGCGAAGGTTTTGTGTAGGTTAAGGTGCGATACGTCTGCGCCGATAAAGCCTGGTGACGTTAAGCCAACCTGTGCGTTCATGTTGGCGCCGTCAAGATACACTTGACCGCCATGTTGATGCACGATTTCACAGATCTCGCTAATTGATTCTTCATACACACCGTGAGTCGATGGGTAAGTGATCATGATGCACGATAAGCTGTCAGCAAGCTCAGCGGCTTTTGAACGTAAGTCTTCTAAATCAACGTTGCCGTCTTTATCACACGCTGTCACAACCACTTTCATGCCTGCAAGCTGGGCTGACGCTGGGTTGGTACCGTGAGCAGATTGTGGGATTAAACAGATGTCTCTGTGTCCGTCGCCACGTGACTCGTGGTATTTCTTAATCGCAAGCAGCCCCGCGTATTCGCCTTGTGCGCCTGAGTTAGGCTGGATACATACTGCATCGTAACCTGTGATGTTGACTAAGAAGTCAGATAATTCGTTGATAAGCTGAGTGTAACCTTCAGCTTGGTCAAGTGGGCAGAATGGATGCATGTTAGCAAATTCTGGCCAGCTTACCGGTAGCATTTCAACAGCCGCGTTCAGCTTCATGGTACATGAGCCTAAAGAAATCATTGAATGGTTAAGGGCTAAATCTTTGTTCTCAAGACGCTTGATGTAGCGCATCATTTCAGTTTCGCTTTGGTAGCTGCTGAATGTTGGGTGAGATAAGATTTTGTCGTGACGGATAAGCTCAGCAGGGATTGAACCTTTGCCTTCGCCAAATGCAGCGCCATTAATGATGTCGGTGTCGATGGCAGTCACATCAAGCTCGTGCCCTTCACCTAAAATGACATCAAATAACTGTGCAATATCTTCACGGGTGGTGGTTTCATCTAAGCTGATACCCACAATGCCGTCAGCATCGATACGTAGGTTCATTTCAGCGGCTAATGCACGTGCATTAACGGCGTCAACATCAAGCCCTTTTAGTGAAACCGTGTCAAACCATGTGTTGTTAACCAGCTCAACACCTTTGGTTTTAAGACCCACGGCTAAAATGTCAGTTAAACGATTAATGCGGCTGGCGATATTTTTCAGGCCAACTGCGCCATGGAATACAGCGTAAAACGACGCCATATTTGCCAGTAAAATTTGTGCAGTACAAATGTTTGAGTTGGCTTTTTCGCGGCGAATGTGTTGCTCGCGTGTTTGCATTGCCATACGCAGTGCTTTGTTGCCACGGGTGTCTTTAGATACACCAATAATACGACCTGGCATTGAACGCTTATGTGCGTCACGAGCAACGAAAAACGCGGCGTGTGGCCCGCCGTAGCCCATTGGTACGCCAAAACGCTGTGCGCTACCAAATACGATGTCTGCGCCCATTGAGCCTGGCGACTTAAGTAATACCAGTGACATGATGTCAGCTGCAACGGTGACAATGGCTTTCTTTTCAGCAAGCTTAGCGAACAGTTCAGTGTTGTCGGTGATTTCACCATGGCGGTTGGTGTATTGGAATAATGCGCCAAATAGTTCGTAGTTAGCGGCTTCTTCAGCTGGCCCTACAATCACTTCAAAACCGAAACATTCGGCACGGGTTTGTACTACATCTAATGTTTGTGGGAACACATCATCTGCCACAAAGAAGATATTCGCTTTTTTGGCTTTAGAGACACGCTTAGCCATGGCCATAGCTTCAGCAGCTGCGGTTGCTTCATCAAGCAGTGATGCTGATGCAAGGTCAAGACCGGTTAGGTCCATCGACACTTGTTGGAAGTTTAAAATTGCTTCTAAACGGCCTTGAGCGATTTCTGGCTGGTAAGGGGTATAGGCAGTGTACCAACCCGGATTTTCAAACACGTTACGTAAAATGACGTTTGGTACTTCAGTTCCGTAGTAGCCCATACCGATGTAGCTTTTGAATACTTTGTTTTTATCAGCAATGGTGCGGATGTAGGCTGTGCCTTCCGCTTCGCCACATGAATCACCAATGGTTAACTCTTGCGGTAAACGAATTGACCCAGGCACAGTTTGTGCGGTTAAGTCTTCAAGCGACTCAGCGCCAACGTAGTTCAACATTTCTTGTTGTTGAGTTTCGTTAGGGCCAATGTGTCGGCTTAAAAATAATTCGTGTTGCTCTAATTGAGTTAGGGTTTGCTTTGTCATGAGAAGTCGTGTTCCAAATCTGCCAGAATCAAGCTGTAGGGCATTAAACTGGTCTAGGGAAAAATGTTGTTGTGCAATACTTTAAAGGTGAGCGGAAGGATCGCTAAAACCTTTAAAAAAAGTTAAAAGGCAAAACAAAAAGAAGCTCCCAAGGGAGCTTCTCGTTAGCGTCGACGATTATTCTTCGTCGATCACTTCTTGGTAACCGTCAGCGTCTAACAAGTTAGCTAATTCAGCTTCGTCAGATGGCTTAACACGGAAGAACCAACCTTCACCAAATGCTTCGCTGTTAACGAGCTCAGGTGAATCTTCTAATGCTTCGTTTACGGCAACAACTTCACCAGAAATAGGCGCGTAAATGTCTGATGCTGCTTTAACTGACTCAGCTACAGCGCAATCTTCACCTGCTGTTACTGTGTCGCCAACTTCTGGTAATTCTACGAATACCATGTCACCTAATAGCTCTTGTGCATGCTCAGTGATACCCACTGTGAAGGTGCCGTCTTCTTCTTTACGGATCCACTCATGAGATGAAGCATATTTAAGTTCAGCTGGAATGTTGCTCATTGTCGTAATTCCTATATCTATAAATTTAAAGCGCAATTATTAGTATTATTTGGGTTAATGGGATAAGTGCTTAATCAGCACCTCTTTAACGATTGACTGATATTATCTAAATAAGTGCTTATACCAAAATATGTTAGTCGCAAAATGCGCAGAAAAATCGATTAAATTTGAGGAGCCTGCACGGAGTTGATAAGCATCAATGAGTACAGGCGACAACAAAGTTAAACGATTTAGCCAGCATTTCGCACTAACATTAAAATGCTTGTTTACCGTTTCTTACAAAACTTGGTGCGATAACTTTAACCGCTACGCGTTTTTTGCGCATTTCAACTTCTGCGGTGTCGCTAATACCCTTAGGTACGCGTGCCATGGCAATAGAATAGCCTAAAGTTGGCGAGAAAGTCCCGCTGGTGATCGAACCTTCATGTTCAACACCGTCTGCGTCAGTGAAAAACACTGGCATGCCATGACGAAGAACACCTTTTTGCTCCATCACTAGGCCGACTAATTTGTCTGGACCTGCCGCTTTAATCGCAGTTAATGCTTCACGACCGATAAAGTCACGGTCTTCTGGCTCCCACGCAATCGTCCAACCCATGTTGGCAGCAAGCGGGTTAATGGTTTCATCCATGTCTAAACCGTAAAGGTTCATGCCTGCTTCTAAACGTAGGGTGTCACGTGCACCGAGTCCACATGGCTTAACGCCTGCTTCTAATAGTGCTTGCCATAAAGCTTCAGCTTCAGCTTCAGGCACGATAATTTCGTAACCTGCTTCACCGGTGTAACCAGTAGTCGCAATGAATAATGACTCAGACTGCACACCAAAGAACATCTTCATGCCTTCTACTGCAGCGTTTTGCTCAGCAGAGAATACTTCAGCCGCTTTCGCTTTAGCATTTGGGCCTTGAACGGCAATCATTGCCAGCTCTGGACGCTCTGTAATCGTCACATCAAAGCTTGCTGATTGCTTGTCCATCCAAGCTAAGTCTTTAACACGCGTCGCTGAGTTAACCACCACGCGGTAATGAGTATCGTTAAGGTAATAAGTAATAAGGTCGTCGATAACACCTGCGTTGTCATCAAGCATGCCACTGTATAGGGCTTTGCCTGGCACTTTAAGCTTAGCAATATCATTTGCTAATAATTTACGTAGGAATGCACAAGCCTCAGTACCTGTCACATCGACAACCGTCATGTGTGATACATCGAACATACCTGCGTCTTGGCGCACAGCGTTATGTTCTTCAATTTGAGAACCATAGTTAAGTGGCATATCCCAACCGTGGAAATCGACCATCTTGCCATTTGATTCTAAGTGCTTGTTAAAGAGTACAGTTTTATTAGCCATTATTATCTCTTTTTTATGAGCCTTCTGGAGGTGAAACGAATGAAGGCATTTTATAAATGCGCCAAAATTATACCCATAGGGTTAATTTTGTATAGTAGGAAATTTTCTAATCCGAGGGAATTAACATTAGTTTAACTAATGCGAAGGATGTAGTTTTTTTACAAGTATTTCATCCACTTCGGCCGATCCCCTGATATATAACAAGTTTTAGGCCGAAGGGAAGGTGATATTTTAGTCACGACATAACTTAGGAAGTTTGAGTTTATTGCCTATAGCCTGTTTGATGAACACTGTTTTTAGTCCAGCGGCATTATCAATTAGGTTTAAGCCCAGATCACGAAAGGCTTTTTTGAATGGATTACTGCCAGCAAAGAGTCGTTTAAACCCTTCCATCGCGGTTATCATTTCAATGGCTTCGGCTTTACGGTATCGCTCCAGCGCTCGTAAATTGGCGTAGTCACCAATATCTTTACCTGCCTCATGCAAGTTGGTGACAGTGTCAACAATGCTCGCGGCATCTAAAAAGCCTAGGTTCACCCCTTGTCCAGCTAATGGATGAATGGTGTGCGCCGCATCGCCTGCTAGCACCAAACGATGGCGGGCAAAGTGGCGAGCATAGCGCATACGTAATGGATGTGATTGACGCTCGCTAACCAGTTCACAAATGCCTAAACGGCCATCAGATGCGGCTGTTAATGCTTTTGAAAACTCTGCAGGCGATAAAGCAAGGAGCCTTTCAGCCTCTTGCGGTGATACTGACCAGACAATTGAGCACAAGTTATCTTCATACAGCGGCAGTAATGCTAACGGGCCGTCGGCCAGAAAGACCTGACGAGCGGTATCTTCGTGGGGCTGTGCGGTGCGAATGGTTGCCACAATGGCATGATGACCATAATCCCAAAATGTCAGTGGAATTTGGCATTGACTGCGCACCCAAGAGTTTGCACCATCTGCAGCAACTACCAAGGCTGCACTTAAATTATCGCCATTATCTAGCGTCAGCCAAGATTCACGTTCACCAAAAGCCACACGTTCTAATCGCTGGCCTTCAAGGTGGGTGATATTGGCAAGCTCCGCTGTGCGCTTAGCTAAGGCGTAACTAATAGCCTGATTTTCGATAATAGCACCCAGAGAAGGCTCACTAATACTCGCTGCATCAAAAGCAATTTTGCCTAGACCGTCTTTGTCCCAAACGGCCATTTTTTGATAAGGGGCTGTGCGGGCTGAGTCAATGTATTGCCAAGCACCTAAGTTAGTAAGTAATCGCTCACTGGCTTTGTTAATCGCGCTTACTCGAAGGCGTGGCTCACCTGTTACGGCCTGTGTTTGGCCAGCATCTATCACCACGACGTTTAAGTCGGCCTCAGCTAAACCAATGGCAGTGGCTAAACCAACCATACCGCCACCAACAATGGCTACATCATAGGTCTGAGTTTGAAACATGTTAGTCCTTCATTTGATTCAGCGAGTGTAAACCCAATATACGTTAACTGGCTTATGCCGTTTTATAGCCCATGGCTTTATGGGCAATTGGCGTTTTCAACGGTGGGCACCATGATAATAATCTTAACCCTAAACTGCGCCCTGCCACTAATGGCCAATACTGATTTGAGAAGCCACGCACTAAAAATTCAACATTGTTAATGGTATTACGGCGATCTTCTTCACGCAGATTCAAATAATGATGGATCAGCGAATGTTGACCAAGATCTAATGCTTGTTTAGCTGTGATGCTGTCACAAATAACCGTTTCGATGGCATCGATTAACCCAACCACATCACGTAAACCTAAGTTAAAACCTTGACCTGCTATTGGGTGTAACGTTTGCGCAGCGTTACCAATAAATACACTGCGATGGTAAATCGGCCTTGGCATATACGATAGGGTTAACGGGTAGCTGACTCGCTCTCCTACATCGGTAAAACGACCTGCTCGATTGCCAAAGGCACTTTGCAGCTTGGCTAAAAACTCAGCTTTAGAGACGGTTTTCATTGCTTGCGCTTGTTCACTATCAAGCGCCCATACTAAAGAAAGCCTTGGCTGTTGTGCATTTGACTCAAGCGATACGGACGACATTGGCAGTAAGGCTAATGGGCCAGAGCCTGTGAAGCGCTCGTACGCCCAGCCATCATGTGGCTTATTAGTTTGCACATTGGCAACCAAAGCAACTTGCTCAAAATCCACTTTCTCGATGTCTTGCTTTAATGCTTGGCGCACTTTTGATTGTGCACCATCAGCAGCCACCAGCAAGGCGGTACGAATTTTCTGACCGTTATTTAATGTTAGGGTATGGCCACTGGTATCTGTTTCTAACTGCTCAAGCCTTGCAGGACAATGCAGTTGAATATCCTGCTGCTTTAACTCATCAAACATCACTTTACCGACTTTAGCCAGTTCCACCACCTGTCCCATTGAAGGTAAAGAAAACTGCTCAGCATTCAGTTCGGTCATACCAAAATGACCACGGTCAGAGATATGAATGTTTTCGATACTTGTGCCAAGACTGGCAAGCTTTGGCCAAATGCCTAACCGCGTTAACTCAAACACGGAGCCATGCGCTATTGCAATTGAGCGAGCATCAAAACCTGGGTGCTGTGAGTCTGGTTGCTGGGCTTCAATGATGGCGATAGATAACGGACGCCCTAATTGCTGTTGGTATTTAGCCGATAGCTGCGCAAGTCCTAAAGCTAAACTGGCGCCTGCCATTGCGCCGCCAACAATGGTGATATCAACGTGCGTTACTGCGGGTGCTGAATTAGCGCGACGCTCGGTACTAGAACAAGAATGGGATAGCTCAGTAGCATCGTTGTCAGCTTGGTTTATTGACTGGGTCATAACACGAATTCTTTTTATTATTAGGGCGTACTTTTAGCAATAAAAGGCATAGGTTATCTATGCCTTACTCGCACCATTAATGTAATGGTGAGGTCGCGTCTGTTTCATCAAGTGGTATTTCTGGACCAAATTCTGAGTAACATAATACCGCGGCCATTCTGACAAATTCGTGTAGCTCGATGAAAGCGGCTTCTGATTCATCATCATCACTGACATCAAATTCAACTTGAGCAATTGCACCTAAGTCCTGAATGATTTCACGTACATCAGATGATGCGCCATTGAGCTTTGGCTGAATAAGTGCAATGGCAGTTAAATAACTTTGAACCCATAAAGCTAAACATTCTAAACGTTGGCTTAATGGCTCTTCTTCTTCAGGTAGTAATGGCGAAAAACCAAATTCAGCATCACTTAAACGGGTGGCAGTATCTTTAAATAACTCGCCAATTAATTGCTGCAACTCTGTGGTTAAAGGTTGGCCGTCATTCATCAGTTCAAGTAACGGTGATAACCAAGCCGTATTCGCTTGCTCTACCCCACCACAAATTAATCCGACTAATGCGCCATGCACCTCAACTGGGTGCTGACCTATTTCTGCAGAATCTAGGGCTTTTTTTAGTTTTTCGATACATAAAGAAGGAGGGGTTGCCATGGTATTTTTCCAATAAATAAACAATCTGCTGCAATGCTAGCAGAGTTAATAACTGCCACCAAATGCTACAGCGAAAGTCGTTAAAATAATTCGTCAATCTGTTAAGTATAAAGCACCTTAAGCCAATTAGCGTAATTCAGGCTCGTTTTACAATGCCGCCAAGAATCAACATCTGGCTAAAAGGGATTTAATAAATCAAAAGCTAATATTAACGGTCTCAAATATAACTCGATGAACTAAACGATTTTCAATAAACAACGTATCCTTAATGATGTCTAAAACAAAAGCGCTTGGCGGCTAAACGAGAGTGAACAAACACTAAATGCTCATTCATCAAGCAAATAGCGCTAAAGCGGGCAAGTTACCTTGCACTTTTAATATGGGCGCTATATAGTCCGCAAACAGGCTAGTTCCTCTATTAGTGATGCAAAACAACGGTTGGATCACACCGATAAACGCTTTCATGCTAAAGCGTTACAGTCAGAGGGAAGAGTAAACTGCTACAATTTTTATTTTAGACAAATAAGGATCTTCAGCGACTTATGAGTAACAGTGCTATTGATATTTCCCTATTAGGGCGCACCTACTCTATCGCTTGCCCGAAAGGACAAGAGGAAGCGTTGCGCTCGATTGCCAAAGGCGTTGAGCAACAGCTAACTAACTTGAAGGCACGTACCAATAATTTAAGCCGTGAAGAATTAGCCATTATGGCCGCGCTGAATATTGGCTACGAGTTACATGAAGAGCAGCAAAAAAATAAACAATACATGGCGCAAATGGACGAGCGTATTTCTTTGCTTCAGTCAACGTTGGAAAACTCGTTACTGGAACGTACCAAGGAAGATTAAATAAATTTTGACTTGTGTTGCTAGCCTGATGACTAACAACATGATTCGCACTGGTTTTGCTCCCTGGGATATGCGCTTGTAGGTTATGTCCCTGTGCCGATATTTACAAACCCAGGGTGAATGTTTTCATTGACATTGTGTATGCTCGGCTTGTACCGAGAAACCTTAGGAGATGAACATTTTCCCGCCTTGAACCTACGGTTCAAGGGCTACACCGACGGTCGGTATTCTGGGGAGCATCCTAATAAAACAAGCCACCTAACTAGGTGGCTTTTTTATATCTGTGGTTAGCCAAGCGAATCAATGTTTGCCCTAACGAGATACGATAGTTCGCTTCACCTGCCCTAATCTGTCATCTATAAGGGCAATCATAAAACACCGATTAACATCGCTTATTAAAACACCTAGCTTGATAATAAAATGTATCAAAAGATAACGTCTATGTGAGACAAAGTAAGCAACTTGGAATGTACTTTTAAATACACTTGTTAAAGTTAAGGTTAATATTGTTTTACATAAAACAATGCGGTATAAAGTTTTCAAAATTAATAACTTGCACTTAGGGATTATGACAAGTCGCCTCTTAAATTCTGCCGTTCTTTATTCACTTTTAGCTTCAACGTTGTTTTTAACCGCATGTAAGTCAACGCCAGAACCTCAACAACCCGCTTATGTTATTCCTGCTGCAATCTCGCATTTACCCCTTGATGCTGCAAATCAAGGCTTAGACATTGTCGACATACAATTAGCCCTTGGCGATCGCAACTTATACCTTGCCGCAAACGGTAACATCAAAATGATATCGACGGCGCAATGCCCGCTCGATATTTCAGCCCATCGCGGTGACTTTCGTCAACCAGAAAGTAGCTACAATGCGATAGCAGCGGCGCTTAATGACAATTTTAACAGTGTCGAAATTGACGTCATGCTGCTTAAAGATGGCACTTGGGTCAATCATCACGATAGCCAAACTGGGCGTGCAACAGTGCATTATACAGGTGAGCGATACAAGATTGAGCGCATGAACCGCAAAGAGTTCGGCCAATTAAAATTGCGTGATAAAAACACTAACGCGCTTTTAAATGAACGCCCGATCACCGCTGCTGAATCATTTAAGGTTTTTGCGGCATACCGTGCTCCATCACAAAAGCTAAATGTGGAAATAAAATCCGACGCTAACGGCCAAGCGTTAGTTGATCTTGATAACATGTTGCGTAAGTACATTGGCTTGAGTGGCTTTTACTACTCCGCAGCAGATAAAGATACCTTATATAAACTACGAGGTATTAACCCATATGTTTACCTTGGCTTTGTCCAAGGCGGTCACCCAACTAGCGTAGAAAAGCTTCGCAGCGATTTACGCAAAGGGGTCAAAAACGATGCTTACTACTTAGATAATCAAGACGATCTTGAATTAGCGGGTCGATACGGAACGAAGCGCTATCGCTCTCGTTATCAAGATTATACAAGCACAAGTGCGCTTAAAAAGCTGCAAAGTAAGTTAGGGACTAACTCAGGCTTACACCTTGATATTCGTAGTTATATGCAAAACCCAGGGGTAAAAAGTCGCGCTAAGGGTTTAGGTATGAAGGTGTATACCTACTCGATTAATGGCACCGATTTTCATCAACAACAGCTTTTAACGCTTAGCCGTAACACTTTGCCTGACGGCGTCATTGTTGATGCTACGCCATACAAAATTTGTCAGCGACTGTTTAAGGCTTCTGTCCCCGCTAAACGCTACCAACCATTAAGTAATATCGGCCGTTATATTGCGTCGTTGCCACAAGATGCTGACTTTGATCGCTTTGAAGAAATGTTGGGCTACCAACAAGAAGGGTATTATTTATCACTCAATTCGGGGCTTAAATCCATTGTTAAGGCCAAGAAAGTGACTACTAAAAACACCACACCAACACCGCTATTAGAGCATGGTTTTCCAACCATTACAGATGAAAAGCTGGAACACAAAACGGGTGAAACCATTATTTTAACCTTGCCAGAAAATGGCACTCAATAGCCGTTTAGCTGTTAGATAAACGACCAATAAAAACAACAAACAATAATAAAACTAAAAAATGACTGACAATAAAAAAAGCCCATTTGCGACGAGTTTACTCGACCAAACACCAACACAGCAAAAAATGCAGGCTGCTGAAAAACAATTAAAAAAAGTACAAAAGAAACAGCATTCTCAGGCAACAAAAGCGGCAATCCATAAAGAGCGTGAAGCGCAAATCACCAAATTAGGTAAGCCTTTTTGGTGGATGCTTTTCATGTTTATTTGCTCAATCCTGTATCTGTTTCCAGAAGCCGTGTTCAATGCGGCTTTAACCGAAGTCGCAGGCGGTAAAAACTCGTCAGAAGAAGACTTACGCGCAGTGGAGCTATTTGGTCGTACTATCAGTGGTATTGGTGTCACATTATTACTCGCCGATATGCTGCTCAAGGGTAAGCGTGTCGCTCGAGTCGGTAGAGCCTTGGGCCACTTTGCATTGATTGCGATTTTGGTGTGGCCGACAGTATTTTTTGGACAAAAATGGTTGGTTGATCATTTTATCATTGATGCCTCAACCCCTGCTGAACGCCAGCAGGCTTATTTGTCGCAAATACTGCGTAGCGCACTCATTGAAAAGTCGATTCAATTTGAAGGGATTAATTACGATCCCGATTCAGAACATAACGCGACCGAAAAAACCTTCTTATCGGTTTTTGGTGGCCTTGTTTATGCTGACGATAAGTTAGTTGATGATATCAAAGAAAAGAAACGGATGATCATGGAGAAATTTGTCCGTGATCGTGCCCTGTCTCGATTTGATGAACACTACGCAAACTACGATGATTTTCGTCAAACCCTACGTAGCCACTATAAAGAATATGCTCAAGGTTCAAACGATTATAACCAAGCTCTAAGTACCGCTCCAAGCCGCTCTGATGAATATTGGCTAGATACCCAAAACCAAGTTAAACAAGGTTGGGAAAAGTATCAAAAAGGCGTCAGTGCTTACGAAGGAAGAGTCGAGTCGAGAGCGCAAAAAATTGCCCCTAAAATGTATGACTTTTTTGAGCGACGTAATAAATGCGCTAACATGAAAAAAGGCAGTCGCAAAGACAATTGTTATGAACGTCTACAAAACGGTTATGACAAGGAAATCGCCAAATACAGCATTCCTTATATTCCACCTGATGATTGGTTAATCCGAGAAGAAATATCAACCTCTGAAAACGTAGGTAATTCAATTATCACTGGCATTATGACCTTTGGTCTATTCACTGCAATGCAAGCCGCTGATGCTGCAACGGGCGGTGATGGTGGCTTTAAAGATCACCGCATGGTGTATACCAATGATGTTAACCATTATAAAAATGTCTTAATGGTCAAAATGGAGCCTGATTTTGTTAAAGAATCTGGCGGCTACCCGCTAGGTATCAGCACTATTCATGAATTTAGACATCATCAACTGACTAGCACTAAGGTCAATAACACCCTTAAACAAAAAGGGCTGACATTACCTTCAACTTGGGTGATGGCAGACCGAACAAGCTTTGATAATGCCGTAGCAAACAAAGTCCGCCAAGAGGCGGATAATCGCTGGCGCTCGACTATGAAAAACAAAGGCTTGGATATGCCACCTAATTTAAGTTGGCAGCAATTCCAGCAACAAGGAGATATTCAAAAACGAATTGAGCGCCAAATGAAAGAGCTGTATATCAGCCCAACGCTTGCTGACTGGAATAACCGAGAATTTAAACAGCGCATTATTGAGCCCAATATTCAGCGTAAAACCACTGAATATCTCAATGTACTTGAAGCCCAACAAGCCGAATTTGCAGATGGCGGCGCCTTTGAGTCCACAGGTAAGTCGGCATTACGTGCGACCATAGTGCCGCCAATATCGATGTCGATTAGTTTAGCCTTGGTGTTGTTAACCGTGTTAAAGCTGCCAATGAAAGCTGCTGAGTTAGTACAAGCCAGAAGAAAAACCAAGGATGATGGTGAGTCGCAAGAAGGCCAAAATAAAGTCAAAGCTGGCTATATCAAAGCGGGGATTTCTGCTGCGCTACTGTTATCGATTTTTGTGGTGCCAGTTACCCTAAGTAGCAATCAATACACAGTTAAAGACTCTGCTATGCATTACTTTTTTGAGCAAATGGAAAACAATGATTCAGCCGGTATTTCTTTTGCGCTTAAATGGTTACTGGTCACTCAACCGATAGTGCAACCTATTGGTGCCAGCATTGATGAATACCTGTTTATCACCAAAGGTTTTGATGCGATTAGCGAACCAATTAATCGATTCGATTTAGCCATATTACCTGAGCATGACACGAGTGCTCAGTCTAGCCCTGCTTCAGCAGCAAAAGCCTTATTACCATTAACCATTAATACCAATGTGGCTAATGCCAACATCGCAGTAATGAATATTAAACCCAAATATCAAACAGGCATGATGCTGCCACCAGGAGGCTATGACATTAAAGTCTCTGCAAGTGGTCATCAAGCTATTCGAACTTGGGTTTATTTAAAACCCGAAGAAACCGAATTCACGATTAATTTATAACGTATTTAACTGAGTTAAATCACCATTCACGCATTGATTGATAGGAAGTATTACGTGAGTAAACTAACGCAATTCCAGGACTTTATACGAAGTAATGGTAAAGACTTAACTGGTGTTGATGTACCAGTTGTATTGAGTAATGAAGAAGCTAAGTTACCAGAGCTTAACTTTACCTTTGGCTGGACCATTGAGATTGGTGTAAGCGAACATGAACATGGCGGGCATTGTCCATCAGGCATCAAGTGTGGCAGCGCCTCGAACGCTTACGACGATGCTAACAATAAAGCAAAAGAGTATGTCAGCGGTCAAAATTCATTATTTAACGATCGTTTCATCAAAATACTTGGCCCTGACGTTGCTGAAAACTTTTTAATCAAAGATCGTGGCTTAAAGTCTGCGCCAGAAACCTATGTCGGTAGCAAGGTTTGTTATAACTGTAGTGGCTCTGGTAAACAAAACTGCGGCAGTTGTCATGGCAGCGGTAGCACTTCCTGTAGCGGTTGTAGTGGCAGTGGCCGAAATCATGTGACTCGCTACGAGAATAACCGCACGGTTCATACCACTGAGACATGTTCATCATGCTGGGGCAGTGGTAGTAAAACCTGCTATAACTGCAGTGGTTCAGGCAAGGTGACCTGTCGTACCTGTGATGGTGGTGGTTACCTCTATTTCAGTTACACCATTGATGGTGAAGCTAAACGGAGTACAAAGTGGGAATATAACACCAGTGATTACCATGAGTGGACGTCTGATTACGTCAAAAAGACGGGACTTAAAATCGTTCACCACTTAGATGATATCACCGAAGTCGATGTTAAAGGCGCTTTGGACGGTTGCACCTTTATTTATGCTTTTAAGGCCAAATTACCGACTTTACAATTTACTGCCAACATCGATAACGTCGACACGACGTTGTGTTTTGGTGGTAACAAAAACAGCACGCATGATGCAGGTGGGGTATACGATCCTGCGGTATGGAGCGTGGCACAAAAACTCGCTGGCGGCAGTAAATCTAATGATAAAGCAGCCCTTTCAACACCCGCAGTTAAAAACATTATTGAAGCCAATGAAACTAACACCTCGATTGCATTATTAGAGGAGAACTGGGTTTCAAGTGATATTAAAGATGCGGTTGTTTCTAATTATCAAACCTTAGTGACTCAGCTTAAAAAGCAAAGTGTAAAAGGCATTGCGCCTAAAATGATTGGCAGTATGTTTAAATTCGCCTTTCTATTCCTAACAATAGGAATATTGTTTGCTGTCATGTACCCAACGTTTGCTCAAGAAACGGCTTATCGTATGAGTGTGACTCAAATCCCTGAATGGATGCTGGCATTAGTCACCATGAAGTTTGGCTTATTTGGCTTACCTGCATGGTGTAACTACCTGTTCATCATTGGTTTATTCTGGTTAAGCTATAAAGGTATTCAAAAGTGGTATTGGAAGAACATTGGTCAGGGCAAAATATGGCTTTTGGCGCTCAGTTTAACCTTATTGGTACCTCATATTGGATTCACCTTGTACTACAACGGTATTGAAGTGATTCAACATACCCTAGAAATCACCAATGCATTGATGGCTGCATCGTTATTAGTCGGCCTATATGTTGTCGTCATTGGCACAAAATTGCCGAATAAGTGGTACACAAAAGTAGCTGGATTTATCGCTGGTATTGGCGTGTATTGCAGCTTGCACTATGGCCTATTTATTCTCAATTCACGTATTGGTTTTATCGAAAACCATGACAGATACCCGTTCGAGATGTTGCAGTCCTTACGCCCTGGCACCCTGTTTATGGCGGAAAACCTGATTGAATGGGCAATGTTGACTGTCATTTTTGCCTACTTCTTAACTCGTCGTCAGTTCTGGTTAAAAGCAAAAACTGAAGTCGCTGATTACGACAGCCCTGTATTATTAAAATCAATGAACATGGAAAAGTAGCGAGAAACACGGTTTGAGTGGAAAGCTAACTTACCGCTTTCATTACAAACCTGAGTGACAGCATGTGATATAAGACAACGCCGATGATGGTTATCATCGGCGTTTTTTATCATACCAGCGGGTGATTTTTCCCCATTTACACTCAAGCTGGTCAATCCATTGATTATCTTCTTTGATATTTTCACATATCAGGATAATCTGCATCTTGTAACATCATTTGTTCATATCGCTATTTTATCTTTCATTTGTAAGTGATGGAGAACTTCTCACCGATGAGCATGACGCGCTTTATGACTGGTTCGAGCCAATATCAGTCTGCTACAACAGCGAAACAACCTTCAATAACATATTTTTCATCAGCTAGCCCAGCATCAGCAGAACCATCAGTATCTGCCGAGGTCATTTATCCGCATTCTTTTAATAGCCCAAGGGATGCTGAACCGTTATTCGACAGTCGAAATATGAGCCGAGATAGTATTCGTCGCCATATTCGTCAAGAACGAAATAGCATGGATCAAGCAGAGCAAAATCAGTTAGCGTTAATTGCCAGTCGCCATTTATTGTCGGAAATACAGCAAATTTCAGCCAAAAGAGTGGCCATTTATTTGGGGTTTGATGGCGAGCTTGCCACCAACAAATTAATTGAAGCATTGTGGAAACTAGATGTAGAAGTGTATTTACCTCGTATACATCCTTTTGCTAAAGGGCATTTATTATTTGTCCGCTACAACCCTGATACCGTAATGGTGAATAACCGCTTTGATATTGCCGAACCTAAACTGGATATTCGCCATATTATTACGGTAGATAAACTAGATATGATCGTCACGCCATTAGTCGCGTTTGATGATAATGGCAATCGAATGGGAATGGGCGGCGGCTTTTACGATCGCACATTAGCGCAGGTAAAAGACAATAAACCATTAGCAGTGGGCTATGCCCATGATTGCCAACAGGTGAGTTATTTACCCGTGGAGTATTGGGATATTCCATTACCAATCATCATTACCCCAACCAAACGTATCGCCAACGACTGACCAATGGCTGCAGTTCACATAAAAAAACCGTTATTTTCATAACGGTTTTTTATTTCAGCTAATCGCCAACTCAGCGAATATTGATGATTAACGGCCTATTGCGTTGCTGCCGCTAATGCTTGAGATACGTCAGCAATAATATCGTCAATGTGCTCAATACCGACAGAGATACGAACTAAGTCTTCAGATACTCCCGCTTTAGCCAGCTCGTCTGAGTCTAACTGTCGATGTGTCGTCGTAGCAGGATGGCATGCCAATGACTTAGCATCACCAATATTGACCAAACGCAAAATCATTTGCAGTGCATCAATGAATTTTCCACCAGCAATTTTACCCGCTTGTGCATCACTGGCCTTAATACCAAAACTAATGATACCCGAGGCTTTACCTTGTGTAATCTTTTGACAGCGCTCGTGTTGGGGACTGTCGGTTAAGGCGGCGTAATTCACCCAACTAACCGATGGATGATCCGCTAGATACTCAGCAAGTGCCAATGCATTTTCACAATGGCGCTCCATTCGTAAGCTGAGTGTTTCTAGCCCTTGAAGTAATAAAAATGCACTTTGCGGTGATAAGGCTGCGCCAGTATTGCGTAAGGGAACAACACGGCATCGACCGATAAAGGCTGCAGGCCCAAAAGCTTCGGTATATACCACACCATGATAGGAAGGATCTGGCTCATTCAGTAAAGCAAACCGCGCTTTATTCGCTACCCAATCAAACTTGCCCGAATCAATAATCACCCCACCAATGGTGGTGCCATGACCACCAATGTATTTGGTTAATGAGTGAATAACGATATCAGCGCCGTGATCAATAGCACGACACAGTACCGGGGTCGCAACGGTATTATCAACGACTAACGGTACACCGTGCTTATGCGCAATTTCTGCTAACCGCTGCAGGTCAACAACGTTACCTGCAGGGTTACCAATAGATTCACAAAAAAGTGCTTTGGTATTGTCATCAATTAATGCTTCAAGCCCTGCATAATCATCGTAAGCAGCCATCCGCACGTCAATGCCTTGGCGAGGTAACGTATGGGCAAATAAATTATAGGTGCCGCCATAAAGCTGGCTTGTACTAACGATGTTATCACCCACTTGTGTCAGCGCCTGAATCGCATAGGTAATGGCTGCCATACCTGATGCTACAGCTAGAGCTGCTATGCCACCTTCGATTGCTGCAAGTCGCTGTTCTAGCACATCTGTAGTGGGGTTCATAATACGAGTATAAATGTTACCAGGCACTTTTAAATCAAATAAATCAGCACCATGCTGGGTATCATCAAAGGTATAAGAAGTGGTTTGGTAAATGGGCACTGTGGCGGCTTTGGTGGTGGCTTCTGATTGATAGCCGTGGTGTAAAGCCAGTGACTCCAGTTTCATCCCTTGAGCATTATTGTCTGCTGCCATGATAGACCCCTTCTAATCGTTCATCGTTGATAACGGAAAATTGATTGAACATTGCTGATTGTTTATCGCAGTGCTCAATCAAATCTGTATCCACATTGGCAATTAGCCATCTAGAAGTCTAAAACTTTTTTTTAATTAGTGCTAACAGTGCCCGCAATCCATTATTTTAGTTGTCTGCCACCATCAACCGCATAGCTTCGGCCTGTCACATAATGACTGGAAGTTAAATAATCAACCAGCGATATCATTTCATTATTGCCGGCCTCGACTGGCAAAATCGCTTTTGCTAAGGCTTTCACTTTATAGTCGTCATCATCACCTTCGTTAAATAAAATCATTGCAGGGGCAATAGAGTTCACTTTAACTTCAGGCGCAAGTTTTGCTGCAAAAGATAGCGTCAAATTATGCAATCCCGCCTTACTGGCCGCATAAGCAATATGCTTTTTACTGCCCTTTTCGGCGACATAATCGGTGATATGAATAATATTACTGGCACCTACTTGTTGCTTAGCACTGGCAGTTAATAATGGCGCTAAAGCAAGGTTAATTTGATAAGGTGCGCTCACATGAATATTCATCATTCTTGTCATAATATCCGCAGAGCTCACCTCATTTGAGGTTTTATCATTATGCCAATCAGATGCATTATGGATGATGCAATTTAGCTCGCTATATTGCGCAACAATGCGTTGTAGCATATCGTTTATTTCTTCAGGGAAAGTTAAGTCACACTGGTATAAATCAGCCCCAAGTTCAGCCAACTCATCAATACTTGGGTAATGTGTTCTAAAGGTGCCAATCACTTGATGGCCTTGGGCAATAAAATGCTTTGCTAACGCATAGCCGATACGTTTACCAACCCCTGTAATCAATATGGTGTGTTTCATTTGAGTTCTCTTATTCTTGTATTGAGCCAGTAGTTAAACTCACATAATAAAGGTCATTAGCAGCGACTAATGACCTCGTGTCTGTTATCCATCATTCATGAGTTAGCTGAGTGAATCAAGCCTTTGAGTAAAACTCTGCTCGGGTCGCAGGGTTGCTTTTGAAGCAGCCACCTAATGCTGATGTGGTGGTGTGCGACTGGGTGTCCATGATGCCACGAGATTTCACACAATAATGAGTGGCATTCATACTGACTGCGACATCTTCAGTTTCTAAAAGCGTTTGCAATGCGACTAAAATTTGTTGCGTTAAACGCTCTTGTACTTGGGGGCGCTGAGCAAAGAAGCGCACAATCCGATTGATTTTAGACAGACCAATAATCTTTGATTTAGGCATATAAGCCACATTGGCAACGCCATCTATGGTGATAAAGTGATGCTCGCAGGTACTCACAACACTGACATCGCTGACTTTAACCATTTCTTCAACGCCCATTTTATTATCGATTTGGGTCACTTTAGGGAAATGCTGATAGTCGAGCCCCGAAAAAATTTCATTCACGTACATTTTGGCAATTCGATGTGGTGTTTCACACAAACTGTCATCGGTTAAATCCAGACCTAATGTTGAGACAACTTCAGTCATCAATCCTTGAATGCGTTCTATTTTTTGGTCACTGGTCATCTGATTTTCGACCAATGGCGTTTCAAGACCTCGCTCAATTAGAACTTGCTGCACCTTGCGTGCTTCATCTGAAATCATGTGTTTTCCTTATGGCAACCCGTGCCAAATAAAACCACACTATTACGTGATAGCCAGCGGCTACCGATTATTTGCGTTGCTCTAAAGACAGCGAAACAGAGTCGGCAAAACGTAAAGCATGAGGTTTATCAATTGTCACCCGTGACATCGTGATTGATGGGTGCTCACTACAAATAGCCAACACATCTGCCACCAACTTTTCGAGCAGTAAAAAGCGCCCTTCTTCAACATGTTGGATAACTTTTTTAGTAATGACTTTATAGTTAAGTGCATCTGCAACATCGTCAGTTTCAAATGACTTGTCGGCGGGATATTGGATTTCGATATTAATCACAACATCTTGCTGCTTTTCACGTTCGTCAGGATTAAAACCAATAAACGTTCGTAAACGAAGATTGGTCACTTTAATGATTGCTTGGCTAATGGACATAGTGAGCCTCTTATAAATTCACTGGGTAGTACGTGACAATGAGCAAGTTAGATCACATAAAAAAGAGTCAACCGTTAATGGCTGACTCTTATAGTTATAGCGATAAAACGCCAATTTTGCTAACTAAAACTCTTTATAGTTTCGGTACTTAACTTTGAAGAAGATGATATAAAACACTGGAACAATGATCAGAGTCAGCATGGTTGCTACCCCTAAACCGAACATGACTACTGCTGCAAGCGACTCAAAGAAAGCGTCGGTTAACAGTGGCAACACACCTAAAATCGTGGTTATGGCGGCCATACAAACAGGTCGCACACGACTCACCGTTGAGTTAAACACGGCTTCAAAGGTTTCTATTCCTTCGTTGATGTCAGTGTTAATTTGATCCAATAAAACAATCCCGTTTTTCAGTAGCATGCCCGATAAGCTGAGCATGCCTAACAACGCCATAAAGCTAAATGGTTTATCAAGGATTAACAATCCAGATGTAATACCGATAATAGCTAATGGTACACAAGCCCAGATAACCAGGGGTTTTCTTACCGAATTAAACAAGAACACGGTAATCAAAAACATGAATAAAAATCCTAATGGCAAGGTCGCAAATAATGACTCTTGTGCATCTGTCGATGATTCATATTCCCCTCCCCATTGCAGCTCATACCCTACTGGTAACTCGAGAGCCTCTACTTTAGGTTTGATTTTGGCAAACAGTTCAGCAGGAAGAATGCCGTACTCAAAATCGGTATCGGCAAATACAGTTAAGGTACGTTTACGATCCCGACGTTGAATAATAGGATCTTCAAACTTCACCTCAAAACCATCAACCACTTGTTGCAGAGGTACGAAGGCACTTAGCGCTGGGCTCCAAATACGAATACTCTCTAACGATTCGATATCAATGCGCTCATCTTCAGGTAAGCGACCGATAATCGGCAGCAAGGTGGTGCCTTCACGGTAAACCCCGATTTGTAAGCCTGTAAACGAAAATTTTAATGCATCATCGACTTCACTTTTTACAATACCTAGACGGCGAGCTTGGGTTTCATTAAACCGTGGGGCAATGTATTTCACCCGCTCACGCCAGTCGTGACGTACATTGACTGTGGCTGGCGTGGCATTAAATATCTCCATCACTTGCGCTGCAATACTCCGCAATACATCAGGATCGGCGCCGCTGATCCTTGCTTCGATTTTGGCATCCGTTGATGGACCAATTTCTAAGCGCTTAAATTTAAGCTGTGCTTGCGGATAACTGCGCTCTACGTCCCTGCGAAAGGTCACCATCACATCAGATAAGGTTTCAAAATCTGATGTTCTTAACGCAATTTGCGCATAGGATGCGTAATTTTTCTCAGGCGAATAAGTCAATAAGAAACGAGGAAAACCTTTACCTATGGTAGATGCCACATACTCGACATTATCAAGGTTAAACGCGATGGCCTCCATCCCTTCAACGACGGTTTGAGTTTCACGAATATCGGTCCCTTCTGGCATCCACACATCGACTAAAAATATAGGTGTGGTAGAAGGCGGGAAAAAGGATTGCTTAACGTAAGCAAAGCCATAAATAGAGGCGCAAAATGCAATAACAACGGCAATCACACTGACCCAACGAAAACGCATACACACGTCAAGTAGTGCCTTGTAATACATGAAGAAGGCACCGCCATACGGATCTTTTGGTTCACCTTCCACTTTTTCAGCTTCCGAGCCAAAAAATAATTGCGCGAAAAATGGCGTAATCGTGATCGCAGTAATCCAAGATAAAAACAGCGAAAACAGTAATACCCAGAATAACGACCCAGCAAATTCACCCGTCGAATCTGGAGAGAGCCCAATGGGTGCAAAAGCTGTAATCGCAATGACAGTTGCGCCAAGTAATGGCCACATTGTTTGTTTAACGATGCCTTGAGCTGCCTCTAGGGTTGTTTGTCCACGTTGCCGACCGATGAGTATGCCTTCAACAATCACAATGGCATTATCCACCAGCATCCCTAAGGCAATAATTAATGCCCCGAGGGAGATACGTTGCAGTTCAATCTCAGCCTGCAACATCAGCATAAAGGTGCCCAAACAGGTTAAAAATAGGATTAATCCAATTAATATCCCTGATTTAAAGCCCATAAATACCAGCAATACCCCTACAACAATCACCACTGCTGCAATGAGGTTCCACACAAAGCTGCCGACGGAGGCATCAACTTCATTAGGCTGGTTGTACATGGTTTCAATCACCATACCTGCAGGGCGTACACTTTCAATGCTGGCAAGTTTTGCGTCAATGGCTTTACCCACCTCAACAACATTGACCCCAGTCGAAAACGATATACCTATGTTGATGGCGTCATGCTGATTAAACTTGAGTAAATTGGTCGGGATATTTTGAAAACCACGAGAAACAGTAGCGACATCTTTTAGATAAATTAGCTTGTCACCTTGGGTACCGGGAATGATTAACTCTTCAAGCTCACTGACAGACTTAAAGCCGCCACTGGTACGAATTTTTAAGTTATCGGCAGATACCCGAATATTACCCGCATCTGACACCATGTTTTGCGAGTTAAGTAGATTTTGAATCAATGAGGGGTCGATGTTAGAACTCGCCGCTTTGTTCAACGACATTTCAACAAACACCTGCTCTTGCTGGTTCCCTGCCAATGACACTTTACCGACACCTGGCACCAATTCGAGCTCACGTTTTACATAGTCGACGTAATCGAGAATATCTCGATAGCTGTAGTCCGTGCCGCTCACCATCAACATGATGCCGTACACATCGCCAAAATCATCATTGACGATAGGCGCTTGTACTCCTGGCGGTAAACTTGATGACATGTCGTTGACTTTACGGCGCAGTTCATCCCATATCTGTGGCAATTCTTCAGGGCCATAGATGTTCTTCATGGTTACCGTAATTTGCGACATACCCGAGGTACTGAGTGAGCGAATATAGTCGACATAGGGCAATGCTTGAATTGCCTTTTCAATTGGGTAGGTGACTTCTTCTTCCACCTCTGTGGACGTTGCACCAGGATATAAGGTGACAACCACAGCATCTTTAATGGTAAAAGGCGGATCTTCCAATTGGCCTAGTCCAGTAAATGCCATCAAACCGCCAATAAGCAGTATTAGGGTAAACATCCAACTGATCACAGTATTTTTAACAAAGTAGCCTGCTATATTCATTACACACTTTCCCTTGTATCAGTTGAGTGATTGGCGTTATTAAGGAGTACTTTTGGATACCGAGTCATCATGCTCCCTCCTCTAGTAACTGTACTTGCTGGCCTTTAACTAAACGGGCTGCGCCTGTTGTGATAATGGTTTGGCCATCATCAAGGCCACTGATCACTTCAATTTCATCACCGACAATAACTCCCAGTGTTACTGGTTGATACTGAATCGAATTATCGGCAGCGTTGTAAAGCCAAACACCACTATTTTGTGTATCAATATCACTACCATCTTGCATAACAACCGCTTCGATTGGCACTAAATATTCTCGATGATAGGTGTAAGTCATGTCGCTCAAGTTAACTTGTACTTTTGCAGGCATGCCTTCTAACACTTTATATTTGGGGTCTAAGTCCACTGCAATGGTGGCAATATAAGTTGATGTGGTGGGATCTTTTTCGGTGTTGACCTCTAATAAACGGCCGCTAAATTGAGTATTAGGAAAAGCCTCAAAGCTGACATTCAACTTGGCTTGATTCTCTCTGTCTTCTTGCTTTTTTGAAACAGCAATCAGCATATCTGGAATTTGCACATCAACTTCAATACGCTCAACTTTTTGAATACTGAGTACAGATACACCCGGCTGCACATTTTCAAAAGACTCTATAAATACATCACTGACAATCCCTGAAAATGGCGCGCGCAATTCTGTGTATTGCAAGTTTAACTCAGCTTGGCGCTCTTCTGCTTTTGCCACTAAATATTGGGCATTCATTTCATCATAGTCAGATTGTGCCATTAACTTGCTTTCAACTAACTGCTTGCCTCGTTGGGCCTGTTTATAACTGACTTCTAAACGTGCTTGACGATCGCTTAAGGCAATGGTGTAGTCACGTTTTTCAAGTACGGCGAGTAACTCACCTTTTTCAACCGACTTGCCTTTTGTTGCTGGTATACGCTCTATTCGTCCCTCAACTCTAAAAGACAGGTTCGTTAAATCTTGCGCTCTAGCCACACCATTAAATTCACGCATCACTTCATTATTAGCATGAGGCAAGGTATAAGTTTTCACTAAGGTTTTTGTTGGCTCAATGTCTACAGTGCGCTCACAGGCGGATAAGCCCAATAGGCCTAAGGCAACGCCCCCTAGACGATTAATGATAGAACTCATTCTAGAATGTTGAATCCGTTGCATATTATAAGCCTCGCTCTTTAATCCACTTCACCGCTGCTTGGCCATCTTTAAGCTCAGCGGCTCCTGCGACGACGAGCCAATCACCATCATTTAGCCCTGACATCATTCGAGTTCCCTGTAGGGTAACAGGTACCTTTTTGACTCGTTGCTGAGTCGGTGACCAAGTAAATACATAGGCTTGTTGGTTTTCTTTGACCACTGCGCCTTTAGGGATTTTCGGATGGGCATCGGCCGTTCTTGCGGGCAACTTTACTTTTACTCGTGCTGACATGCCAGGTAGAACATTCAGTTCATCTGGCATTGGTAAAGTTAATATAATGGTGTAACTACTAGTTGTAGGGTCGGCAACGGTATTAAGCTCTTTTAAGCGAGCGACATACCATTGATCGCGGCTATCAAACTTAACTTCTATGTTGTCTATATCTTCTAAGCCTTTATCAGATTTTTGTAAAAAACCTATAAATTGCTCTGGCAATTGGAAACTAATATCTGCAGATGCATCAGTTCGAATCCCCATGACTTCTTCTTGTGCTTGGACAAACTCAAACTCACGCTTACTGCGTTTAGAAATCACCCCTTGATAGGGGGCACGCAACTTAGTGTAGGTCACATCGGTTTTGGCTTTATCCAGTGCAGCTTGAGCTACGGTAAAATCACTTTTAGCTTGGTCATAATCGTTACGTGATACCACCCCTTGCTCAACCAAAGACTCATTGCGCTCAAACAACACTTTAGCTAACTCGAATTGTGCTTGCGCCATGGCTAAGTGTTGCTGATAAATATCACTATCGAGTGTGGCTAATATATCTCCTGGTTCAACGGCATCTCCAGGTCTAACAAAGATTTCAGCAATTTCACCTGAGACTCGAAATGACAATGCCGCTTTTTCTGAGGCTTTAACTTCGCCTGGTAAAAAGCGCTCACGGTATTCAGAGCCCACATCAACTTGCAGCACTTTGACTGGACGAGGGATATCACGACTGGTGGCTTCACTGCCTTCTTCTGCGTTGGCAACACTGAGTAAAACACTGGAAATTATCGAGGGGAATATAACTAAAAAAGAACTAAACTGGCTGAGTTTCTTCATGTTTTGTTCCGTCAAAAGTGAGCAATTAGTACGATACTAACATTCAATGACACCCCATAATAGGTGCACTAGAGCACAAAAAAGATCTAACTTGTGACAATCGACGTATTGATTTTTAACCCAAACAGGCTGAGGTGCACTATGGAGTTACGAATTTTTTACGATAGCGCTTGTCCATTATGTTCTAACGAAATGGCGCAACTTAAGAAGCACGATCGATTACACAAAATTGAATTGGCTGATTTAAACCAAGACAATTTCGAAGAAAAATACCCCCATATTGATTTATCTGTGGCCAATAACATCCTGCATGCAGAAACAAATGACGGCACAATTCTAACGGGATTAGATGTGACAGCTAAAGCTTGGGCATTAACAGGTAAGCATAAGTGGATTCAATTATTACGCTTACCTTGTGTTAAACCTTTTGCTGATATCGCTTATCGTGGATTTGCGAAAAATCGCTACCAAATTTCTTATCTACTCACCGGACAGCAACGTTGTGAAGACGGTAGCTGTAAGTTGAAGTAGCCTATGGATATCTGTCGTGTTCAAGCCGTTAACACTGCCATTGTTATCGGCGCATCTTCAGGTATTGCAAAAGCGATTGTCACCGAGCTCGCTGATAATGCAGAGATTGAGCAAATCATTACCATCAGTCAAAAAGAACTGGTTTTTAATGTTAGCAATAACATTCATCACCACATCTCCTGCGATTACACCATGAATGGCTCAGGCAATAGCGCCAGTAATGACGCTAACGAAAACATAGCAAGAGTGTGCCTTGCTCTATCATCAATTAAAGGGCATATCACCAAGGTATTTATTTGTAATGGCAGATTGCATTCATTAAACAATCAAATGTCAGTCCATACACATAATCCACAGACCTCAAAGAGTCCAGAAAATCAACAAATTGAGCCATCAACTGTTTTATCGCCAGAAAAGCGCCTTGAAGATATTACCCCAGCATCTATGCTGTCAGTCTTTCAATCCAACACATTAGTGCCAATGATGTGGCTTCAACATCTCGTTAAACTCGTAAACGGCAAGCAGGCATGCGTCATCAGTGTGTTAAGTGCCAGAGTTGGCAGTATCAGTGAAAATCAGTTAGGAGGCTGGTATAGCTACAGAGCATCAAAAGCGGCACTGAATATGTTAATAAAAACCAGTGCAATTGAGTATGCACGCCGAGCTAAAAATACAAAATTGATTGCGTTTCACCCCGGTACAACCGATACCGAGTTATCTAAACCTTTTCAGGCTAACGTTCCCGAAGGGAAATTGTTCACCGCAGACTTCGTTGCCCAGCAATTACTCACGATTCACCAAGGTATTGAATTTAACAACCAAGCAGAGTTTCTTGATTGGCAAGGTAAAACAGTGCAGTGGTAACTGCAGATTATAGACACAAAAAAGCGAAGCCTAGGCTTCGCTTTTTGTCGTAAACGATGAGCTTACTTAACGAATTCAACACCTAGGTCGATATCGCCTTTTAACGTATCAAGCATTGCATCACGTGCGTTTGCTTCAAATGCGCTTACTTCACCGTATGGAAGTACTTTTTCTACGCCGTTTTTACCTAATACAACAGGTTGTGCGAAGAATTCAGCGTGCTCGCTGCCGCCATCTACGTATGCACATTCAACAACGTTTGCTTCACCTTGTAGGCCGCGAACTAAAGATAGACCGAAACGACATGCCGCTTGACCCATTGAAAGTGTCGCACTACCGCCACCGGCTTTAGCTTCAACAACTTCTGTACCAGCATTTTGGATGCGAGTTGTTAGTGAAGCAACTTCTTCATCAGTAAAGCTTACGCCTTCAACTTGTGAAAGAAGTGGAAGAATAGTCACACCACTGTGGCCGCCGATAACGTTAATGTTAACATCAGCAACGTTTAGGCCTTTAAGCTCAGCGATGAAAGTTTCAGAACGAATAACATCAAGTGTCGTCACACCGAATAAACGATTCTTATCGTAAACACCCGCTTTTTTAAGTACTTCAGCTGCAATAGCAACTGTTGTATTTACTGGGTTAGTGATCACACCAATTAATGCTTTAGGGCAAGTCGCAGCGACTTTTTCAATAAGGTTACGTACGATACCCGCATTGATGTTAAATAGATCTGAACGATCCATTCCAGGCTTACGTGCAACACCAGCAGAAATAAGAACAACATCAGCGTCAACTAGCGCAGGCGTTGGATCTTCACCAGCAAAACCAGCCACTTCAACATCTGTTGGGATGTGGCTTAAATCGACAGCAACACCAGGTGTTACAGGAGCAATGTCATACAGAGACAACTTTGAGCCTGCAGGAAGTTGAGTTTTTAATAGTAAAGCTAGGGCCTGGCCGATACCGCCAGCAGCACCAAGTACAGCTACTTTCATAATTATCTCCAATAACGTTCTTATGTTTGACTTCTAAGTTTATGATTCTCAGTCTGTGACATAGATCATATTTCTTGTGGCGTCACATTACTGCATCAGCGAGACAATTTCAATTATCCCTTAGTGGAGTAAAGCAATTAACTTATTCTATGATATATATATCAATAATCCCTGATTTAGCACTTACACTGTAAAGTGAATTTTTATTCACCAATTTAGCTTATTTCTTGACTTGTGACGTTTATATATTCAAAATGAACCCGTTTTGTGAATATATTGTATTCAATTTAAAAATTACTATAAGACGAAAAAAAATATGCCAGCGACCAAGAATCAGGATGAACTCGTTAAAACGTTTAAGTCGATATTAAAGGAAGAGCGCTTTGGTAGCCAAAGTGAGATCGTCAACGCACTACAAGCAGAAGGTTTTGGCAACATAAACCAATCTAAAGTATCGCGCATGCTCAGTAAGTTTGGCGCGGTGCGGACTCGAAATGCTAAGCAAGAAATGGTGTACTGTTTGCCCGCTGAATTAGGTGTACCGACAGCAGGTAGCCCAGTTAAAAACTTAGTATTAGATGTTGATCATAACCAAGCTATGATTGTAGTGCGTACCAGTCCAGGTGCAGCACAACTCATCGCACGATTACTTGATTCAATAGGTAAGCCTGAAGGCATTTTAGGTACCATTGCTGGTGACGACACGATCTTCATTTGTCCATCCAGCATTAAAACCATCGATGATACGTTAGAAACAGTTAAATCACTGTTTAACTACAGCGAGTAAAACAAGCGTTATGTTGAGTCTGTAGTCAGGACGAAAACGCAATAAAAAAGCAATGCCTTGGCATTGCTTTTTTTGGTTTTAATCTACCCAAGCTTACAAGAACGCATATCTTGCAAAATTAGTCGTTAGCAAACTGCGCTAAAAAATCTAATGATGGCGCAAAGAATGATGACCCTGTCAGCGCTTTAGTAAACTGCATGAGGTGGTCGTGATTACCATGACCGTCACCATAAATCATGCTGCGTAGCATTTCTTCAAAATGAGTTGGATTATGGCAGGTCGAGATAAACATCAACCCTTGCTCTCTTAACGAGCCAAAAGGCATGCTCTGGCGTAAAATCTCCATCGACTTGCCATCTGCATCTTTTAAATTAACTCGCTTGATATGGCTGGTTAATGGCTTATCTTCAGAAGCGTATTCAATATCGTCTTGCTTAGTACGGCCAATGATATCTTCTTGTTTCTTCTGCGGTAGGCGATTCCATTTACTCAAGTTATGGGCATATTTTTGCACATGAACATAACTACCGCCTTTAAATGAGATATCCTCATCAGCCACTAAAGCAACTTCTTGACGGCTGCGCCCTTTCGGGTTTTCTGTACCATCGACAAAGCCAGTTAAGTCACGGCTGTCCATAAATCTAAAGCCACGTTCTTCTTCAATTAACTCAACCAAACCTTCAAACATTTGGCTAATTTCATTGGCAACTAAATGCAAGATGTCATAACGATCGCAGCGGATATGCATGAATAAGTCGTATTCGATTGCTGGTGCATCTCGATTACCTTCATTCATCGCAGGAAAAGGGCGTAATTGAGCAGGTCTTTGTCCGTCAAAAATGGTATCCCAATAATTCGCACCAATAGCAACAAAGCCATTAAATGCACTATCTGCATATTGATCAGATAATTCATAAATATATTGGGCTACATTGGCTAAACATGGGCGAAGCTGATCTTCGACACCATCATTTGCATTAAACATCAAATAGACGCTATGCAGATTTCCTTCAGCACAAATCCCTAACTGTTCGCGAGGCATATTCTGTGTTTCCATGTTGGAATCAATCACCTTTAACAATAATAAGATATAAAGAGTTTAAGGCAATTGAGCAATTTATTCCTTACTGCTCTATGCAATATTTAATCAATTTAGACTTAGGTCACTAAAAAATCACTAGCGGATGCGCTGATATGGACAAATTAACTTTCTGGCCTAATGTCAGTTCGGTTAACTGACTTCTCACTTCGAGCGTCTGTTGACCTACTTTAACCCAATAATGACAAATTGTACCCAGAAAACGTCGCTCGACAATTTCACCTTGCCCCTGTGCTGCAGGTTGAATTTCGATTTGCTGCGGTCTGAGAAGTAATTGCCCCTGAGTATTAACCACGTTTTTTATCAGGCTAGTGCTTTCTATTAAGCCTAATATGGAGGCGACTTGCGTGGCGCTTTTAATGGTGACGGTAATGTAATTACCTTCACCAAGAAACTCTGCAACGTAACGATCGTTTGGCGCACCGTACAAGTCTTCTGCAATACCATGCTGAACAATTCCACCTTCTTTAAATAAAGCCAGTTTATCTGCAAATACAAATGCTTCATCTTTACTGTGAGTGACAAAAACTGCACTGACATTACGCTGCTTTAAGATCTGTCTGATTTCCAGCATCATCTCACTACGCACTTGAGAATCGATATTAGAAAAAGGCTCATCGAGAAGTAAAATCTCGGGTTGATAAGCTAAGGCTCTGGCAATCGAAACACGTTGTTGCTGGCCACCTGATAACTCATGAGGGTAACGTTTCCCTAAGCCTTCAAGCTTAACTAAAGCGAGCATATCCTCAAGGCGGTCTTGGCGATCTTTTTCAGATAACCCCTTAACACCAAACAAAATATTATCACTGACGGTTAAATGGGGAAACAATGCATAATCTTGAAAAATCATCCCAATGCCACGCTTTTCGCTGGGAACAAATACACCATCAGCACTAAGCGATTGACCATTTATGATAATTTCACCTTCACTGATCGCTTGAAGACCAGCAATAGCACGTAATAACGTGGTTTTACCACAGCCACTAGGCCCTAACAGCGCAACGATTTCTCCCTGCTCTAACGTTAGGTTGAGTCTATTAAGTATGACCTGCCCTTGGTAATCGCTTTTAACATTTTTAATGGTCAGTGTGGACATATTAGCTCTCTTGCTCCAGCGAACGATTAAGGTAAATCAATGGGATAAGTCCAACGATTACGATGACAATTGCAGCCAAAGCACCATGCTCTAGTTGCTCATCAGAAACAAACTGAAAAACATGAGTCGCAAGGTTTTCAAAACCGATAGGACGCAATAATAACGCTGCTGGCAGCTCTTTCATGCTTTCAATAAATACTAACAGTGCTCCTGCAAATATGCCTTTACGTAACAAAGGTAAATGCACACGCCATAGCAGCTGTCTTGGGGTTTGCCCCATAGTAATACTTGCCATATCTAACGAAGGAGACATTCGCTTATAGCTATTTTCGATACTGCCAATTGAAATCGCCACAAAGCGAACGCAAAAAGCAAAGATAAGCGCAATGACACTGCCCGTAAATAATAAGCCTGGTCCTCTGCTATCAAAGTAGGCATAAACATCATTAATGGCAAAATCGAGATAAGTCAGTGGAACCAAAACGCCAATTGCCAGTACCGTGCCAGGTATTGCATAACCCGTGCTGCTTAATCGTGAGGGTAGCAAATCACTTTTACGTGGGCTAACACGGCGAACAAACATCATAATTAATGCCAGTACAACACAGATAAAACTCACTACGGCTGCGATATATAAACTATTAAAACTGTATTGCCAAAAGCGGCTATTCCAGCTTTCGTCAAAGTAGTCGATTGCATAGCCTGCAAGCACCATAAAAGGTAATAAAAATGCCAATACAATCAATAAAGCGCAGTAAGCAAATGAGCTCCAAGCTTTAAAGCCTGTTAAATAATAACGGTCTGACTCTGTCAGTTTTGATTGCTTTTGAAATAACTCTTGTTTACGGCGAGCAAAGCGCTCTACCCCTACCATGGCAAAAATCACCAACAACATGATTGCCGAAAGTTTTGCTGCGGCAGATAAGCTGCCATAGCCAAGCCAAGTATCATAAACCGCAGTCGTTAACGTCGGCACAGCAAAGTAACTTACCGTGGCAAAATCAGCAGCGGTTTCCATTGCCACTAGCGCCATTCCCACCGCTAAGGCTGGCCTTGCCATGGGTAAACCTAAGCGCCAAAAGCTTTGCCAAGGATTGCAGCCCATAATGCGAGAGGCATGTAATAAGCTAGACGATTGCTCCATAAAGGCTGTGCGGGCTAACAGGTAAATATACGGAAATAACACTAAAGACAGCATGATAGCTGCGCCTGTTAACGTACGAATATCGGGGAAGTAATAATCTTGTGGGGATGACCAACTAAAGACTTGCCTTAGCATACGTTGCACAGGCCCAGCATAATCAAGCATGTCGGTATAAACATACGCGACGATATAGGCAGGCATTGCTAAAGGTAGCAGTAGCGCCCATTGGAAATAGCGCCGTCCAGGAAAGTCACAACGTGCTACGAGCCAAGCCGCAGGCACAGCAATGACCAAAGAGCCGATGCAAACCTGTAGCATGAGTAACAAGCTATTGCTGATATAGGTTGGTAAAACAGTATCAAATAAATGACTAAATACTGCTTCGTCAGGAATTGTTGCTTGTACTATAAGTGCAAAAAGCGGCAATATTAATATTGCCGCAATCGCATAACCAGTGAGCGACCAGCTTCTGGTTAAGCCTAAAATCATAAATACATTCCAGTTAGCACCGCATAATGACTATGCGGTGAAATGCTGCATTCTTATAGGTCAAATTTAACTTCATCAAGTAGTTTAACTGCTGCTTGATGATTTTCTGCTAGCTTGTAAATCGGAAGGTCATCAGCTTTAAAACTTCCCCAAGATGCAACCATTTCAGAAGGTGCAACATCCGCTTTTACTGGATATTCCATGTTCACTTCTGCATAAGATTTTTGCGCAACATCAGATGATAAAAATTCCATTAATTTTATAGCATTATCTTTGTTCGGTGCAAACTTAGCGAGAGCCATACCTGAAACATTGATGTGTGAACCGCGATTCTTTTGATTCGGGAAGTTGATGTAGACCGCATCAGCCCAGCTCTTTTGCTTAGGATCTGTCAACATTTTACCAAAGTAATAACTGTTACCAATGGCCACATCACATAAGCCTTCTTTAACCGCTTTCACTTGCGCGCGGTCATTTCCTTGAGGTTTACGTGCTAGATTAGCTTTTACGCCTTCAAGCCAAGTCTTAGTTTCAGCTTCACCATGGTGAGCAATCATTGAAGCGACTAGCGCAATATTATAAGGATGCTTGAAACTACGAGTACAAATCTTACCTTTGTACTGTGCTGATGCTAAATCTTCATAGTTTAGATCCAGCTTACCCACACGCTCTTTTGAAGAGTAAACATTACGAACACGCATGGTTAACGCATACCAGTCATTGTCTGGAGAACGATATTGCTCAGGGATATTGCTGCTCAACGTATCGCTTTTAACGTCAACAACCAAATCTTTTTCAACCAATTCCATTAAACGTGAAAAATCTGATGTAAGAACAACATCAGCAGGAGAAAGACGACCTTCACGGGCAATACGCTCAGCAATGCCATCTTTAGCAAATACGACGTTAACCTTAATGCCAGTATCTTTAGTAAATTGTTCTAAAATCGGCTCAACAAGAAACGCTTGTCGATAAGAATATACAGTAAGATCATCTGCTGCTTGTGCTGCGATAGAACCCATTGAAGATACAGCTGCAAGACCTAACAGCGCAAAACTCTTTAACGATTTCATTCCAATTTCTCCTTGCCCTTACGGCGCTTTTTATTATTGCAAAAACCTGATTTAAGCACTTTTCTTAACCAATAATTAAGATGTTACTTATATTGCATTAGGTTATCACCCATGGAAATGATAATAATTATCAATTGCGGAAAGGATAATAGATCGGCGCTTTTTGAGCAAGTATTCTTTAAAGATTACTGACTGTATTATTTGGAATAAGTAAGTTAATTAGTGAGTAAAACAAGGGTTTTGAAGGCTATATTAAGGATAAATACAGCCTTTAATAGTGAGCGGAAAATAACCGTTATCAACGCAGGCTACCACTGCGTCTTACCAGTATTTCTCTACCGTAATTTGCCCAGGAGCTCGGCGTAAGTTCTTAACTAATCCTTTTTCAGTTAACGTTGATTGCGCATCCACAATCATTTCAGGATTACCACAAATTAACACTTGAGAGTTATCGGCACTAAGCGCGATGCCTGCTGTTTGTTCAATTAACCCACTTTGTAGGCCATCGGGAATTCGACACGACAACCCCTCGGGATAATGCTCTCGTGTCACTGACGGTATAAAAATAAATTGTTGCGGGTACTTTTGTTGTAACGCCTTAATTTGCGGTAAATAAGCTAAATCTTCGATTAACCGAACGCCATAAACCAGCACCACTTTTTCAAATCGTTGCCATGGCTCATCAGTTTCCATCATTGAAATGAAAGGCCCTACTGCAGTACCTGTTGCCAAAAACCAAAGATGCGGTCCTTGTATTGCCCCTGTGGGAATTTCTTCAAGCGTCATAAAGCCTGCCGCTTTGGTGCTGACTTCGATTTGCTCTCCTACTTTTAATGCTTGTAAATCTGGCGATAACTGACCATCTTCAACTGCGACGGCAAGCACTTCGATGTAAGGTTTTCCTGGCGGATTGACCAGTGAATAAGCTCTTGCGATACGTTTTTCATCCCGAATTTGGCTGAGCTTGATAAATTGCCCAGCTATAAATGGCTCAACATCGGCTTCGATGCGTAACGAAAACAATTTATCGTTCCATTCAATACGTTCAATAACAGTACCTGTTGTCCACATAAGCTGTTCCTTAGAAAATCAGTTCTCTATGTCAATTCGCTAACTTTATGCGCTAATTCTATGTTAGTTGCTCGCTTTCTACGTCCGCTTGTTTTGCCGTATCTTGCTTGAAGGTTTCAAGCCCAGCTTGTATCAAGCTATAGGTTTTATCCACGCCAGCTTCAATGTCACCTTCAAATACATTCAGACCAGTTAAAATCTCAGTGGCCTCACTAAAACCTTGATCAATTGCACCAGAAATAATGTCCATAAAGCTATCTAATTGCTCATTAAACTCCATGCCACTGTTTTGCTGCTGGTGCACCGAAAAAAAGTTAGTCGCAAAACTGACTATACGCTCTGCAGTGGCTTCTGGCGAATAATCCACTTCATTTTCAGCATTTTTTTGAATGACATTTTCGCCTAAGGTTGGAGCCAATTCACTGTTAATTGAATCAATAGCTGCTCGATAAAGAAGTGCCATGGATTTATCGCCAGATTGAATACTCACTTGTTCTTGCGCAGCCAAAATACTGCTATTTTTTAAATCCCTACTTATCTCGCTGATTGATGCTTTACTCCCAGAGACATCGTTGTTGCTGGGAATATCTTTAGCACCATCACTAGGCTGTTGATTTTTAGCAGCCTGAGCATTTAGCTGCGTTGGGTTATAAATTTCCATCAGTGTATCCTCATAATCACTTTTACAATGGGTATCAACCTTTGGTATACCGATGTCAAAAATGATGTGATAAAACCAAAAACGCTTGCGAGTTTATCGACCAAAAAACCTGCAGCTTTATGGTGGCGAGTTATTATTTCCATTTGTCGCTATCGGTACCTTTAAATTACCTAGAACAAAAACCGACCTTCATTCATAATGATGATAGTCAAAAAATAAACAATTTAGCGAATATCAATCACTAATAACTGTTATCTACTCAATATCAATCGATCATTTTTAAGGAACAAAAATGCAGCCACATTGGTTTATCGTCGGATTAGAGATATTTACAGGGTTATTTCTCGCCTGTATTGCCATTTTATTTATCTCAGTGATTTATATGTACATCGCAGATAAATTGCAGACTAAACAAGCTATTCGTCACAATTACCCCGTAATAGGTCGATTTAGATATTTGTTTGAGAAACAAGGTGAGTTTTTTAGGCAATACTTTTTTGCTCAAGATAGAGAAGAGTTGCCCTTCAATCGTGCTGAGCGTAGCTGGGTATATCGCGCTGCAAAAGATGTCGATCGCACCATCTCATTCGGCTCAACCCAAGTGCACGACAAAACTGGCACGGTAATGTTTCTTAATGCCGCATTTCCTAAATATGATTCAGATGAACATCAAGACAGCATTATTACTGTAGGTGAGCACTGTAAAACCCCGTATAGGACAGCAACAGTTTGCCACATTTCTGCGATGAGTTTTGGTGCATTATCTCGCCCTGCCGTGACAGCATTATCCCATGGTGCAGCACAAGCTGGTTGCTGGCTTAATACTGGCGAAGGAGGCTTAAGCGAGCATCACCTTAAAGGCAACTGTGATTTAGTGTTTCAAATCGGTACTGCTAAATATGGCGTACGTGATGAGCAAGGAAAACTTGATGACGACAAGCTCTGTAACATTGCAGCCCATGACAATGTCAAAATGTTTGAGATTAAACTAAGCCAAGGTGCAAAACCTGGTAAAGGCGGCATTTTACCTGGCGTTAAAGTCACTGAAGAAATTGCAGCTATCAGAGGGATCCCGGTAGGGCAAGATTCCATTAGTCCAAATGGCCATGCTGAGTTTAATAGCGTCGTGGATATTATTGACATGATTTGCCATGTTCGTGACATCACAGGAAAGCCCACAGGCATAAAAGCTGTGCTTGGTGATGAACAGTGGTTAATCGATTTATGTGAAGAAATAAAACACCGAGGCATTGAGAGTGCACCAGACTTTTTTACCCTTGATAGCGCTGAAGGCGGAACAGGCGCCGCGCCTCAAGCATTAATGGATCATGTCGGCTTACCGATTAAAGAAAGCTTACCTATAGTCATCAATCTATTTAAACAAAAAGGATTGAAGCAACGAATCAAAGTGATTGCTAGCGGCAAAATGATATTGCCCTCTCAGGTTGCGTGGGCCTTGGCGACAGGTGCCGATTTTATTGCCTCTGCACGGGGAAATATGTTCGCACTAGGCTGCATACAAGCTTTACAGTGTAATAAAGATACTTGTCCAACCGGCATCACTACCCATAATAAGCATCTTCAACAAGGGTTAGATCCCCATAACAAATCTGCAAGGGTGGCGAATTATAATCGATCTTTGCATCATGACTTGAAAATTATTGCCCATTCATGTGGAGTAAGTGAAGCAAGACAGTTAACACGGCACCACGCCAGAATTGTCACAGAGAGCGGTATATCGGTGTCATTGGACAAATTTTATCAACAGTATTGAGTACATTGATCGCAAACTAAGTCGTAACCTAATAGCATAATCACTGTAGAATGATAAACTTAATCAGCATTGCCACTCATTAGAAAAAACTATTAGACCAATTGCTAATATATTGACAAGGTAATACTTTGAACTATCTTTAGATTAAGTATAAAATTGTGACTTAAACCACACTTTTAATCACGTTAAGCATATTGGCGAAGGGATATAGATTTGAAAGAGACAAATTCAATCATGGCACATAATGATACCCATAAAGCAATGTCATTAACTTGTACCAATTGTGAGCGCCTTTCAGAAATCGAAGGTGAAAAAGTCTGCTTCGATCATGGCAAGATTACTCGTCTAACGGAATTAAATACTAGCGATGCAATAATAAAAATGGTGTGTAACAGTTGGTCTAAAAACAGCTAACCGACTCAGTTTATCCAATAAAAAAGCAA
>NZ_JBFRJQ010000016.1:0-119067 GCF_041468985.1 Shewanella sp. 10N.286.52.A9 | reverse complement strand
TTGCTTTTTTATTGGATAAATACCATTCACTTTGCCTTTCATTAAGGCATAAAGTGCCATTACACTAAGATATCGGCTGCGCTATCATCCGCTTTTAATAAACTGTCTTCGCTTTCATTGTCATTAATTTTAGCTAATGTCAGTCCACGGGTTGTCACAATTAATCCTGCACATAGTTCATCATAAACAGCCTGCAGTTCATCTTGGTTCATTTCTCGCTTTTCAAGCGTAGCCATAATCGCAAACCAATCGGTGGTCACTTTATGTTGTGTCCCCTCTAGGGCTGCTATTAAAGAAATGTTTTGCACTAACGACCTCCATACTTAGGCTTAATTACCCGATAATTCCCTATTTACCTAAACGATCTCAATCCTTTCCAGGCAATTAAAGTTAATTATACACAAAAACTGCACTTTCAAAGAGAGAAAACACACACAAGCATGCGATCAATGTGTGATAGTTTGCTCATTTTGGATTCGCCATAACTTTGCATACACACCATTTTGCGATAATAACGCTTTATGCGTCCCCTGTTCTGCAATTCGACCTTCACTTAACACCACGATTTTATCAGCATCAACAATCGTAGATAACCTATGAGCGACCACCAAACTGGTGTGCCCTTTTGCCGCCACTTTTAGGGCAGATAAAATGGCTTGTTCAGATTGGCTATCTAGTGATGACGTTGCTTCATCAAACACTAAAATGGGGGCTGCTTTTAGAATAGCTCGGGCAATGGAGACTCTTTGTTTCTCACCGCCTGATAACTTCAAGCCTCTCTCCCCAACTTTAGTTTGCCATTTTTGGGGTAATGACTCGATGAAATCAGTCAGATTAGCCAAGTGTACCGCCTCTTTGAGCGCTTCATCAGTTGCTGTTGGCTGGCCATAAAGAATATTGTTATAGATGGTGTCATTAAACAGCACAGTATCTTGTGGCACGATGGCGATTGATTGACGCAGCGCCTGCTGAGTTAACTGTCTAATATCTTGCCCATCAATGGTTATTAAGCCACTATCAACGTCATAAAATCGAAATAACAGCTTTATAAGGGTAGATTTACCCGCGCCACTTTCTCCTACAACTGCCACTTTTTGACCTGCTGGAATGCTAAAACTGACATCTTTTAGGATCGGCCGCTCATCATAGTTAAAGCAAATATGATTAAACGCTAGTTCACCTTGAGTAGGCGTCACATTAGACGCTGACGGAATATCTTGGATGGCTGGTACTTTATCTAACAAAGAAAACATTCGCTCAATATTGGCTAGTGCACCTCGAATCTCTCGATAAACAAAACCTAAGAAATTAAGTGGGATAAACAGCTGCATCATAAATGCGTTAATTAATACGAAATCACCTAATGTCATATTGCCTTCAGTCACTTCATAGGCAGCAAGCCCCATCATGGCTGTCATCGCGAGCGCAATTATCAGTGCTTGGCCAGCGTTTAAAGCAAATAGCGATAACCTGTTTTTACGTTTGGCGACTTCCCATTGATCCAATGCTTCATCGTAACGCTGTGATTCATAGCGCTCATTATTGAAATACTTAACCGTTTCATAGTTAAGTAAGCTATCAACTGCCCGTGTATTGGATAATGAATCTGCATTGGCGGCATCACGAACAAAACCGGTACGCCACTCAGTCGCCACTATCGAATAGCCAATATACGCAACGACCGCAATCAAAGTGATTAACGCAAAACCGATTCCATAGTTAATAAAAAAGATAATGATGACCAGACTGATTTCTAGCAAGGTCGGAACAATATTGAACACCATAAAGCGCATCAAAAAGCTAACACCACTGGTGCCACGCTCTATGTCCCGAGACAATCCACCTGTCCGCCTATCTAAATGGAAATCCAAGTCAAGACGATGCAGATGCTCAAATACCGCTAAACCTAGGCGCCGAATTGCACGTTCAGTGACTCGGCCAAATAACGTATCTCGAATTTCACCAATGATGACATTAAGAAACCTAACCGAGCCATAAGCCAACACCAAAGCAATAGGCACGGCCACGATTGTTGCCGTTTTTTGAGCATCTAAGCTATCAACCAAATCTTTTAAAATAAACGGTAGACCCACACTGGCAAGTTTCGCAACAACAAGACATAACATTGCCAGAAAAATACGCCCTTTGAACTCGAATAAGTAAGGCCACAATAACCCCACAACTTTCCAGTTAAGTTTGCCAACAGGGCCATCAAAATATAAAGAGGGTCTCATTAAATTTCACCATAGGGAGGGAATACAAGCACAATGCAACAATTTCAGTTAAGCAAGACATTAAGTTCTACATAACGTTAACACTATAACGGCTTTACATAGCTTATTTAAAATCAAAAAAGCACGATAAAAATTGCATGATTTTACGGCATTATATCGGTAAGATATCCGATAAATAATACTTTAGAATTACTTTTGCTTTTTTTGACTAGTCTAAAAGACTATTTTTTTAGAAAAAAACGCAGATTTAGCTAATTTTGGCTTGTTTCTAGTTCTGAAACGAAAAAGAATTTGGTACTCTTTATTTGATTCTTTTTGGCATTTATTACCAGCCATTAACATTTTTTCCCAGCTCAAAGGAAGTAACATGTTAGACGCAACAAAAGTTCAGCACCCACCATTACAACTAATACAAACTTGGGTATGGATGATGATCGAATCAGGTAACCCTGAGCTACAAGACAAAGGAAGAAACAACCTCATCTCGGCATTTGGAAGCCTAGCTAAAGCAAACGAATATTTAGCAAATACCAATAAATAAGGCGCCTCTCAGCGCCTTTTTTATCAAATGAGTGCACTTAATTAGCTGCGACGTTTTTGTACGCTTTGGCTAAGTGTCTCTAATAAGCTTTCGGTATCGGCCCAGCCAATACAAGCATCAGTAATACTTTGACCGTAACAAAGCGCTTTACCAACAACTAAATCTTGGCGACCTTCTTCGATATTACTTTCAACCATCACACCAAAAATATTCTGATTGCCCGCACTAATCTGATTAGCCACATCCTCTGCCACTAACATCTGCTTTTTAAAATCCTTACTGCTATTAGCGTGGCTAAAATCAATCATAATATTAGCTGCAAGCTTGGCTTTCTCTAGTTGGCTTTCAATCGCTGCTACATGAGTTTGACTATAGTTTGGCTCTTTACCGCCTCGAAGAATGATATGACAGTCAGGATTACCTTTTGTCGATACAATGGCTGAGTGACCAAACTTGGTCACTGATAAAAAGTGATGAGGTGCACTTGCTGCCCCAATAGCATCGATAGCGACTTTAATTGTGCCGTCAGTACCATTTTTAAACCCGACAGGGCTTGATAAACCCGATGCTAACTCACGGTGAACTTGAGACTCAGTAGTACGAGCTCCAATTGCACCCCAACACATCATATCCGCCACATATTGTGGTGTAATCATATCGAGGAACTCACCCGCGGTAGGAATACCAGCTTCGTTTAAATCAACGAGAAGTTTACGTGCAGTACGTAAGCCATCATTTAATTTAAAGCTATTGTCCATGTAAGGATCATTAATTAAACCTTTCCAACCAACAGTTGTACGTGGCTTTTCAAAATACACTCGCATAACGATTTCAAGCTGATCTTTATATTTTTCACGTAATGCTAATAAGCGCTTACCATAATCCAACGCGGCAACAGGGTCGTGGATAGAGCAAGGGCCTATAACGACAAGTAGACGATCATCTTGTCTGTTTAAAATACGGTGAATGCCATCACGTGCGTTAAAGACTGTTGCTGATGCAGTTTCTGATGCTGGAAATCGCTCTAAAATGGCAATTGGAGGCAATAGTTCTTTTATTTCATCAATTCTAACGTCATCATTTTGGTAATACATAGTTTATAAAACTCCAGCAAACAGTTTATTTATGCCAACGTTTAACATTGGCAGTAAAGCATAGCGATCAGCTCTATAATTCAAACAGTACCACACAATAATTCGTTCAATCTATGGTTTTATCAGTTTTATGTATTTAAATGACTGTTAATCAATAAGTTTAGATAAACAAAAATAAAATATATAATAAATTCATTAAGTTCGGTTTAGTTGAATAAATATGAAATTTTTATTATCTGCGCTTATTTGGCTAGATTGAGTTAATATCACACAGCGTGCTCAAAGTCATAAACGAAAAAACCATGAGCAACACACGTTGAGCATGGTTTTATAATGAGCCACGACGAGGCTTTTGTTTTTCACACTTATTTGCTGGGCTATCGGACTAATGGCGCATCATAGCTTGCAACTTGCCTTTGTAGCGATGTTGGTTTACTTCATCAATACTCAAATCCAGTGCTTTTTTCATATTCTTTTTCGCACGCCTCTCATCACCTGTCGCCCAGTAAGCGCGAGACAGGCCAAAATAAAACTCATGTCGATAGTCGGCTCTTTCAACCGCGCGCTTATACCAGACTAGCGCCTCTTGATACTGCTTTTCAAAATAAGCTTGTTGCGCCATATCAAAGTAGTAGAAAGGGTTTTTAATCCGTGCAAGCTCCAATACTTTATGTACTTGTTGCCATTCATCTAATCTGTTTTGTTCACCTAATATCAAGGCTAAGTTATATAAAGTCGTAATGTTCTCAGGCTCAAGCTGTAATACATGCCGATACGCTTGCTCTGCGAGTTTGTTTAAACCTTTATGGCGATAAATCACAGCTAAGGTATTAATGCTATTTACATAATATGGATCTAATTCTATCGCTCTTTTAGATAGTGCATAAGCTAAGTCATACTCGTTTTTAACTAATGCTTCTGCTGCAACGTTATTGAAGTACATACTCGATAAAGTCTGCTTGTTTATCTGCTTTATTCTATAGGCTCTAATTGAACGCTCAGGTAAAAAGTCGACTAAAATTTCAGACCCTCTAAAGCTGTATGAGTTGATGTCGTCTCGATGGAGCAGCTTCATATTCACATGACCATTAACAAGATAAAAACCGCCACGTCTATCCCAAATAGGCTCGACATCTATGTCTTGATACTTAACAGGGACATTTAATGCCTCAGCTATTGCAGTGGACAGCACAACTAAAGACATGCAATTGCCTGCTCGTTCTTGTGCGGTAACGCTGGCCATTCGCGTATAATGATCACGATATTCAAATCCACCATTTTCTGCATCAATGTACTCAGCAAGCCAAACATTAACCGGCTTTTTATTTCCAACAACTCCACCTGAGCGGGCATACGCTTTCTTAATCTCATTAACCATGCCCTCAGGTAACTCATAGATTGTTTCTGTTGCTGGTATTGCCGTTGGTGTGAAATAGCTGTCATTAAACAACTCCGTGGCATTGGCTGAACTTTGATGGGTTTGAGTGCTAGAGCAGCCAAAAAGAAAGAGAGGTAATAGCAATGCCAAACAAAGGCTTAGCTGTATATTATTGCGAGGTAAAATTGCATTATTATTTTTTTTGTTATTTTCATATTTTTGAAACATATTTATGCCCCGCACAAAACACCTTTATTAAGCATAGATGCATGTACGAAAATTGAGATATATAAATGTGACAAAAAATATTTTCAATAAGGTTAAGGCTGTTCAGCAACAATCAACTGAAACGGAATAAACTGGGCAATGTATATCGCTAAGAACATAGCGAAGCACATTACCAAGAAGATAGTAATTACTTTACTTGTGGTATTTTAGGCGGGTCAATTTGAATAAATAACTCTTGATTTTGATGCATATAAGGTCGGTACATACTGCCTGCACAATTATAATAATGGTATGGAACAGCGACTGCGAGGCACCCTAAAGGCAACGCTTGAAGGATTTGAATTTGTTGTTGCATACGTAGCATTTCTTGCCACTGATGATCTTGCTGAACCGCATCTCTAACGGCAAAGGCATCAAAAGGTTCAGATGATTTACGAACCACAACTTTACCCGCATGACTTAGCGTACTCATCGTTATTCCTGCAAGTGCTATAACACTAATAAGAAGCGTTAACCTAAGTGACTTAGCCATAGTGAGACCTATTCAAATAAGAGCATTGGTATTTCATCAGTATAACAAAAAAGCAGAGCTAAATAGCTCTGCTTTTATACACGATTTTATAAACGATTTTTCAGTTATTAACCCGCTGATTTAATCGATACAAACTCTGGGTATGCATCAACACCACAGTCTGATGCATCCATACCGTTATACTCTTCTTCTTCAGTAACACGAATACCAACAGTTGCTTTAAGGACAAACCAAACAGCAAATGAAGCGGCAAATACCCAAGTGAAGATTGCTGCAGCACCAAATAACTGCGAGCCAAAGCTTGCATCAGCATTTGATAATGGCACTAGCATTAAACCTAGGAAACCACATACACCATGCACTGAAATTGCACCTACTGGGTCATCGATTTTAATGCGGTCAAAACCAACGATTGAGAAAATAACCACACCACCAGCAACGACACCGATAACTGCAGACATCAATAATGAAGGTGATAATGGGTCAGCGGTAATAGCTACTAGACCAGCTAATGCACCATTTAAAATCATGGTTAAATCAGCTTTACCCCAAACAATTTTACAAACAATGAGTGCTGATACTGCACCAAATGCGGCTGCAGAGTTTGTGTTAACAAAGATTTTTGCTACTGCTGATGCATTTTCAGCATCTGATACTAATAACTGAGAACCACCGTTAAAACCAAACCACCCCATCCATAGGATAAACATACCTAATGTCGCCATTGGTAAGTTTGAACCAGGAATTGGGTTTACTGCGCCATTCGCGCCATATTTCCCTTTACGAGCCCCAAGTAACAGTACGCCAGCAATCGCTGCTGCTGCACCAGCCATGTGCACGATACCACTACCTGCAAAATCAACAAAACCAGCAGCAGAAATAAAACCACCACCCCATGTCCAGTATCCTTCAATTGGGTAAATAACACCTGTTAATACCACTGAGAAAAGTAAAAATGACCATAGCTTCATACGTTCAGCAACAGCACCAGACACAATCGACATTGCAGTAGCGACAAACACAACTTGGAAGAAGAAATCTGACTCAAGTGCGTGATCCGCATCGGCTGATTGTGACCCTATTAATGAACCAAATGAAGGTAACCAACCCGCTTCAACATTATCAACATACATAATGTTGTAACCGACAAGTAGGTACATGACGCAGGCAATTGAATATAAACAAACGTTTTTAGTTAAAATTTCAGTGGTGTTCTTTGAACGAACTAAACCTGCTTCAAGCATGGCAAAACCTGCTGCCATCCACATCACTAACGCACCTGAAATCAAAAAGTAGAATGTATCTAGTGCAAATCGTAATTCTGTTACTGTTGTTCCTAACGCTGCTAACTCTTCCATTTCAGCCCCCTTATAATGCTTCGTTATCAAGCTCACCCGTACGAATACGGATTGCTTGTTCAAGATCAGTTACGAAAATTTTGCCGTCACCAATCTTGCCGGTGTGAGCTGCTGTTGTGATAGCTTCAATTAACATGTCTAAATTTTCAGATTTTGTCGCAATTTCTAATTTTACTTTAGGAAGAAAATCAACTTGATATTCTGCGCCACGATAAAGTTCTGTGTGACCTTTTTGACGTCCAAAGCCTTTAACTTCAGTAACAGTCATTCCCTCAATGCCCATTCCTGCAATTGCTTCTCGGACATCATCCAATTTAAACGGCTTGATGATAGCGCTGACGAGTTTCATCTCGACCTCCAAAAGTGTGATTGTTATAAATTTGTTTGCAATAACAATTCAATCATTAGGCCAAACTTGTAAGATAATGTTTTTGTTGAAATATTTAATTTATTGCATTCAATAACCTCAAACTTTCGCACCATATAAGTGCAGCGCTATTTCGGTGCGCACAAGATTAGCGCATCCTTCTCGTCTCCAAAATTGACTCAAAAGAGCTATTAATTCATTCGTGTTCTAATAGAAATAAGCACTCAATAACAATTGAAACTCCAAGAAGAAACGTAAACTTACGGATAAAAATCAAAACAACGATAGATCAAAGGATGGGCTAAAGAAGTTGGTATGTTGTCAAAATCTGAGGAAAAAAAGCGTTGCGCCGAGTGGTGTCACACTGGGTTTCAGGCATAAAAAAGACCCTCAAATGAGGGCCTTTAAACATGTAAAATTAAGCATTACGGCTTATAAATTACCCGCTGTTGTCGTTGCTTCTTCAGTCGCTTCAGTCGCTTCTGTAGAGTCAGCTCGCTCTTCTGCTAATAAATCAGCAAGTAGGCTATCAACTTTTGTTTTATCATCTTCAACTGACGCTACAGCACTTTCGACAATATCATCAGCTTCTGTATTGATGTCGGCAGTCAATTCACTGTCAACGCCTTCTAGTTCTGCTAATAAATCAGCTTGTTCATCAGCCAAAGTCTCATTGATAGACTCATCAACACTGTCAGAAGACGTTTCGCTAACGTCTGCAACAAGCTCTGTCGCCGCTTCAGCTTCAACGGCTTTAGCTGCTGCAGCTTGATCTAACTCAGCGAGGGCTGTTTCAGCATCAATAACTTCAACTGCTGCAGTAGTTTCAACGTTGGCAATACTTGCATCTTCTACTGCTGGTTCAGATTTTGCTGATTGCGTGTTCGTCGTTGAATTAATTTTCGCCATCACGGCTTCGCCTAATTCAGGCTTTATAACTACTGCACCAGCTGCGGCTGCAGCTAATACCACACCGGCAACAACAAATTTAGTCGCACCTGATTTCTTTTGTTGCGCTTTTTCTGCTGCTGCTTTTGCCGCTAACTGAGCTTGAGGATTTGGTTGTGGCTTAATCTCAAGTTTTGACATCGGCTTAGGCGCTGGCATTGGTTCGCTTTCTGGCACGCTATTTAATGGTGCAGGAGTACGAATCTCTTGTGCTTGAGCCGGTTTTTCTGACTTGACTTCAGTCTTAACTGTCATTTCATCAGCGACAAACTCTGGCTTAATCTCAGGCGTTACATCAGGCTTTATTTCAGTTTTTACTTTAGGAGTGTCAACAGCAACGTTAGTAATAGGCTCGGCCATTACGTTAACATTACTCACTTTTGCAGCCTGAGCTATCGGCGCCTCTGCAATAGGCGCTTCAGGCTTTGGGGATGCGTAAGCCGGCTCGTCATTAAAAGGTTGAGAATAAGGAGCTACAGGCTGTTCATCAGCTGCTAGCTCAGGTAATACACCTTGCTCAGGGCCTTTAGTTCTTGCACCTAAGAATTGACCACCATCATAAATTTCCATTTTATGACTCGAAACATCACCTTCAACCACACCAGAGCTTACGATAACGAGACTGTTACAGTGTAATTTTCCTTTGAAAACACCACAAACACGTAACTCTTGACAGTAAAGTTCACCGTCAATTTCGCCACCTACTTCAATTTTAACTTGGTCTGTTGAACGAATAACACCTTTGACTTGACCAGCGATCAAAGCAGGTCCTTTTACCGTCATTTCTCCATCCAATGAAGTCTCGGGACCGATAAAAGTCACCCCATTTCCTTTGTTATTCATACCCAGCAGTATCCTTTTATTATAAATTTTCGACTTATAGTAAACTAACTAATTAAAAACAACAAATAACATTACGTTTACATAAAGTTCACCTTGTAAACATTTCGGATCAATTAAATTGATAACTCATCACTTATTGCTGGACACTGTGATTAAGAATAATTATTATTCACGAACCTATTGTTAAGGATCTTCAATAGTCGAGTTTTATAAACAAGGATGTGACATGATTGTATCGGATATTTTTTTAGGTGAAATACCTGAAAGTTTGACCCAACAGCTTTGCCAGATTACTGAACTTTTAAAATGTAATACCATTAGCCACGACCCGCTTAACCTCCAGTGGCAACAAGCAGAGCACCACAAAAAAATTCTACTGCACTATGTCAGTGATCCTAAATTACACATCCCTAACTTATCGGCAGAATTACTTGCAGACGGCAAACATTTGGCTTTTTGCCCTCAATTGACCTCTGACACTGAAAGTTTGCTCATCGCAAATGGGTTTCATGGTGGACTGTCTTTTGATGCATCGATTATTGAGATCATCGAAGCCTTTAAGAATCTGGACAATAATAAATTGTATTTCAGTCATGATGCGATGTCTCATTATATTCAATCAAGAAACCGCCAACCTATTACACAACGTCAAACAGAGCTACTGTCATTAACCACCAAAAAAGAACAGCAAGTGCTGTCTTTGGTTTGCCAAGGCTTATCTAATGAGCAAATTGCAGCAAACTTAAGTATTTCGATTAATACAGTCAAAATGCACATTCAAAACATTTTCAAAAAAACAAATGTTTCAAGCCGTGGACAGCTTTCTTACGTCTTTACACAAGTGTAATTTAGGTTAGTCGCTTATATAGATGTTTGACGTACTAACGGGGTTTACGAAGTTGATCGCGTTTTAGCAGCCGATTGGTTTTAGCACTTTCTTATTCTCGTCTTATTTCGCTCGATATAGACAAGATAGTAATGAAGCCTGAACCATGGGTATGCCTATAAGGGTAGCAAACTACTTCAAGTTGTTTTCAACTCGACGGCTCACACATAGCGCTAGTTATATTTCCCTTAAATACTTGAGCTTGTTTTTAATTGATATATTGTGACTCATAAACCAATCAATATGGTCTTGGCGTGACAACGTTATTAGAACTCTATCAAAGCAAAATAGCACAATCTCAATCATCTCAATTGCGATTACACGATGATGCTGAACAGCATACAGCGCTACTTGCCCTCAACGAGCTATTTATTCAACTCCAACATAATGTGAATGTTAATGAAGAAGTAGCAGAACTCGGTGATACCAGTCTTCAGCAGCAAGCTGCCAAAGGTGTTTACCTTTGGGGGGATGTTGGTCGTGGTAAAACATTTTTGATGGATTTATTTTTTAATCATCTTAAACAGCAAAATAAGCTTAGATTACATTTTCATCGCTTTATGGCTATGGTGCATCAAGAACTCAATCTCACAAAAGGGATTGCCGATCCTTTAGTGCATATTGCTCGTCATTATGCGGCTCAATATCAAGTCATTTGTTTTGATGAGTTTTCTGTCAATGATATTGCAGATGCAATTATTCTTGCTAGGTTGTTTGAACACCTTTTTGCTCATGGAGTCATCTTAGTCGCCACCTCCAATATTGAAATTAGCCGTTTATATGAAGGTGGATTGCAGCGTGAGCGATTTTTACCTTTTATTGATATTTTACAAACTAATGTAGACGAAATTAACTTAACTGGCGCCACTGACCATCGAATAGCTGCGCAATCTGACCGTTCGCTTGAACAACAAATACAGTTAACAAAGCACATGAGTCACCAAGATTTTGTCACTATTGCAGGACAGCATTATCCCCATCAAGCCGCGGTTTGTGAAACACATAGCTATATCGAAATATGTCATCGTACAATTGCTTTTCAAGCTAAAGTGAATCAAGTGATTTGGTTTAAATTTGACCAACTATGTGACGGGCCTCGATCTGCTTTAGACTATATCGAGCTCGCAGGCTTATTTAAGCATGTGATTATTGATGAAGTGCCCCAACTTGGAGGTGAAATTAGAACTTGGATAAAAGCACGTGGTACGGAAGATGGGGCTGAAAGTAATAAAACTAGCGAGCGTCAATTAGAATATGCAACCAGTGACGACCCTGCTAAACGGTTTATTAGTTTAGTCGATGAACTCTACGATCAACGCGTATCATTAACGGTCTGCTCAGAATGGACCATTACAGAACTGTATTCAGGCGGCGCCTTATCATTTGAGTTTCGTAGAACGGTGAGTCGCTTAGTTGAAATGCAGCGCTGGCTCAAACCAGCAACCAAATAAGCTTTATCAGTAACTTATGATTTTACTGATAAAGCATAACAACTCTAGCTAAGGTGTTTCATACTGTCGATTATTGCACAGTGTGTTTTATCACATCACCGAAGCGACGCATGAAGTTTTCAAACGCTTCGTTATCAGGGTAATCAAATTGATATTTATTATGGAAGTAGATATTCAGTGAAGTTCTGCCATCACTCAGCGTTATTGTGTAACCATCAAAGCCTGTTTCAGCTTGCAGTCCACATAAATGATAGCGAGAGTTGTAGCCATTTTCAGCTTTATGCTTTTCACCACATTCAACGATTTTATTAAAGACCTTTAACGCTTGATAAATATCGATTGCATTTCGCATGCTACATCTCCTGATTGATACCTCTATGATGCTTTCTATAAACAGGCTCGACGATTGCACCATTGAGGTGAATACGAGACGAGCTCATAGTTAGATCAGTCTAGAATAATCGCAATTCAGAACAGTGATAGAGAGCAAGAAAACATCAATGATATGGGATTAAGGTGTAACAAATTGAATCAACGTTGTTGATGATGCTTGGATTTCACTTGATACATTTCTCGATCTGCAATTTCTAAATACTCGGCTATATCAAGTTTTTGATTAGCATGTCGAGTCGCAACTCCCACACTGTATGCCAGCTCAAATACTTCTTCACTCTGTGAGTTATGGGCATTCAAGGCTGTTTGAAAACGAGCAAGTGCGACGTCAACCTGACCCTTACTGCACTCACTAAACAATACTAAAAATTCATCACCACCAAAACGAGCGATCACATCAGAATCGCGAAATTCTGAGGTAAGCAGTTGAGCAAACTGGTTTAAGGCTCGATCGCCCGCCTCGTGGCCATGATTATCATTAATTTCTTTGAAATAATCTAAATCGAAAAACACTAAGCAACTATCAATATGATTGCGATCCCATGTCGATAATGCTTGCTTCGCTAGCACTTCAAAACCACGACGGTTGGAAATACCTGTCAGCTGATCTAGGGTTGTTTGCTGGATAGAAATCAGCTCTGATACGACCATCTCTGCAAGGTCTTGTAGCGCTAGCATCTCGTCTTTATCTAGCTCTTTGGGTTTATCATCAATAATGCATAAGGTCCCGACTCTCATCCCATTTGGCATTGTCAGTGGGTGACCTGCATAAAAACGAATATGAGGCGCTTGAGTAACCAGAGGATTATCGCTGAAGCGTGCATCTTTTGAGGCATCGGTAATGACGAATGCTTCAGAGTATTGGATGGCATGACCGCAAAATGATATATCTCGAGGAGTTTCATTCGCGACTAACCCTTGGCAGGATTTAAACCATTGTCGATTTTCATCAATTAAACTGACTAGACAGATAGAAACTGAAAATAACCGTTTTGCTAGGCGGGTAATGCGGTCAAACCGTTCTTCAGCGGCAGTATCAAGTACGTTTAAATTTCGCAGTGTCGCTAAACGCGCAGCGTCATTTTCTGGTATTGGTGCGGTAAGCATAATCCCTGCCAATCAATATTAAACACAATATACTAACGTTAATATCAAATAGCAGATATGGCAATAAATCAATAGGTTAAATTTACTAGTTAGGGTGAACGAATTGACTAACTAACAAGTATGTAGCGAACCATATCAACGTTAAAGCCACTAGAATATGCGAATTCGATTATTGCCTTTCGGGTTTCAATATTGGTATTAAGCGTATTATTAATCCGCTTCTCCCAAGATATGCTGATAAATATCAATCACCTGAGCGACGTGTTTTTCTGCCTCTGAAACATCAATTTGTCCTTTTTGCTGTTGCAATGTCAGTCGATGGTTTTCATCTCTTAGCCAGCAGTAGGTCTGCGTTAAGTGCTGCGCAGTCATAAATGGAATCATTTCTAGTTCAGCTAACATTTGAAAGATACGCACGTTATCAGACCAAATAGCCAACTCTTTATGGCTGCTAGCATGGGCTAGCACCAAATACTGCGCCATAAATTCAATATCAGCGATGCCGCCAGGACTCTGTTTTAAATCGAATTTATCAGGACTTACCTTTAATAGATGATCGCGCATTTTAATTCGCATATCCCGAACCAGCTTAGCTAACTCAGGCAAATCACGTGGTTTAGATAAAATCTCAGTTCTAATCTCACTAAAACGGGCGGCCAACGCATTATCACCATAAACAAAACGGGAGCGAACTAATGCTTGATGCTCCCAGTTCCATGCCTCAGCTTGCTGGTACTCTTTAAATTGCTCAACTTCAGTAATTAATAAACCAGAGGCACCAGAAGGTCGAAGACGCATATCCACTTCATATAGTTCACCCGATGTTGTACGTGTTGCAAACAAATGCACAATTCGTTGAGCAAGCTTCAAATAAAAATGGCCAATACCTATGGGTCTTTTGCCACCAGTTTCACCAGTATTGATGCTATTTCGCAGAAACACTAAATCCAGATCGGATCCGTACCCTAGCTCTATTCCACCGAGTTTTCCGTAACCAATTACCGCAAAGCCCATTTTGTCTGGGCTGGTACCAGCAGGAACACCATGTCGACTCGCCACTTGGTGCCATGCTTGCAATACGACTTGTTCAATGATTGCTTCCGCTAAAAAAGTCAGGTGATCGCTGACTTCCATTACCGGTAATACACCTGTGACATCCGCAGCTGCAATTTTTAATTGTTGAGATAACTTAAACTGGCGCAACGCTTCCATTTGCTGCTCCATATCTTCTTCTGGCACCCGCAGTAAATATTGTCTTAGCTCACTAGGGTAATCATCAACAGAGGTGGTGTCGTATAATTGCGCAGGATCAATCAACTCATCCAATAACATTGGGAAATTGGCAAGTTCTTGGGCAATCCATGGGCTAGCACAACATAAACTAATTAACTGCTGTCGAGCACCAGGGTTTTCGCACAATAATTCAAGGTAGGTAGTGCGGGTTAAAATCTGTTCTAAAACCCCTGATACGGCAGTTAATGCCGCGCTAGGTGAAGCATGCTCTAATAGCTCGGACAATAATCTTGGCATCAGCTTTTCGAGGGTCTCTCTTCCTCTTGGGCCAATTGAACGTTTAACCGTTATAGATCGCCACTCAGTTAATGTCGGCCAAAAATTAGCATCGTCCACTAAGTGTTCTTCTAATAGCGCTGCGGCGTTGTCGGGATCTTCAATGACCCATAATTGACTAGTCCAATGTTCCGTTTGTTCATGTGCATCATCGCCACCAACAGTATCGTTGAAGTGTCTATGAATTTGTTGCATTGCTCTATCAATGTCAGCACGCAGCACCGTTTCATTTTCGCAGTTCATCGCAAAACATAAACGCTGCCAGTCGACATCATTATCTGGCAATGTCTGAGTTTGCTTATCATCAATAGCTTGCAGTAAGTTTTCTACTCGGCGCAGTAAGATATAGCTCTTTTTGAGTTCATCAACGGCAAGGTACTCGAGTTGACCTAAGTTATATAACGTATCAATAGCACCAAAAAGGCTTTGCTGACGCAGTGCAGGCTCCCTTCCACCTCGAATAAGCTGGAAGCTTTGCACCACGAACTCCACTTCTCGAATCCCGCCCGCCCCCAGTTTTATATTATTGGTAAGCTGACGACGGCGCACTTCTTGCGCAATTAATTGCTTCATTTTACGTAATGAATCGATTGCTGAAAAATCGATGTAACGTCGATAAATAAAGGGTCTTAATAAGTCATGTAAGTCATCGCTAAATTGAGTCCATGGGCCTAATACTCTGGCTTTGACCATGGCATATCTTTCCCAATCTCGGCCTTGTTCTTGGTAATAATCTTCAAGACCGCTAAAACTCACCACTAATGGGCCACTCTCACCATATGGGCGCAGACGCATATCAACCCGAAAAACAAAGCCATCAACGGTCACTTGATCAAGTAGGTTAACTAATCGCTGACCCATGCGTATGAAAAACTGCTGATTAGCTTGGGCACGACGGCCTCCGACAGTCTCGCCATGCTCAGGAAAAGTAAAAATTAAATCAATATCAGATGAAAAGTTAAGCTCGCGCCCACCAAGTTTACCCATACCGAGAATTAATAATGGCTGAGGATTACCTTGTTCATCTGAGGGTGTACCAAGCTGCTGACACATTTCTTGATATAGCCAATCTCTCGCGGCAATAACGAGGGCTTCAGCTAACGCAGATAAATCCAGTATTGACTCTTCTAATGCTGAATAATTGCCAAAGTCGCGCCAAGCTAATCTCACCATCTGGAAGTTACGATATTGACGCAGGATTGATTTAACTTCATCTTCAGACTTTATCGAAGCAAGTTTATTTGCTAATTCAATCGCAAAGCTTTGCCTATCGACTTCTGTTAATAAGCCATCAAGTAACAAGCTTATCCATTCAGGGTGGCGACACAATTGTTCTGCAATGTAGTCACTCAAACCAAAGACTGACTTTAATGCCTTTTGCTCGTCGATTGATAACGTATCAATGACTTCGGGGGAAGAATTACCTAACCTCAACCAGTAACGTTCTGCAATTTCTGATAATTCGGCAGATAAAATAGAGTTACTTTCGATTAGCATTATTATTCGATCCCTTCGGCAATTTACACATGATATGGCAGGTTTAATTCGACATAATATGTCGAATTATGCTATACCATTCATAACAAAAGTTTAATGTAAGTCTTAATTGTATATAGCATTAAGATTACTATAACCTGTATAGCAGTTATACCTAACCGTATAAATATTTGGTCGAATATGAATACATATTTATTCGGTTTGTTAATTATTTTAATTTGATTTTTATAGCATTGGAGAAAACATGGCTGGTTTGTTACCCCGTGTCCTCACAGTATTTTCCGGGTTGATATTATGCATCTCACTTTCAGGTTGCGGCGATGACCGTCCTGAAAAAATTGCGCAATATCAGCAATTGTCTCAACAACGAATAACTCAGCTTGGCGCCATGCTAGATGCTGGTGAATTGCGTAATGCCACTTTATTAAAGCAATACACGCAATTATTAAAAAGCAGCAAACCCGATCTGGTGCCGCTTTTAGATGAGTTAGCAAAAGATGCTGGCACCACAGGGCCAATGTTTCAATCGCTAAAACGACGCACAAGCGAGCTGTCTGATTCAGCCAACTTTATCGATTTAGATCAACAGCTCGAAGAAGCGCAGAACATTTATCAAGCTGCAGACTCAAGTCTCTATAATGACATGTTGTCTGATCCTGTTAACGTTGTAGCAGACTTATCTGGCGGGCAATTAGCACGGGTGAACTCAATAAGTCGTGAAGCCGCTGCACTGGCTAATGGCAGTGAAGATTTTGGTGCAGGTAGTCAACTCGTCGGTAACCCTTCATATGGTAGCTGGCAAACGAATTCAAGTGGCATGTCTTTTTGGGCGTGGTACGGTATGTACTCGATGTTTTCAAATATCATGAACCCAGTGCGTTATGATCGTTGGTCAAACAATCGTGGTTACAGCTATTACAATGACGTTGGTCGTTATCGCTACACGTCTCCAAAACAAGCAAGTGCTCAAAATCGCACTTATGAAAACACCAAGAAAACCTTTAACTCTCAGGGTAAACAATTTAATAGCCCGTACGCTAAATCCCGTACTGGCTCAACGAGCTTATCACGTCAAAGTACTTCTGCTCCCAAAGCAAGTACCACAGGCACTAGAAGTGCTAGCTCAAGTAAATTCCGTTCGACCTATTCAAAAGACAGCAGTTTTCGTAATTCATCTAGCCGCACAACTCGCGGTGTACGCCGAGGCAAATAAGGAACAATCATGACATTTTTAAGTGACTTCGGACTTACCCTAGACTTAGCGATTATTTTAGCTATCGACATTACCATTGCTGTAATTTTGTTAGCATTAATGCGCTACTTACAAGGTTGGAGTGTGCGTGTTAACAGCCGTGCAGAATTAGCAGACCGTGATAATTTTGCCTTTGGTGTTAGCACCGCTGGTGCAGTATTAGCCTTAGGCATTGTGTTAACTGGCGCCATTACAGGTGAAGCAGCAAACTCATACGCAATGGAAGCAATCGGCATGACCTGCTACGGCGTATTTGGTTTAGTGCTAATTAAATTTGGCCGTTTTTTACATGACAAAGTGGCACTCAATGAATTTGATAAAAACAGCCAAATTGTTAATGGCAATATGTCTGTTGCTATCGTAGATGCAGCAGCTGCAATAGCAACGGCTATCATTATTCGCTCAGTATTAATGTGGGCTGAAGATATTACGGTTGACACCTTTATCGCAATTTTCACTGCATTCTTGATTTCTCAATTAATGCTAGTGCTGCTAACTCGATTCCGTGAACACCAGTACGCTAAGCGTAATCAGGGTGATTCAATGCAAAAGGCGTTAGAGCAAGGTCAAGTTGCTATTGCTGTTCGTCATAGTGGTTACATGATTGCAATGGCATTTACTTTTAATGCAGCAAGTCACTTTATCATTTATGATCCGACTGCTTATTTAATGAATATTGTCGGCTGGCTGACATTCTCAGTGATCATGCTTATCGCACTGTCAGTGTTATTAGCCATCGTCAAAAAGTTAGTGTTAGCGCAAATTAACCTCACAGATGAAGTTGAAAAGCAGCATAACGTTGGCGTAGCAGCTGTAGAGCTTGCTATCAGTATTGGTATCGCACTTATTCTTGCGGCATTAATGGCTTAATTCAATGAATAATACTTTGCTTGAACATGGCCAGGAGGGCAGCAACAAGCAAAGCAGTCCTTCTAAACGCAGCTTAGCATGGTTCGATGATGCCCTTTTACTGGGCATCATGGCGCTACTTGCAGGCTGCGGTCTTATCTACGAATACCTATTATCTCACTATGCAGGCCGCATTCTTGGCGCACTAGAAGCTGCGATTTATACCATGATTGGCATTATGATCGTATCTATGGGTATTGGCGCTTTTGCCGCCCGTAAAATTCGCTGTGCGTTTACCGGTTTCGCCTTGCTTGAACTCACCGTCGCTTTTTGCGGTTCGCTCGCCATTTTAATCACAGCGGCCGTTATTGGTTTTGGCCAGCAATTACCCTTGATAATCGCCAATACATTAGGCCTGCCACCCGATCATATTCCTGATGGCGGTTTTATCGGGACACTACAAAATCTCAGTGAGTATTTACCTTATATTTGGGGCGTCATTTTAGGCTTGATGATTGGTATGGAAATTCCACTCATCGCTCGAGTTCGCCAATCCCTATCTGAAGAACACCTTCTCCATAATGCTGGTACCATTTATGGTGCTGACTACATCGGCGCTGGTGCAGGCGCTGCAATATGGGTAATGTTTATGCTCTCGCTAGACATTCAGTTAGCAGCAGCATTAACTGCCAGTGTTAACTTATTGGCAGGGTTTGTTTTTATATGGCGTTTTTGGCAACAAATTCGCTGGGCTAAATTGATTCTTATTGGTCACTTTGTTGCCAGTGGTGTACTGGTGCTATTGGCGATGCACGGCCCAAGTTGGGAACAAAACTTCAATAATTTATTGTACAAAGACAAGGTTGTTTATGCCGAAGCGACCCGTTTTCAGCAATTAACCTTTACTGAACGCCTACGTGGTAATGGCCAAGAACCTGTCTACTCTCTTTATATTAATGGCCGTTTGCAGTTCTCCAGCATTGATGAGCATATTTATCACAGCTTCTTAGTACACCCAACGATGGCAGCCAGTGCTAGACAAGACAAGGTACTCATCATTGGTGGTGGAGATGGGTTAGGCCTTAAGCAAGTGTTCAAATGGCAACCTAAGTCGGTCACCTTAATGGACTTAGACGAGAAATTAGTCGAGTTATTTACAGCCCCTGATGAAAAAATGCCAGCCCATGTCAGCCAAGCTATGCTGTCACTTAATGGCAATGCGTTAAATGACCCGAGAGTCAACTTGGTATTCGATGACGCATTTAATGGCGTAGATAACCTGATTAAAGAGAATCAGAAGTTTGATGTCATCATCGTGGATCTTCCAGATCCAAGTCATCCCGATCTCAACAAACTATACTCTGATTTATTTTATCGAAAGCTCGCTGAATTATTGAGCGCCGATGGTGCGATGACAGTACAGTCTACCTCGCCATACCATGCGCAGCAGGCATTCATTTCTGTCGGAAAAACCATAGAATCGGCTGGTTTTACCGTACAGCAATATCATCATAATGTGCCAAGTTTTGGTGAATGGGGCTGGAGTATCGCAACTCGCGCAGGAAAAGATGCCAAGTCTCGTTTAGCCCATAATCAGCCACTGCCAATAGAAGAAGACTGGTTAACACCGGGCTTAATTCATGGTGCTTTTGAGTTTCCTGGCAACTTTTATGACGATAAAGATAAGATTAAGACCAATAAAATTGGCTCATTACAGCTTTACCATTATCACTTAGCGTCTTGGTCTGATAACCAAGGGATGAATCTTTTTTAATCTAATAAAGAATAGCCTTGACATAATATGTCTAAGTGCTATCTTTGAAACCTAAGACATAATATGTCAATAAGGACAAATATGAATATCCATAAGATTGCTAACCACTTAACTGAACTAGGCGATGAGAGCCACACAGGGTTGAAGTTTGATTGTTTCCCAATTGATGGTGATGTTGAGGTGTTACAAGTCAACGTTGCTGGTCGCGAAGAGTTACCAGTATTTGTATCAGTAACTGACAACCAAGTTTTGTGTATCAGTTACTTATGGGATGAGAGCGAAGTGAAAGAAGAAACTCGCACTCAAATGTTTGAAACCATGTTGGAGTTAAACATTCCAATGCCACTATCATCATTTGCAAAAATTGACGATAAATATGTGGTTTACGGTGCACTTTCAGTCACCTCAAGCATGGAAGAGATTGAACAAGAATTATCAGTATTGTCTGATAACTGTTTAGAAGTCATCGACGAACTCGTCGAATTTTTGAAGTAAGGAGCCACACATGGGCATTTTAAATAAAATTTTAACGGCGTTTCGCGGCGGTGCTAATGAAGTCGGCCAAAACATTGTCGATGCAAATTCTACCCGTATTTTTGAACAAGAAATCCGTGATGCAGAAAAGCATTTAACCAAAGCTAAGCGTGAATTAACTGACGTAATGGCGAAAGAGATGCAAGCTAGCCGTGAAGTTGACCGCTTAAAGCGCAGCATCACTGAGCACGAAGGTTACGCTACACAAGCGCTTGAAAAAGACAACGAAGCTTTGGCTATCGAAGTTGCTGAAAAGATTGCTCAACTGGACCAAGAACTCGCTGACCAAGAAGCCGCTAACGCAAGCTTTTCTGCTCATGCCGTTCGCCTTAAAGATTTAGTTAAGAAAACTGAACGTCAGTTAACGGATTACCAGCGTCAGCTAAGCATGGTAAAAACCACTGAAAGTGTTCAAAAAGCCACTGCCACGATTACTGACTCATTTGCGTCAAGTAACTCGAAGCTAATGAATGCAAAAGATTCTTTAGAGCGCATCAAAGCACGTCAGCAATCATTCGATGATCGCTTACAAGCCTCTGAAGCATTAGCTGAAGAAAACAGCGATAAGTCATTACATGCCAAGCTAGCTGAAGCAGGCATTGGTGAGCAAAAGTCTAGTGCTAATGCTGTTCTTGATCGCCTTAAAGCGAAAAAAGGTTAATTAAGCTATGGGATTTCTAAGTGGCCTTTTCGGCAAAAAAGAAGCCCCAAAACGTCAGCTTGACCATGTGAACAAGCTACTCAAGGGAGACATGATCTCCCTTGATGATAGCTTTGCTTTACCTGAGCAACTACGTGGGCAGCAGCTTAAAGTTGAAGAAGTCCATACTTATGAGTATGAACGCTCTCAGCAATGTGAGTGGTTACTTAGAGGCCACAGCGGTACTGCAATTTATCTCTCGTATCATCAAGAAGATGAGGCTTACTTGAGTTTTTCAATCAAAGTAAACCGAGCGGTGGTAGAGCAGCTGTTTGACTTGGAGCAGTTTAGCCAAATATTTGAAGAACCTGGCAATGCAGAGCTCACGACACTTTCGTTGTCGAATGAGTTAGATAGCGAATACGGACGTTGGCTTGCTAGCGCATACCATCAAGTAGAGTTTGGTTGTTTTGGATACTTCCACCGTGAAGATTATCGTGGCCAAAAACCACCTCAAGATGATAGCAGCCAACACCGCGGAAATGCCTTTGAAAGCTATTCTTTAGTCAATAATGAAGATTCTCAGGCTGTCGATATTGAGGTCTACGAAGGTGGCGATACCGATGTCATGTTAACACTGTACCGCCCAGTAACTGACATTCGTGAGTTTTGGCCAGCGAGTTAACACTGGCAGTATAAAGGAGTAACACCTGACATGAGTAAAGGTAAATCATTACCAGATACATGGATTAAAAATCAGCAAGCAGCAAAAGCGACACAAGTGGCTTTTGACCTCGATGAAAAGTTTCAATACTTAATTCGTAAAGCAGCGCTAGATGCAGGTGTTAGCCCTTCAGATCAAATTCGCTCAATCTTAGGCTTAGAAGTGACTAAACGCCCTAAGCGCCCAAGGTTAACAGTGTCATTAAGCCAAGATGACTATGCAATATTGGCACACAGATATGGTTTAGAAGCTGATGCTCAGCTAGAAATCAAAAAACGTGTGCTAGATGATTTAGTTCAATTTGTTGATGAATAAGCACTACAACCAAGCTAAACGCAAAACACGCCCTTTGGCGTGTTTTTTTATACCTTTAGATTGTCTCTAAAAGGTTACATTGTTAGCATCACCACAACGCAATATTCTCAAAACGGATTTTACTATGATCGAAAAAAAACGTTGGTCACTAAAAGCATTAAATGGCCCGAGCCCTTTTGACTTAGCTATGATGATCCTGTCGCTGTTCTCTGTCATCGTGGTGCTAATCCTGACATTTGGAAACGTTGACGCAGAAACACGCAGGCTATTACTGTTTATCGATCTCAGTATTTGTATGATTTTTATGTCGCGTTTTTTTTACGGTCTCATAAAAGCCAACAACAAAAAATTCTATCTTCAACATCATTGGATTGACTTCGTTGCCAGTATTCCCGCCATTGAAGCACTGCGTATTGCGCGTGTATTCCAAATTCTTCGGGTTATACGCTTAATACGTGTTAGTCGCACCTTAATTATTCCACTGATTAGACAACGCAAACAAACCACTTTAGCGAGCTTGTTGTTAGCAATGGTCTTCATTTTAACCACTGCCTCTATTGTCATCTTATTGGTTGAAGCAGGTACTGAAGGCGCTAATATAGAGACCGCTGAACAAGCCATTTGGTGGACCTTGGTTACCATTTCAACCGTGGGATATGGAGATTACTACCCTGTAAGCACTGTGGGGCATGTCGTTGGCGCCCTTGTTATTATGAGCGGCGTAAGCTTTTTTGGTGTGATATCGGGCTACATGGCCTCAGTCTTTGTCGCACCAGATGACCATGAACGAAGCGAGAATAATAAGAAAGAAATTAAATTTGAACTTGAAAAAGCCTTATTGAGAATGGAAGAAAATCAGCAGCAAATGGAGCAAAACCAGCAAGTCATGTTAGCTGAAATCACTCGATTACGGGAAGAACTTAAGCAACAAAACAAGACTCGTGAATAGCGCAAGTGACATAAAAAAACCTATCGTAATGATAGGTTTTTTTTGGGGGCGCTAATCCAATGCTTACCAATAAGGCTGATTATTAAGCGCGCTTTTACGTGAGTGCTCCATTGCAAAGAGTAAACTGGCTTCTTTGTCTTGAAGCCAATCGCTGATATCCACTTCACTTTGCTCAGTTAATTTAGCTAAAAGCTGATAGCAACCTAACGTTTGAATACCTAATGCCAGATCTTGCCATGGCGCTCTAAATGCTTCTCGATCATCAGATTGGTAAAGCTCGCCATAAGCAAAACCGACCAAAATACTTTCATCTAACCCTTGTGCGACTTGTTGATAATCTAAACTGTCCATTGCCGCAGATATTGGCATTAAATCAACAATTTTTTGCCAAGAGTCCTGCTGAAGATGATTAGCAAATAAACCTAATTCGGGATAATCAACTAATTGGTGGCTCCCATTCACGGTTTTTAGTAACAACTCAACCAGTGCCAATTGTAATTGACCGTATTCAGGCAGTTGCCATAAACAGCTTAATCGTTGGTTTAAAACCAATTCATTGACGCTTTGCTGCGCGAGTGGAATGATTTGAGTTTTATCGATGCGTTTGCCCAGCAACTTTTGTGGCTCATCGAGTAATAAGCTCAAACTTTGCAGTGGCTCGATAAATTGTAATTTTTGTTCAATCACATCAAAGTGGGTTAACACATCGCTATTAAGTAAGCCAAATTGCATCAAGGTTAATCTTAATAACCTGACACATGCTCTGAGCTGACTCCATAATTTTGCTTGTTGAACAATATCATTGGTATCAATAAGTAAGGCTTCTATAACCTGCCAGCGCTCAATACCAGTTTCAAGTAACACCTCTAATGTTTTAGATAAGCTTTTATCAGTAGGCAAACAAATATAATCAATCTGTTCTAGTGCTATGGCTGGCAGGTGTCCTGCTAAATGATAGCCGCGTTGCGCTTTACTCGCCTTACCTAAACGGACAGGTATATGCTTAGCAACTTCAATTGCAAGGTGCAGTAACGCCGATGTCTCTCCAGCTAGTAATTCAAACTCAATCTCGCAAATCGGATCAACCTCTCCATTTGCGATCACTTTTCCAACATCAAACGCCACTTCAACTAAACTGCCTTCAATGTATATGTGCCATGCCTGACGGGTAAAGTTCGTTTCAAATACGCAGGTTAACTCAGCTTGTAGCGCATCAATATCCGCTTCTTGAGGCCATACTTCTTTCGGAAAAAGCGCCAACTCGGGTGTATCTTGGGAAATCGGCACATTATATTCAGGTCGAGAGTGAATCCCCCCCGAAACTGTTCCAGCTGTTTTAATGGTTTGCTCGGTGAAATTTTCACCCTTTCTGATACGCAAGCCCATTTTCCAGCTGCGAAGTTGTAACTTGGCTGTATCAAAATATTTATTTGTTAAACTTGTGATATTTTGTGGTGTTGAATCACTCATTCCGTTAAGTAATTTAACAAGCAAATCATTGTGTTGCGACTGCATAAACAGCTTAAGTTCAATCTCTGCGTCCATTGACTTTCTACTCATCTTGTCATTAAATCTTCATCAATGCGTCATAATAAATTCACAATGTCACATTTCTGTCATAAAAATCCCTTAGGATTGCGCAACTCAGTTCTATATACTGAGCCGTATTAACTGTAGATTAAATTAAAAACACAGTTTCATTATGCGGACGCTTGAGGTAACATGCGCCCGTTTTTCCAACATTGGAATCATTAAATAGGTTAACCGCAATGCCAGTAAACTCTATTTTAGGTGTGTTTGCAAAATCACCCCTTAAACCATTAGAACAGCATATAGATAAAGTGCACGAATGTGCATCTTTACTCGTACCATTCTTTGAAGCAACCACTGCTGGAGATTGGGATAAAGCTGTAAGTGTTCGTAAGCAAATTAGCTTATTAGAAAATGACGCTGACGCGCTAAAGCGTGAAATCCGTCTCACCCTTCCTAGTGGGTTGTTTATGCCAGTTGAGCGTACTGACTTGCTTGAGTTGTTAACTCAGCAAGACAAAATTGCCAACAAAGCTAAAGACATCTCAGGCCGTATTATCGGTCGCCAATTAGTGTTCCCTCAACCAGTTCAAGCACCGTTTAATGCTTACCTCAAACGTTGTTTAGATGCTGTCTCTCTTGCTAAGCAAGCAATTAACGAACTCGATGACCTTCTTGAAACAGGTTTCCGTGGTCGTGAAGTCGAATTAGTAGCCAAGATGATCAATGAATTAGATCTAATTGAAGCTGATTCTGATGATTTGCAGATCCAAGTACGTCGTTTACTACTAAGCTTGGAAGCAGATTTGAATCCTGTCGATGTCATGTTTATGTACAAGATCATCGAATGGGTTGGAGGCTTGGCTGATCTAGCTGAGCGTGTAGGCTCTCGCCTAGAGCTAATGTTAGCTCGCAGTTCATAACTAAAAAAGTTATCAAGGAAACAACATGGTTGATGTATTAGTCACCAATGGCCCAATGCTAATTGGTATTGCGGCTGTATTTGGATTTTTGATGGCATGGGGTATTGGCGCGAATGACGTTGCTAATGCTATGGGTACCTCAGTAGGTTCCAACGCCATCACAATCAAACAAGCAATTATTATTGCAATGATCTTCGAGTTCGCTGGGGCTTATTTAGCCGGTGGCGAAGTTACCAGTACTATCCGTAAAGGGATTATTGACGCTAGCTTCTTCGTCGATTCACCAGAACTTCTGGTTTACGGCATGATCGGCGCACTACTCGCTGCGGGTCTATGGTTAGTTGCGGCATCAGCATTAGGCTGGCCAGTATCAACAACTCACTCAATTGTTGGTGCGATTGTTGGTTTCGCTGCAGTAGGTGTAGGTACTGAAGCGGTTGAATGGGGTAAAGTTGTTGGCATTATCGGTTCATGGGTGGTCACACCTGCGATTTCCGGCTTTATTGCTTTCATGATTTTCCAGAGTGTTCAAAAGTTAATTTTTAATACTGACGACCCTTTAGCTAATGCAAGACGTTACGTTCCTTTCTATATGGCACTTGCTGGCTTCGTTATGTCACTTGTTACCATTACTAAAGGTCTAAAACATGTTGGTCTACACTTCTCAACCGTTGAAGCGTACGGCTTAGCAATTGCTGTTGCTATTGGTGTTGGTATTTTCGGTAAAGTCGCTATTGCTCGCTTAAACATGAGCACTGATATTAATCGTCAAACTGAATATGCAAACGTTGAAAAAGTCTTCGCAATCTTAATGGTTGTTACAGCATGTTGTATGGCGTTTGCTCATGGTTCAAATGACGTTGCTAACGCAATTGGCCCATTAGCTGCAGTTGTATCTGTTGTTAATAGTGGCGGTGCAATTGAATCGAAAGCAGCACTTGCATGGTGGATTCTTCCTCTAGGTGCTATCGGTATCGTAATGGGTCTAGCTATCTTTGGTAAGCGTGTCATGCAGACCATTGGTAAAAACATTACTCATTTGACTCCAAGCCGTGGTTTTGCCGCTGAATTAGCTGCTGCATCAACCGTGGTAATTGCTTCTGGTACTGGTTTACCCATTTCAACAACTCAAACATTAGTTGGTGCGGTATTAGGTGTGGGTATGGCACGTGGTATTGCTGCAATTAATATCGGTGTAGTTCGTAACATCGTTATTTCTTGGGTAGTAACGTTACCAGCCGGCGCTGCATTATCTATCTTGTTCTTCTTCACCATCAAAGGTGTATTCAGCTAAGATTGCTGAGATAGATAGCCAAAATAAAGCCAGTCCTTGTGACTGGCTTTTTATTGCCTAAAACAAACCGAACAGATGATGGAGCATAAAAAAATCCACCCAGTTATTAATTGATGACACTTTTGCAGCAATTTTCACGTAAAAGTCGTCAAAAAATCAGTAATCCCGCTTATTTAAATAAGACTTTGCGGTTCTTCCTTGCAATCAAGACAGTAAATAAATAGCATGACGGATAGTTCTAATGGTATGGAAAAATAACGTGTTCAGAATGCTTACAATAGTAGCTTTGCTACTGCTCTCAAAAGGTTTAATGGCTCAGACGCATTACATTACTGACGATGTGTTTATTTACATCCACGGTGGTCCAGGTACCCAATATCGTATTTTAGGCAGCATTGAGGCTGGTCAAACGATTACCTTATTAAATGAAACTCAAAATGAATACAGTAAAATTCGTGATCATAAAAATCGTGAAGGCTGGGTAAAGTCTGATTTAATTGAAACAGGAACGAGTTTACGAAATCGCTTACCGCTACTAGAAGCTGAGTTAGCAAAAACTAAAACCACCTTATCTCAACTTGATCAAAGTTCAGAGTCTGTTGCTCAGGAGCTGACTTCAGCTAACAATCAGATTGCTTCTTTACAGTCTGAATTATCAAGAGTGACAAATGAGCGTGATAGCAGTAATCAACAACTGCAATCAATGAAAGATAACGCCCAGTCAAAGATGTGGCAGCAAGGTGCAATGATTGCCGGTTTAGGCGCCTTGATTGGTATTATCTTGGTTTACTTGCCAAGACCACAACGCAAACAAAAAAGCCGCTGGATGTAAGTTTTAACGGCTAAATGAAATCTATTGCTCCAGGCTTGTATTACGACAAGCGGCTCGACTAGATTCAATCAACAATTAAACCAGTGCTTGCACTGGTTTTTTTATTTGTAGACAGCATGAGGCTTTTGTATCGCTTATTGTCTCCAGCTTACCTCTGACAAATTTCTATTAAAAATAGTTATCTTGAAACTTTCCACCTTACATTTCACTACCATTAATCCTGATCAACGGGTTGTACGACCAAAGTCCTCTGTACCAAAACATGCTATCGGGTGATAGTAACTAACACGCTAAAAAGCCGTAAAGAAACGAGCTTTGATATTTTTCAACGCAAAGTAATTGATTGTCTTTTAACGTGTTTATAGCAGGCCTCAATGAACTCAACTCTGATGCATTTACCTAAAAATGTTGATGGGATCTTAGCCATTATCATCCGAATTATTGAGCATAAAACAGTCGACACTTTTATTTACAATCACATTTCTTTGCAAACATTGCTCAATGTCACATTTTAATATTATAATCGCCTCGATTTTCGTACATTGTATACAAAATAAAAAATATCATAATAAAACAACTTGTTTACATCAGGTAGTAAACAGCTAAAGACGGAATGAAAATTATGTTTAAAGCTAGTGAAGTACTAAACGGCCATTACGACAATGCCAGCCTAGATGAGCTATTCTCAGCCATAACAAATAATTACATCGTTGATGAAGAGCAATATCTTACTGAACTCTTGAAGTTAGTACCGTCATCTGACACCGATATTAAACAAGTGACGGATCGAGCCCATGAATTAGTCACTAAAGTTCGTCAGTACGAAAAGAAAGGCTTAATGGTAGGCATTGATGCCTTTTTGCAGCAATACAGTTTAGAAACACAAGAAGGCATTATTTTAATGTGTCTTGCTGAAGCATTGTTGCGTATTCCTGATGCGGCGACTGCCGATGCGTTAATTGAAGATAAGCTTTCTGGTGCTAAGTGGGATTTACACCTTAAGAAAAGCGATTCATTGTTAGTCAATGCATCCACCTGGGGATTAATGCTTACAGGTAAAATCGTTAAGCTCGATAAGAATATTGATGGTAAGCCAAGCAGTTTATTAAATCGACTCATCAATCGCGCAGGTGAACCTGTTATTCGTCAAGCCATGAATGCCGCAATGAAAATCATGGGTAAGCAATTTGTTTTAGGGCAAACCGTTCAAGAGGGCCTTAAAAACAGCACAGCTAAACGTCAACAAGGCTATACCCACAGCTACGACATGTTAGGTGAAGCAGCATTCACAGCTACAGATGCACAAAAATATTATCTCGACTACAGCAATGCCATTCGTCAATTAGGCGCTCAGTCGTATGAAGAATCAAATACACCTTTACCGACTATTTCGATCAAGCTTTCAGCTCTTCATCCGCGATATGAAGTCGCCAACGAGGATAGAGTACTAAGCGAGCTTTATGACACTGTGATTAAACTTTGTGTTCAAGCGCGTGAGCTAAATATCGGTATTTCTATCGATGCAGAAGAAATGGATCGCTTAGAGTTATCGTTAAAGCTATTTAAAAAGCTGTATAACGCTGAAGAAATTAAAGGATGGGGATTATTAGGTATTGTCGTCCAGGCTTACTCTAAGCGTGCTCTGCCCGTTCTATGTTGGTTGACGAAGCTTTCTCGTGAGCAAGGAGATGAAATCCCATTACGTCTAGTAAAAGGCGCTTACTGGGATAGTGAATTAAAATGGGCTCAACAAGCTGGCGATGGCGGTTACCCACTTTTCACCCGTAAAGCAGGTACTGATGTGTCATACCTTGCCTGTGCAAGATACTTGTTATCAGAAGCCACTCGTGGGGCTATTTACCCACAGTTTGCCACTCATAATGCACAAACTGTTGCCAGTATCAGTGCAATGGCCGGTGATAGAAACTATGAATATCAGCGTTTACATGGCATGGGCGAAGAGCTTTATGACACCATGCTCGCTGAAGCTGGCGCTAAAGCTGTCAGAATTTATGCACCGATCGGTGCGCATAAAGATCTCTTACCATACTTAGTCAGAAGACTACTTGAAAATGGTGCCAACACTTCTTTTGTGCATAAATTAGTTGACCCTAAAACCCCTATTGACAGCTTAGTGGTTCACCCTGTTATCACACTCAAATCCTATAAAACTTTAGCCAATAATAAAATCGTCTTGCCGGAAGATATCTTCGGCGAAGAACGTAAAAACTCTAAAGGACTCAACATGAATATCATCTCCGAATCCGAGCCATTTTTCGCAGGAATTGAAAAATTTAGCCAAACTCAATGGCAAGCTGGCCCATTGGTTAATGGCGAGACGCTAACGGGTGAAACGATTAATGTTGTCAGTCCTTTTGATACTAACCAAGCTGTTGGTAAAGTGGCCTTTGCAAATAACCAAGCCGTTGAATTAGCACTAAGCTCTGCTCAAGCATCGTTCCACAGCTGGAGCCACACTCCAGTTGAAGAACGTGCCAACGCTCTTCAAAAACTGGCGGATTTGCTCGAAGAAAATCGTGAAGAGTTAATCGCACTTTGTACCCGCGAAGCCGGAAAAAGTATTCAAGACGGGATTGATGAAGTCCGTGAAGCCGTCGATTTTTGTCGCTACTACGCCATTCAAGCTAAAAAAATGATGGCTAAACCTGAACTACTCCCAGGCCCAACGGGTGAGCTAAATGAATTATTCATTCAAGGACGTGGGATTTTTGTTTGTATTAGCCCATGGAACTTCCCTTTAGCGATTTTCTTAGGCCAAGTAACAGCTGCACTTGCTGCAGGTAACACTGTAGTTGCAAAACCAGCTGAACAAACATCAATTGTCGGCTATCGCGCAGTACAACTGGCTCACGAAGCGGGTATTCCGACTGATGTTTTACAATTCTTACCGGGTACAGGCGCAACGGTAGGCGCAGCAATTACCTCTGATGAACGTATTGGTGGTGTGTGTTTTACAGGGTCAACAGGCACAGCAAAATTAATTAATCGTACTTTAGCAAATCGTGAAGGCGCAATTATTCCATTAATTGCTGAAACTGGTGGCCAAAATGCCATGATTGTCGATTCTACTTCACAGGCTGAGCAAGTGGTTGCTGATGTTGTTACTTCATCATTTACCAGTGCCGGACAACGATGCTCAGCGTTACGAGTGCTGTTCTTACAAGAAGATATTGCCGACCGTGTGCTTGATGTCATGCAAGGGGCAATGGAAGAACTCAGTATTGGTAACCCTAGCTCAGTTAAAACCGATGTAGGGCCTGTGATTGATGCAACAGCTCAAGCTAACCTCAATGCGCATATTGATCATATCAGCCAAGTGGGCAAATTGATTAAGAAAAATCAACTTCCTGAAGGCACAGAAAATGGTTACTTTGTTGCACCAACAGCGGTTGAAATTGATTCAATCAAAGTGCTTGATAAAGAGCATTTTGGACCAATACTGCACGTTATACGTTACAAGGCTGCTAACCTTGCAGAGGTAATTAATGAAATTAATAGCACAGGGTTTGGGTTAACCTTAGGGATCCACAGCCGTAACGAAAGCCATGCACTTAATCTAGCGGATAAAGTTGATGTGGGTAATGTGTATATCAACCGTAACCAGATTGGCGCTGTCGTCGGCGTACAACCTTTTGGTGGCCAAGGTTTATCTGGTACTGGCCCTAAAGCGGGCGGACCTCATTACCTTACTCGCTTTATCACTGAGAAAACACGTACTAATAACATTACTGCCATTGGCGGTAATGCGACATTACTGTCTTTAGGCGATGCGGATTAACCTTATCCAAAGATAAGGTTGACTGTCTAAGCCTTCATTTAAAAGCTCGCCACAGTGCGAGCTTTTTTTTGCCTACGAATTTATGTTCAAAATAGCATCGCCACGCTGAGTTTTTGCACTCAATTGTTAACCCAATTAAACAAAACATAATGAACAATGTAAAAGTCGCCAGAGAAGCAAAGAAGTCTAGACGTCTAGATTGACACTAATTTATAGATCTCCTATGCTTGCCAGAACTTAAGAAGTCATCATAATACTGATTATTAATACAGAGCTTGCTAAAGTAGCTTTGAACTTCGAAAGACTAGAACACTGCACTTTTGACACTAAATAAACAATAAGAGAGACAACCTTGACGACACAACAAACAACAACGAGCCCAGCCTCCTTTATTGCTTTATTGCCTCTATTTGCTTTTCTTGCATTATTTATTGGCGCGGGCGTTTACTTTCAAAGCCAAGGTGTAGACTTTGCGTTTTATCAACTACCAAGTGTAATCGCCATTTTACCAGCGATTATTCTGGCGCTTCTGCTTTCTAAGCAGAAACTAAACCAATCTATTGATACCTTTATTGCGGGTATCGGCCATAGCAATATCATTGCAATGTGTCTTATTTATTTGCTTGCTGGCGCATTCGCCTCTGTTGCAAAAGCAACGGGCGGCGTTGATGCAACTGTTGCTTTGGGACTGTCAATGATCCCATCTAGCATGTTGCTACCTGGCTTTTTTGTTATCGCCGCCTTTATTGCTACTGCAATGGGTACATCAATGGGCACCATTGCCGCCGTTGCACCTATTGCTTTATCCGTTGCCGACCAAGCCCAAATTGATTATGCCTTAATGGCGGGTGCTGTTATGTCTGGCGCATTATTTGGTGATAACTTATCGATTATTTCTGACACTACAATTGCTGCAACTCGCACTCAGGGTTGTGAGATGAAAGATAAGTTCCGTGAAAACTTAATCTTTGCCTTGCCTGCATCGATAATTACATTGGTTTTATTTGCTTTTGCAGGCCAAGGACAAGCAGAAGTTGCGCCACAAGAAATCGACTTAATCAATGTCATTCCTTACTTAACTATCTTATTTTTAGCTGTCGCAGGCGTAAACGTCTTCGTCGTGCTAACTGTCGGTATATTGCTTGCTGGTGCAACTGGACTGTTTATCGCCGATTACAGCGTTATCCAGTTCGGTCAAGATATCTATGCTGGTTTTACTAACATGCAAGAAATCTTCATTCTTTCAATGTTAGTTGGTGGTTTAGCTGCGTTAATGCAACAACAAGGTGGCTTGAAGTTTGTTAGCGAGAAAATCGAAGCACTGATTAAACGTTTCTCAAAGGCAAAAGGCGGCACTTCAACCCGCGCGGCAGAATTAGGGATGGCAAGTATTGTTGCAGCAACCAACACTTGTGTTGCTAACAATACCGTATCGATTGTTGTAGCCAGTGATATTGCTAAAGAGCTTGCTCAAAAGCATGGTGTTGCGCCTAAACGTGCAGCAAGTGTACTGGATATCTTTGCTTGTATTATTCAAGGCCTAATTCCACATGGCGCTCAAGCACTACTAATAGCATCGACGTTTGCCATTAGTCCACTTGCTGCAATTTCAAATGCTTGGTACTGCATGATCTTAGCCGTTGTTGCTATCGCTATTGTAATTCTGCGTAAGCGAGCTTAATCAAAACTATCTAATACACGTCAACAATACATCTTTAAAGCCTGATATCTCTGCCGCAACGCTGGAGCAATATCAGGCTTTTTTCGTTATTTTTGCTGATTAAAACACGTAAACAGTGATATTCTGAGTTAAACATTTAGTTAACAATGGCCCCATGTCTAGTTCAATCGAATCAAATAAACATTACGACCTTCATTTAATGATTATTTTCATGTCGTTAGCGACGGCTGTGATCAGTGGACTAGGAATTGGAACCGCATTAATCGCTGAAGTGGCACGATTGGGCGTCAGTCCGTTAAGTATACGTGCAGACACCTTGGGCGATTATATGACCTCCCCTTTAGCAATCGTTTATAATATGGGCTTGGTCATTGGTGGCGCTTGCTTAATGCTATCTATGTTAGCTCGCTATTATGTTTTTGAGGACTTTTATAGCCGTACAATCACCGTAACCGGGGCGACATTAGGCGTGCTCATTGTGTTAATTGGTATCTTTCCGATCAACTTTTTAGAACAACATCGGTTCTTTTCTACCGGATATTTGATTTGCACCTTTGTGCTACACAGCTTTTGTTTTATTGATTATTTCCGCAAGAATAGCTCTCTTTCCGCTTCCTTATTCGCTTTCAATATCATCGGCCTGATTTTTTCAGTCGCACTGATGTATTTACTGAATTGGTCTACATTGGATTTTGACCCATGCTCTCATAAGGCTCACGAAATTTGTTGGGTCTCACTGGTCATGTGGGTGCTCACTCAAGCCAATATTTTATGGTGTGTACTGCTTGGATTAACTATGCGAAAAATGATAAAAACTCAGCAGCGCCAGCTCTCGACACTGACCTTTGCGAGTAACTAGCCTTGACAGTAAACATGCGTTTAGAACAATATCTAGCTCATTGCGGCGTCAGTTCACGTCGTCAGGCCCAGCGCCTCATTGCGGCAGGAAGAGTGACATTTAATGGTCAATTAGCTAGCCCTCTTGATAGGGTCAATGCCAACGCTATCAATCCGAATATTTTATTAGACGGCGCCCCTATCGCTCCCATCGAAACCAAGCAATATTGGTTGTACCATAAACCGGTTGGTATTGATTGCCGTTTATTACCCGATTTACCTTCCAGCCTGATTCATATTCTACCAGCAGCCCCTAGACTGTATCCTGCTGGACGATTGGATAAGGATTCCCGTGGTTTGTTATTGCTGACTAATGATGGTGAGCTTACCCATAAATTAATGCACCCAGACTATGGGCATCAAAAAGTGTATTTGGTTACTGTAGATCGAGACTTTTCAGCTGAATTTATTGAAAAAATGGCAAAAGGGGTGAGCTACAAAGACGTCACTACTAAACCATGCGATGTAGAAGCAGTTTCGAGCAACCAATTTAAAATCACACTGACTCAAGGGCTGAATCGTCAGATCCGAAGAATGACTAAGGCCTTAGGTTATACTGTCATTGATTTGGTCAGATTAAGCATGATGAATTGTGAATTATTAGACTTGCCAGAAAAACAAATGCGGCCATTAGAGGCCGCAGAAATTAGCTTATTAAGGCATCAACTTAAGCTGTAGATGCCCGTTAAATAAGGCTTGCTTAATGGACGATTTCCATCTCTTCCAATAAGTTTTCAGCATTATCTAAGTACTTCATCACCCATAGCATGTAGCGGCTATCAACTTGAATTGAGCGATTAGTTTGTGGGTCGTAGCCCCAGTCGCCAATAATTGATTCATACACACCATCAAATAACAGACCGACTAATTCAGCACGGCCATTTAGTGTTGGAGAGCCAGAGTTACCACCTGTGGTGTCAAGCGTCGATAAGAAGTTAACCGGAACAGAATCTAACGATTTAACGTAGTAATCGCCATATTGTTTGTTTTTGATTAGCTCAAGCTGTTTAGCTGGCGCATCAAACGGATCTGCACCAGTGTCTTTAGCAAGGATACCTTCTAAGCGAGTAAATGGCACTGCAACTAGTCCATCTTGTGGGCTGTAACCTTTCACATTACCTACAGTCACACGTAAACTTGAGTTAGCATCAGCATATACTGGCTTACCTAACTCTTTATTGTACGCGATAATTGCATCCATATATTGAGGGCGCACCTTCATTAAATCACCAGCAAGTTGTTTACGTGCCTTTTCTTGCTTCATTCTTTCATCATAAGTGCTAACAGCATATTGAATAAACGGATCTTTTGACTTTTTAAACTCAGCAACAGACTTATCCATCCACGCCAATCGAACCGCTTTATCTGAAAGTTCAGTTTTGGCATACATCTTATCAAGGGTCTTGCTCAATTTAGCGTTATCGGCACTTTTACCAATAGCGAATGCTTTATCAAATGCTGGTAAGCGATCAGCTTGAGGTAATGCTGCGTAACGGCTCATTAAGTCTAATAACATCGCTTTATCAACACTGGCAGCATATCGACGCTCAATACGCTCCATACCAGAAGTAAAGCGAGTCATATCTCGCTCTTGATACCCAGGTTCACGATCCATATCTGCCAATGTTTTCTCGTTCGCTAAGCGATATAAACGTTCAGCTGTCGACATCATTGAACTGTAACCCATATAGCTCATGATTAAATCGCGCTCTTGCTGTTGCTGGCTTTGCTTAATTAGCTTATCCAGTTGTGCTAAGACTTCGCCATATTGTGATTTACGCTTACTATCAGCTTTTATCCACTGCGACAGTTTTAGCTCTAGCGCTTTACGATCATCAAGCATGGTCGACTTGCCATAAAACTCAATCATTGAGGTAAAGTTTTTCGCATAGTTAGCTAACCCAGCGATAGCACTCTCATACTTAATTCGTTCATCACTGCCTTCTGGCGCGGTCTCTTTGATGATTTCAATTAGGCGCTCACGAAGTACTTTCCCTTCTGGGTAAGCCCATTCAAATTGGTTCTCAACTTCATTAGCTGTGCGGTAACGATTAGTGCGACCTGGATAACCAGCAACCATTACAAAATCACCGTCACTAACCCCTTTAGCAGAGACTTTTAAAAAGCTTTTAGGCTCGTAAGGAACGTTATCCTTACTAAAGTCAGCAGGCTTACCGTCTTTACCTACGTATGCGCGATAAAAAGAGTAATCTCCCGTGTGGCGAGGCCACATCCAATTATCGATATCACCACCATATTTACCAACACTACCCGCTGGATTATAGGTTAAGCGAACATCACGAATTTCCATTTGTTTTACAAGGTAATACTCTAGACCACCATGAAAACTATAAACTTTACAACGATATCCATCTTCAGCTTCACATTCAGCAACTAATGCTTTTTCTTGTTGCTCGATACCTTTATAGAACTCATTACCGACTTTATTCATTTGACCTGACTTCACTCTATCAGTCACATCAGTTACCGCCTCGGTAACATAAATTCGTGAACCAGGGGTTGCTGGTAATTCCTCTGCGTAAGTTTTCGCTAAGAAGCCTTCTTTTAACAGGTTTTTTTCAGGGGTAGAGTTGTATTGAATTGAGCCATACGCACAATGGTGATTGGTTACAACCAAGCCTTTAGGAGACACAAATGATGCAGTACAACCACCAAGGCTTATCACAGCATTCATTGGAAATTCCGTTAACTTAGAGATTGATTTTGCATCAATTTCTAACCCTTTTGCTTTAAGTTCATCAGCCATTGCTGGTAATTGATAAGGTTGCCACATCCCCTCATCAGCTTGTGCAGAAAAAGATGCCAAGATTGCGGCACTTAATAACCATTTTTTCATGTTGTTAATTCCATTTGATTCACAATAGTGAGTGTGTTGTTTGTTATACCTATTTAATAGCAAAAAAATGAACAAAAGCAGACCACTAAACTTACTTTTAGGCCAATAAAAAAGTCAGGCATATAGCCTGACTTTATCATATTGAAACAAAGGAATAATAGCCTTAGACAAACTCAGTTACATTCCTTTCTAAAAAACGTTAACTGACGTTTACATTTAGCCCAGTGCGACCATTAATTGCGCTAGCACAATCATCACACCTAAGAGCCCTGTTACGCCCAGCGCAAGATTTCCACCAGCGACTTCATAGCCACCCATTTGCGCTTTACGTTGCTTCAATGCCATTGCAATTGGCAAAAATATGATCATGACAACTAGCGGTATAGCCGCAAAACCCAACACTTGGAAGAACCCATCAGGATAGTAAAGCGCACATAACAATGGAGGAACAAACGTGATTAACCATGTTTTAGCTCGGCCCGCTTTATCATCTCTTGCACGAGTTAATTCAGCCACATAATCAAACAAACTCATGGTCACACCCAAAAATGATGTAATCAACGCAAGGTTAGCAAATAAGTCGATAAACTGACTTACGATAGCTGACTGAGCAACACCTTGAAGAGCATTAACGAGATCAGGTAAAGAACCAGCAAAACCATGAACGGTTTCCCCACCTAAAGTACCCAGCGTCACAAGTAGCCACAATATGTAGCAAAATAGCGGTATTGTAGAACCAATCAGCAATATTTTACGTAACGATACCGCATCGCCATCTAGGTATCTGACGATCGTTGCAATACATACATGGAAACCAAATGAGGTAAATACCACAGGTATCGCAGCTAACCAAAGTTGATCCAATTTATCGCCTTCAGCGACATTGGCAGAGAAGTTAGTCAATGAAGCAACAATATTCACTTCTGGCAATAAAAAGGCAACCACAAGTACAAGCAACACCACCATAGCGGTGAATAAGACTCTTGAGACCTTATCAATCCAAGTCACGCCGATAGCAATAAAACCACCGAAGATTAAAGTAAATAGCAATACTGAGACTTGGTTATTTAAATCCACACCTAATAACGGCTCTAAACGGGTTTCAAGTAATGAAGAACCGCCCATTAGATACACCATTGTCAACGCAAATAGCAGGCTTAAAAATGAAGCACCTTGAATTAACTGACCCACTTTGCCTAAGGTTTTACCCGTTATGCCGTGAACATTATCACCCACACCAGCGCGTAAATTTATCTCAAGCATGAGTAAAGAGGTATAAGCCGATAATCCCCAAATGACAACCAGTAACATAATCGCAGGCATAATCCCTAATGCTGCAGTCGCTAGCGGCAACGCTAGCATTCCTCCCCCAATTGCAGTACCTGCAACAATGGCTATTGAGCCAAGCATTTTTAAGTTCAAAACATGAGTCCCGTTTAATTTTTATTTATTGGTCGTTATTTGGCTAGATTGAAAGTGTGTATAACATTTCATCGAGCTGTTTTGACAGTATCAGATGCTTCTTGTAACAAGCAAGACACTTAGTTATATAAAGGCTTACAAGCCTGTTAATAAACAATTACGCAACATTAATTTAAAAACTTAAATGCAATAATATTGCAATGGCGTAGCATTACGCCGCTACAATCAATATTTACACTAAATCGGCATAAAAAGACAAGTGAAGCAACTAAGAGGAATGACGTTAAGGAATAGAACAATTAGGCTAACAGCTTAGAAATGAAAAATAAACGCAAAAAAGGGAAGGCATCTGCCTTCCCTTATATTTTGAACATAACACTCTGTTTAATACTATTTAAGCATTAACAAGATTAAAGGGCATGATTACGCTTCTAACAATGCTTTAATGCGTTGTCCGTAGTCAGCATCAGCTTTAGTGAAATGTGCCAGCATTTTTTGCTGAACATCTTGAGTCACTTGACCGAGTGTACCAGCAATCGTTTCCGCAAGGCGTTGTTTTTCTTCTTCACTGAAGATGCGATATAGATTTCCAGCTTGAGTATAATCATCTTGGTCATAACGGCTGTATCTATCAGCTTCCCCATCAAGTCTTAGTGGTGGCTCAGCAAATTGGCTCGCATCTTGTAAACCCGTGTCAACTGAATTTGGACCATAGTTAGGTGTTGCATCGCCGCCTGTTTGGTTACCGTTATAAGGGCATTGCGTTCCTGCCATCGCGCCGCCACGTTGATGGTGGTTAGCCTTCGCTGCATGCGGACAGTTAACCGGAAGTTGATTATAGTTGGCACCAATTCGATAACGCTGTGCATCTGCATAAGCAAATAAACGGGCTTGCAACATCTTATCTGGAGACGCGCCCACACCTGGTACAAGGTTACTTGGTGCTAAAGCCACTTGCTCAACTTCTGCAAAGTAGTTTTCAGGTAAGCGATTAAGCTCAAGTTCACCAATTTCAATCAAAGGATAATCAGCATGTGGCCATACTTTTGTTAGATCAAATGGATTGATCGCATAAGTATTCGCTTCAGCTTCCGGCATAATTTGGACATTTACAGTCCATTTAGGGAAGTTTTTATCGTTAATTGCGGCAACCATATCACGCTGCGACGAATCAGGGTCAATCCCTTTTAATTTATCCGCTTGCTCGCCAGTTAAATTAACTACACCTTGTTGCGATTTAAAGTGGAATTTCACCCAGAAACGCTCACCTTTGGCATTCCAGAAAGAAAACGTATGCGAACCATAGCCGTGCATTTGGCGATAATTAGCAGGGATCCCACGGTCTGACATTAAAATTGTCACTTGATGCATTGCTTCTGGGTTTAATGACCAGAAATCCCACATGGCTTGTGGATCTTTTAGGTTTGTATGTGGGTTACGCTTTTGTGTATGAATAAAATCAGGGAATTTAATACCATCTCTTAAAAAGAAAGTTGGCGTATTGTTACCCACAATATCGTGATTACCTTGCTTGGTATAAAAACGTAAACCAAAGCCACGAGGATCGCGTTCTGCATCAGCAGATCCCATCTCACCGCCTACTGTTGAAAATCGAACAAATGTTTCAGTTTCTTTTCCAACGCCATTGAAGTGCTCAGCAATGGTGTAGTCACTTAAATCTTTGGTTAAGGTAAATTTACCGTAAACCCCCGTTCCCTTAGCATGAACAATACGCTCTGGAATTCTTTCACGATTGAAATGAGCTAGTTTCTCAATTAAATGCCAGTCTTGGAGTAAAACGGGGCCTCGTTCTCCTGCTGTTAATGCATTTTGATCGTCAGCTATTGGTGCGCCACTTTGGCTAGTTAAATAATGTGAAGTAGTCATTCTCTATTTATTCCTTTTAGTTATCTTGTAGCCACATTTCAATTAAGTCGTGGACGGTTGCCATGATGCTCTCTCCTGGCTCAGTATTTATTGCGATAAATCAATAATAGTGACAAAAGGTAATTAACCAAAGCGATTAAATACGATAATAACAATAGAAAATAACGATTCATGGTTAATATCTGATTTATATAGTAAAAGTGTGTAAATTAGTTTGTAATTGAGATTCATTCACATTAAAAAGGAAAGTTTTGATAAAAATAGCTGCGTTTTTCCTTCAAAAGGCGACTCTGAGCCGACAAAGAAAAAACTTAAAATGAGCTAAGAAGATTGCCGAAAATGATTCAGAAAAAATGCGATAGTTTGACTTAATTATCGCACTCAAATACCACGCAGTTTTCTGGTGTAATTTGACTGTAGAGTAATCTTTTGTGGTTTGAACTGTGGTTGGAACTATGGTTTGAACTAGCCAAGACGCTGGCTTAATAAATAAAGCCTTTCCAGGTTCTGAAAAGACTTAAGCTTGTTTCAAATCAAAGGCACAACACAACAACAAGTACCAAAAGAACGCTAGTTGATTAATCCTGTCTTATCAGGCCTTGTCATTTGAAGCAGGTTCGGGCTCTCGATACAGTTTCACTAAGTAATAAATATCAATCAATACAATAAAAAAGTTCACTAATGCCACAGGTATAGCACTAATTGCGAGTCCGTAAGCGACAAACAAAGCTGCACCAATTAAATTCCACCAGCGAAGCTTTTTAATATTCGACATCATGAGTGAAATAGCCACCACTACAGATGCTAAATAACCCACCCACTCCCATATTGTTGCAGATTCCATTCATTAATCCTTAATTGTCTTTATTACTTCAGTGTAGCTAATCTTCATAAGTTATGCTGCTAGCCTGCCTTTCTTGCCACAACAGCAGCTGTCATTCGAGAAATACAGCACAACTCGCCTGCACTATTGGTTATAAGAACCTCCCAGACTGAGCTACGCTTGCCAATATGAACAGGTTTGGTTGTAGCAATCAGCTCACCTTTACGCGATGCTTTTAAATGATTGGCATTTATCTCTTGGCCCACACAATAAAAGTTCTCAAAATCGACAACAAAATTAGCAGCATAGCTTGCAACTGTTTCCGCCAATGCGACATTAGCTCCGCCATGAACAATACCTAAGGGATTGTGAACTGCAGGGTCTGCTGGCATCGTTGCAACCATATAATCATCACCAATTTCGGTAATTTTAATGCCTAACGTTTTCATTAAGGTGCCTTTACCATGGAGCCCACTGTCCATTTTGGCGCAATTCTCTAAGGTAACTTCTCTAAACCAAATACTCATCTTGTCATCCATATCAAAAAACTGTCTTCAGTCTACTGGCTCGCTTTTTAATATCAACGCTTTTACAGATAAAGTTTTTAACAACAAAAAGGGATGGCAAGCCATCCCTTTTTCTACAGTAATCTTACTGTTTAGTGTTGATTAAAATGCTGCAACAATTGGATCAGAACATAAGCTCGTTTCTGTTTCACAGATTTTATATGTCACTTCAGCTGGAGCATTAGTAAAGCGATCACGATAACGGCCATCATTCGCTGTTGTCGCTACCATGACATCATCACGATAAATCGCCACATTGTCACCAACTGCACCACTCCAAGTTAGATCAACTAAAGCACTACCTCGACGAGACTTCATTGTACGAGTCACCGCTGCATCAATTGAATAATCAAATACTTCTACATCCATAGATACAGTGTCAGATTGGTTTTCACTATCAGTTACAACCAACGAGACATTATAGATACCACCAGCAGCATACATGTATGCTGGAGATTCATCTGATGACATGCTGCCATCACCGAAGTCCCACTCATAACTAACGATATCATCGTTGATATCTGAACTTGTGTTAGTAAAGCTAACCATTAGCCCATCAACATCATATTCAAAACCGGCAACAGGTGCAGCTGGAGCCGCTTCACCTAATGCTGAAATATCTAATCCCCAGCTATTAAGTGTACCCGTATCGCCAGTGGCATTATCTGATACAGATAGTGTCCATGTACCAGCTGCTATATCACCGTTAAAGTCTGATAGACTCCAAGTTTTAACAAGATCATCAGCACTACCACCTTCACGATCATGCAATACCACAACAGTCCCATCAGGCGATGTTAAGCTAACAATTAAATCGCCAATCCATGTGTGGCTGATATCAACGCTAACAGCTAAATCAAAGATTTGAACAGGATCTACAATTTCAATCGTGCTAGTAATTAGACTGTTATCGCTAATATCAACAGGTGAATCATTACCATAGCTGTAATCATTCAATCCAGCAGGGTAAATAGTAAGCGCAACCGCTTTATCTTTAACAGTTACGCCATCATCAGCAGAAACAGTTAATACATAGTCTCCCCAAGCAGCGTCATCAAGGGTAGCAACATCCAATGTAAAGTCATCACCAGCCATCGCTGTGTCTGTTGATAAGCTCACACCATCAAGCGCTGGTGAAGACGATACCGTTAGGCTTACTTGATCATTCCAGCCTGCAATACTGCCTACAGAGAAGTCGTAACTTACTGCACTTCCTGCTTCAACAGATTGTGAAGCTGGCGTCACTGATAACTTAAATGATGGGTCTGGATCAGCTGCCGCTAACGCATCAGCCACATTCAATCTTGTACCCGCAACCGTGATACCAGTTAAATCACCATTGACTTCACCCGAATCCATTAGCAACTGTTTCATTTCTGTCGGGCTAATATCTGGTTCAACCGACCATACTAAAGCAGCTGCACCCGTAACGTGAGGGGTCGCCATTGAAGTACCTGATATAGTGCCGTACGAATCATTAGGGAAAGTAGATAAAATCGCAGAACCTGGCGCGCCCATATCTACACTGGTTAAACCCCATTGTGAGAAGCTAGAAATGGCATCATTTCTGTCAGTACTCGCAATAGACATGACAACATCAGAGTCATAGCTTGATGGGTAATGCGGGTTAACGTCATTATCAATCGCGTCATTACCCGCTGCAGCAACAAATAAAATGCCTTGATCACCAGCTGAATCAATAGAATCTTTTAATGCTTGGCTGAAACCACCGCCACCCCAAGAGTTATTGGTCGCTTTAACATCAACGCCGTGGTTGACCTTGAGATTTGTGAAATAATCAATACATGCAATTGCATCTTCGGTTGTTCCCGTACCACTGTCCGATAGGAACTTACAACCGATCATCGTTACATCCCAGTTGACCCCCACGACACCGACGCCGTTATTACCTGTTGCACCAATGGTACCCGCAACGTGTGTACCATGACCATTGCCGTCCATTGGATCACCAGATCCAGTTATCGGGTTATAACCATGTACATCATCGATGACCCCATTACCATCATCATCTATGCCGTTACCTGCAATTTCACCAGGGTTAACCCACATATTACTGACAAGATCTGGGTGATTATAATCAACACCAGTATCAATGACGCCAATGACAACACTGTCGCTACCCGTAGTAATATCCCAAGCAGCAACGGCATCAATATCAGCCCCTGCGGTGCCTGAAGATTGACCAGTATTATGCAGGCCCCATAGGTCTACAAAGCTAGGATCATCCGGCATGCCTAAGGCTCTGTATGTGTAGTTTGGCTCTGCATATTTTACCGCTGGATGCTTGCTGATCATTTTGATTGCAGCATCTAAATCACTACCGCTTTTTAGTTGCAGTTTTGCAAGGCGACCTGATAATAAATGCTGAAATTTATCATCAACACCATCTAAATTTTTATCGGTTAACGTACCGCTAACTATGCGTTGAGCAGATAACTTTTCAAATTTAGTCACGTTGTCTTTATAAACAACGAGCAATTGATCCTTTTTATATTCAACGGTATTTTTTGCCATTGCAGGGGCGGCATTTAACGCCATAACTGAAGTAATTGCGATTGCAATTGGTGACATTTTCTTGATCATTTTCTGGCTTCCTATCTTCCATTATTAATTCCAGAACCGGTACCTCAACACTGGTAGCTTATCCATTAGCCTTATAAGCGAGTTGACATTCCACTGAGTGAAACCCGGAATTGTTGTTGCATTGTGATTGTTGTCATAGCAAAAGGAGTTTTAAAAGTGGCGAATCGTGAAATAGTAATAAACTACTAACCCTATTAGTCTAGATAAAATATCAACCTGCCAAAGTCCACAATTTAAATCTTTTATAAACATTAACTTAAACACAAATAGCACTAAAGTATTGTTGTTAACAGGGCAAATAAAAGTAGCCATTCTTCCGATTGAGCTATCAAGTATCTGTCCGTAAGTTAACCCATGTAGCTTGTCTCAGTTCATATAAAGGAAGTCATCAAGGTTCACGAGAATGCCAAAGATTTGCAAAGAAAGACGGAAGATTTCAATGCGGATTTTTCGACATTTTCTCAACAGACTTTTTGAAATGTACGGGTACCAAGTTCACTTCATGCTCGCAGTCAGGACTCATTCTGCAGCGGTTAATTCTGTATGCATTATCTGTGCTAGGAAGCGAATTTTACTATTGAGAAGGTAGTTACCAGCACTATCACTTGAATCAATATTCAAACAGGGAGCGTCTAATGAAGTCGCAAACAAAATTATCGTTAATTTCTCTCGCTATTACAGCAAGTCTTGCTTTACCGGTCAGCGCTACTGGCCTATCTCTGCCTGGTGTCACTGCTGTAGAAAAATCAGCAGAAGTCGCTGCAGCAGTTAACAGTCAATCGACTGTTGTTCAAACTGGATTAGGGCAAGATGCTTTAGTTAGTCAATCTGGTACTCGTCATGTTGCAGAGGTCACTCAAGTTGGTGATGACCAAATTGCTGAAGTGATACAGACAGGTGATTGGCAGGAGTCATACATTACTTCTGAAGGTAATGGTAATATTGTGTTAACCAATCAGGTTGATGACTGGCATATTTCAAACGTAAGTGTGAATGGTAATGACAACCAAGTTACTGTTGACCAATCAGGGTTTTGGAATACAAGTGAAACCACTTCTGTAGGCGCATCTAATATCGCTGATACAGTACAAGACGGGTTTCGAAACAACAGCATTATCCAGCAAGTGGGTGACAGCAACTTAACTCAAACCACACAAGTTGGTGAAACTAACTTGGCAATTTTTCGTGTAGAAGGTAATGACAATGACGGCATTATCTCTCAGCAAGGTAACAATAACCAAGCTGGCTTAGTATCTGCTGCAGGTGGTACAAACGTTGGCAATAACAACGATTTATTTGTCGACCAATCAGGTGATGAAAACTTTGGCGCTGTATTAGGTGTCACAGGTAATGATAACAGTTTTGAAATCGTCCAATCTGGCTTTGCTAACACAGGGGTTGTTGCAAGCTTAACGGGCTCAGATAACGATATTGTTATCGATCAAAGCGGTGACTTGAACAGCGCCGTTATTGAGTTTGCTACTGGCAATGGTAATGAAGTATTCATCTATCAAGATGGTACAGGCAACCAAGTTGGTGATAGCAACATTGCTGTAATTTCTGGTAATGACAACATGATTGATATTGATCAGTCAGGTATTGCCAACTTAACAGAGTTCGAAACAATCGGCGATTTAAACGTGATTAGTGTCGTTCAAGATGGCGAAGATAACTACGTTGCTTCAGGTACATATGGTGCTGATAACATTGTAGAAATTAGCTCAACAGGTAACAGTAATGAAGTTGCTGTGTTTGTTGAACTTGATCAAAATACAGTTTCAGTTAGTCAAGAAGGCGACACTAACTTTGCATATTCAGATACCTTTGGTTTTGAAAACAGCACGACACTTGAACAAGTCGGCTCTGACAACGAAGCCACTGTGAGCGTCGTTGGGATTGGCCAAAGTGTTGATATCGTACAAGAAGGCGAATTTAACTTAGCTGATGTTGTGTCTCTTGGTGAAGATCATATCATCGATATTGCACAAGAAGGCGCTGGTAACTGGGTTGGTGGCGATGACGGCTATTTCCTTGTCGATGGTACTAATAACAGCTTAACTATTTCTCAAGTAGGCAATGATAACTTAGTAACGGGTATGCAAGTAGGCAGTAACGATATGATCAATGTATCGCAGTCTGGCGACTTTAATACAGCAACTATTTACCAAAACTAATTATTGCTTTTACAAATAATTTGTAGATATAGAAATGAAAAAGGGAGCCATTTGGCTCCCTTTTTATGCAAACTTGTTGACTGCAATTTTAATGGAAAATCAGTAACTGTAACTTCTACCAGTATACAGATTTAAGCGAACTCAAAGTGAGCTTGATAAGTTTGCGCCCAACGCAATAATTCAACCCGATTGCGTGATTGCGTTTTACGGAAAATAGATGAAATGTGGGCTTTGACTGTATGCTCACTAATACACAACCTGTGGGCAATTTCTTTATTACGAGCACCGCTAGAAACAAGTTGAATAATCGTTCTTTCTCGGCTTGTTAGCATTTGTAGCATAGCAACCGTATCAGGCGGAATATCAATATTTGCATCCAGTTTCTGAACCAATCTGCGGAAAATCTTACTAATTAGCGGTCTATCATACCAAAGCTCATCTGCGACCATTTTTCTCAGCCCTGTTAACATCAGATCCATACGCTGATCGGCATAAAGTAAGCCTCTGACTCCTAACAATAGCGCTGACTCTTGATCAAGCGAGCCACGCTCAACTTGATATAAAGCAACAGGGACATGATTGACGAGCCGAGAAACCAGTAAAGGGATACCTTTACTGTCTAAAGCCGCTCCTTTTTGAGCGATTAGATAAAAACTATTGGTATTTTTCTCAACCTCTAGTTCACTCGCATGTTTAACTATGCGAGTTTTGAGACCAATAGACTCAGCTAAAATGGCCAAATGACATGGCGCTGCGACTTGGTGCAAAAAAACTAATTCATCAATATTTGAATTCATCACTTTTCTCCCTGAAAAGTATCCATCACATCTCGCGTCAGCGAGTTTCTTCCTGAAATGTTGAAAACATGTAACAACAATGTTCAATGATAGTATATTTTAACTAGTCCATAAGGTATTTTTGCAATACTAATGTATGAATTAATCATCTAAGTCCTTATAAAGTCCTCTATTAATAGCATAAAAAAACTTTCAGCACTGCCTAATTTAGTTTATTTACCTAAAAATTAGTGACGATTAAGTGATGCTAACTGCTTATTATGTAGTCCAGTAAGCAACACTAATGCACTAATTCCTCCTACTAATGCCATAAACATGTCAGATTGGGTATCCCAAACGTAACCTTGAGTGCCTAAAAAGGCTTCTGCATCTTCTCCCGTTAATAAAGCAACCCACCATTCTATGAGTTCGTAGAAAGCTGAAAACGCTAACACAAAACACACAGATAAAAACTGGCACCAATAGCCTGGTTGTAACACATGATTTCTCAACATCACTTCACGGGCTAACATCACAGGTATAAAACCTTGTGCGAGATGGCCAACTTTATCGTAGTTATTTCTATCACTATCCATCAGTTGTGCTAACCAATCGAATAACGGCACCTCTGCATAAGTGTATTTAGCGCCAACCAACAGCACACAGCAATGGATTAAAATTAACAGATAAGACAGTGAGGTTAAGGGGAATTTATTTCGAGTAAAAAATAGGATAGGAATAGCCAATAACGCAGGAAGCGCTTCAAGCCACCAAGTAAACATATCCTTAGGTGAGATAACAGACCAACAGAGCACGCTGCAATAAATCACTAGCCATATAACTTTCTTATTCAAACTAAATCCCTCTTAGATGATATTGTTCTAGAATTAGAATATTAACTTTAGCCATCTAGCCCTCTACAACCAGTTAAAAAAGTGCTATTTTGGTCTTGCATTACTATCAGCATAACATAAGCATAACTATTGATAAGAGGGTACCCATATCATGGCGAAACACTCGCTTGACAAGGATAAGATCAAAATCCTGCTGTTGGAGGGCGTCCACCAAACTGCGGTCGATGTACTAGAGCGTGCAGGTTACACAAACATTGAATATCACAAAGCTTCGTTACCAGAAGATGAGCTATTAAAATCCATTAAGGATGCCCATTTTGTCGGTTTGCGTTCCCGTACTCAATTAACTGCTGATGTGTTAAATCATGCTGAGAAATTAGTGGCTATTGGCTGTTTCTGTATTGGTACTAACCAAGTCGATATTGCTGCCGCTGAAAAGTTAGGTGTGCCTGTATTCAATGCGCCATTTTCTAATACTCGAAGTGTAGCAGAATTAGTATTGGGTGAAATCATCATGCTGATGCGTGGCATTCCGCAACGAAATGCCCATGCACATCGTGGTGGGTGGTTGAAGAGTGCAGCTGGCAGTTACGAAGTTCGTGGTAAAACCTTAGGCGTTATCGGCTACGGTCATATCGGTACTCAACTAGGTATTCTTGCAGAAACCTTAGGCATGAAAGTCGTATTTTTTGATATCGAAGACAAATTGCCACTCGGTAACGCGAGTCAAATTCACTCATTAGAAGCCCTATTGAATGAAGCTGACGTAATCAGTTTGCATGTACCTGAAACGCCTCAAACAAAAGACATGTTTGGCGCAACTGAGTTTGCTCAAATGCGTGAAAAAAGCATATTCATTAATGCGTCTCGTGGCACCGTTGTTGATATCGAAGCGCTATCTGAGGCATTAAAGTCTGGTCACCTTGCAGGTGCTGCGATTGATGTATTCCCTGTAGAACCAAAATCTAATGATGATGAATTTGTTAGCCCATTAAGAGGCTTAGATAACGTGATTCTTACTCCGCATATTGGTGGTAGCACCGCTGAAGCGCAAGAAAATATCGGTATTGAAGTCGCTGGCAAGTTAGCTAAATACTCAGATAACGGTTCAACTGTATCTGCAGTTAACTTCCCAGAAGTGACGTTGCCACAACACAAAGGCACTTCACGTCTACTGCATATTCACCATAACCGCCCTGGCGTATTGATCAAAATTAACCAAGCCTTCTCTGAAAAAGGTATCAACATTGCAGCGCAATATCTGCAAACCACTGCAGACATCGGTTATGTTGTGATGGAAGTTGACTCTAATCAAGCTGAACAAGCTCTTGGTGAATTGAAAGCGATTGATGGTACGATTCGTACTCGTGTATTGTTTTAATCGTTAAGTTAAACGGTCAATCAGCCCATTTAAACTTGATGACGAATTGACCAATAACATCACGAAAATATTGTGAACTAAAGCTATCTTCATTCAATTGAAGGTAGCTTTTTCTTTTGAGCATTAATGAATTCCGTTACACTCACTGTCTATCTTTTGATGGTCATCTTAAGGATCAGTTTATGACACTTGCAACAACACAGCCTGATTGGGACTTTCTACATACTTCCCCTGACTTATTTGTCGCCAATCTCACGCATTTAGGCTTAATTGAAATTACTGGTGAGCAAGGTAAAACCTTTATTCACGGCCAAGTTACCACTGATATCACCTCACTAACAGACCAGCAATGGCGTTGGGGAGCTCATTGTGATGCAAAAGGGAAAATGATCTCAAGCTTCAGAACATTCTCATGCAATGACAGCTTATTCACCCTTCACACTGCATCCGCATTACCGCTAAGTCTGGCTCAGTGGCAAAAATATGCTGTTTTCAGTAAAGCTGAATTAACTGATATCAGTGCGAGTAAATGTATTATAGGGATAGCAGGTAACACAGCAAGCCAGTTCGTTGAACAAGAATTTGGTGCGATAAATGACGAATTAACTATCGTCGATAACTCGATTATTTTAAAAGATAATGACCGATTTATATTGATTCTAAACGAAGATATAGCAAGCAAAGTCATTGTAGCTTCTAAGCAGCCATTACTTAATGCTTCTGCTTGGCAAGCACTAGAGATAAAAGCGGGTTATGCCAACATTGACGCTAACCATAGCGCTGAATTTGTGCCACAAATGTGTAATGTACAAGCTGTAAATGGGATTAGTTTTGAAAAAGGCTGTTACATGGGTCAAGAGACTATCGCCAGAATGAAATACCGAGGTGGTAATAAACGTGCCTTGTATATTTTATCTGGAACAGCCTCCGATACCGTCAATAGCGAAACACAAATCGAAGTTCAAATGGATGGTGACTATCGCCGTGCAGGTAAAGTCATTGAGTCAGTTCAGTATAATGGCCAAGTATTGCTTACCGCAGTCCTAGCAAACGACACTGATAATGATGCTGTACTTCGTATTAGCGATGACAGTCATAGCCTACTTTCAGTTGTACCACTACCTTATTCATTAGACGATGAGTAACAGCATAAGTAGTTGCGCTAATCAAACGTGATATAGAAAAGGCTGCTAATCCAATAAGGGTTAGCAGCCTTTTTATATTCTAAATAGCGGCAGTATTAAAAAGTTTCTTCGTGCTTCGCTTTGATTTCTTTCACATCATCGAGTACTGAACGAAACTGTTTTACCAAATCAGGATCGAAATGCTTGCCTGACTCTTTCTCAATTAGCGCCATCGTGTCTTCAACCGTCCACGCTTTTTTATAAGGCCTTGCTGAAGTCAGAGCATCAAATACATCGGCAATAGCAATAATACGTCCTTCTATTGGAATATCTTCACCGGATAAACCGTGGGGGTAACCACTACCGTCCCATTTTTCATGATGACTAATGGCAATGCGTTTAGCCATTTGCAATAAAGGGTCATCATGATCGCCGATAATTTCAGCACCGATTTGCGCATGCGCTTGCATCTCTTTCCACTCATCGGCATCTAACTTACCCGGCTTTTTTAATATCGAATCTGGCGTGCCTATTTTGCCAATATCATGCATGGGCGCTGCGTTATAGACTAACTCACAAAACCGAGAAGAATGACCAGATGCAATCGCTAATAATCTAGCGTAGTGGCTCATTCTAATAACATGTAATCCGGTTTCATTATCTTTGTATTCTGCTGCTCGACCTAAACGGCGAATGATTTCAAATCGAGTTTCACTCAACTCTTTAGTACGTTGGGCGACTTCTGATTCAAGTAAGCGTTTTTGATCATACAAAGATAGATGGGTTTTTACTCTCGCCTTTACCACTGCCGGGCTGACAGGTTTAGTGATATAATCCACGGCGCCTAACTCAAAGCCTTGTGCTTCATCTTCAGTCTCAGATAATGCCGTAACAAATATCACCGGAATGTGGCAGGTTAGTGGCTCACTTTTGAGTTTCTGGCAAACTTCATGGCCGTTCATGCCAGGCATCATAACGTCTAACAAAATAAGATCTGGAGCCGACTTTTGAGCCAAAGCTAACGCTTTAGGACCATCAATTGCGACTTTGATCTTGTAATCTTTACCTAAAATACCAACTAAAATGTCAATATTTTCAGGTGTATCATCAACTATCAGCACCGTCGCTTTTTCCATGTTAAATCCCTATAACTCTTCCTAGTGAATATGACTTTAAATACTTTTTCGGTAAGCTGTAAAAACCACATCAACCAATACTCTCACGAATTTTCTCAATATGTTCGACAGCATCTTCAAACTGGTAACCTTTAATCATTGCACCTACGGGCTTAAGTTTAGCCCAAGTTTGCTGATTCACCTGTAACTGTAGATTGTCGATCATATCGGTAGCTGATGCATCGCCATCGTCTAACAGCGCCAATAACTTATCGAGTAATTCCGCAAAAACTTCATCGCTGATAAGTTCAAGCTGAGTAGCCTCATCGCCAGTTTCATTGTTATTTAACCAAACATCGATAGCTTCGCAAATTGAGCTAACTAAGCTATCTAATTGACTAAGTTCATCTGAAAGCTCAGTTTCGTCAATCAAGTTCTTTTCAAGTTCTTTTGCCTGAGCGGTTAACTTATCGCAAGCTAAATTACCGGATAACCCCTTAAGAGTATGTGCATACCTGATAGCATCTTCTCGTTCATTGCTATCGATAGCATTCGTTATCTCTTTAACAATGTGACGCTTACCCTCTACAAATCGGGTCAATATTTTGCGATATAGGCGAGCTGAGTTTTGCACTAATTGCAAACCACGATCGACATCGACGTCAGGATGCTGAGGCCAAGTTTCATCGGTCTTAGTTGAACCCTTTGCGGTGAATGTTAGGTTTTCTGTTGCTATGTTTGACCCTAAATATTTAAGCAAGGTTTGATATAAAAGAGAGACTTCTATTGGTTTGGCAACATGATCGTTCATTCCAGCGTTAATACATTTCTCTTTATCACCGGCCATGGCATTAGCAGTCATCGCAATAATCGGCAGATTTTCAAATTCTGGCTGTAATCTAATTTGCTCTGTTGCGGTATAGCCGTCCATTACAGGCATTTGGCAATCCATTAGCACTAAGTCAAAATCTTGTTTCGCTACCATGTCTAAAGCGATTTGGCCATTATCAGCAATAGTTAATTCAATACCCACTTGCTGTAGAAACTCTGCTGCGACTTCTTGGTTCATGTCATTATCTTCAACTAATAACACTTTTTTGCCATTTAGCTGTTCAAGCAACTCTGCATTTAAGCTGGTCGCCTTTGCTCTAACTGGCATGTGTCCTTGCTTACCAAATGCCGACATTATGGCATCGAGTAGTCGTGAAGCGCTGATGGGCTTGGTGATATAACCGTTGATTCCTAGCTCATTTACTGACTGAGTAAACTCAGGAGTCGCATGAGCTGATACCATAATCGTTAACGGCGGATTCGCACTCTCTTTCATTATGGTTTCAGCCGTTTCCAAACCATCCATGCCCGGCATTTTCCAGTCAATTAAGGCCAATTTGTAATTGTTTGAATGACACATGGAGATTGCTTCAGTACCATCTTTTGCCAAGGAAACACTGAAGCCCATACCTTTAAGCATGGTCTGTAAAATATCCCGTGCGGTTTGGTTATCATCAACAACTAAAAGCTCCATCCCTTCTAGCTCTTGAGTTGCCTTTAGCTGTAGATCATCGGCTTGGCTGAGCTGCGCAGTAAAGTAGAATGTACTTCCGACTCCACGCTTACTTTCCACTCCTATTTGTCCATCCATCAACTCGACGAGTTGCTTACAAATAGCAAGACCTAAACCAGTACCGCCATACTTTCTGGTTGTTGAACTATCAGCTTGGCTAAAGGATTGGAAAAGCTTATTACATTGCTCTGGGGTAAGACCTATTCCACTGTCTCTTACGCTAAACTTGAGTTCTATCTCATCACCTTGTTGAACTAAAGTCTCGATAGTTAGAATGACTTCCCCACGCTCGGTAAACTTAATGGCATTGTTCATTAAGTTAATCAGCACTTGGCTTAATCTAAGGGGATCGCCCATTAAATGACTTGGAATATTGGGTGCGACAGAGAACAATAACTCCAACTGTTTATCGGCCGCTTTAACAGCAAACATATCACTGAGATCTTCTAACAATGTATCAAGCTGAAATGGCACGATTTCGATTTCCATTTTGCCAGCTTCAATTTTTGAAAAGTCTAAAATGTCATTAATAATACCCAGCAATGACTTAGATGCACGTTCAATTTTCTCCACAAAGTTATGTTGTTTTTTATCTAAATTGGTCTGTAGACAAAGGTGTGACATACCAATAATGGCATTCATAGGAGTGCGTATTTCGTGGGACATATTAGCCAAGAAATCACTTTTAGCTTTGCTTGCTGCATCAGCTTCATCTTTAGCAATTTTTAACTCATTGGAAACCGTCATTAAGCTGGTAATATCGGCCATAGACACAACTGCTGAGGTCACTTCACCTTGGTCATTATTGAGCGCAGCAAAGGTCATATCCATCCAAATAACATCACCTGATTGGCTCAGTATTCTTGGCTCAATATTAAAATTTTCAAATTCATTTTTGATCAGTTTATTAAACTGCTCTTTTGCTAGTACCTTGTCTTCAGGCGCCATAAATTCAAAGAATAATTTTCCTTCTAGCGCATTTGAATTTATTCCGATATTGCGGCCAAAGTGCTCGTTACAATTCAAAATCACGCCGTAAGCATCAATATTTACTATGCCCATTTCGGCGGTATTTAATAATGCTCTTAAATGTTTTTCACGATCAGCTAAGCGTGTTTCTGCTTGCTTCCTATCTGTGATATTCATTAAATAACCATTCCACATAATCGAATCGTTATTCCATGACTGCCCTTTCGCGCCAGCTTCTAACCAGATAGTCTCACCTGACGGATGCAGATATTGAAACTCTGTCACCCATTGCAAGCCATCAACACCTTTACCGGCTAAATCATCTAAAATCGTTTGTTTCTGGCTATCTACAATTCTGTCAATGAGCAAATCAAAGTTTTGCATTAGCATGTCACGAGGGAAGCCAATAATGCTGACACAAGCCTCTGATAAAAAACTAAATTCGCGCTCTGAATCAGAGTGCCAAATCATTTGATAAACTAAGTTGGGTAATGACTCGGTGATATTTTCGAGCTGTTTCTGGGAGTTTTTAATCGCTTCCAATGCATGCTTGCTGTCTGTTACGTCATGTAAACTACCGTCAAACCACAGCGGATTATCTTGCTCATCGTAACTGGCTTTACCTTTCTCATGTATCCATTTAATGCTGCCATCTCGATGATAAATTCGATATTCGACATCAAAACTTTGTTGAGTTTTAATCGCCTCACTGATTGCGGTAAAACAAGCCGCATCATCGTCTGGGTGAATAAGGGTGTTAAATCTAAGCTTATTACTCTCAATGAGATCTATGGCTGAATAACCTGTCATATCAGCGATATTGTCGCTGACATATTCCATTATCCAATGGTCTTCGATTCGAGTACGGTAAATCGCACCAGGAATATTAGCCACCAGCCCTCTAAAGCGGCTTTCACTGTCTTTTATTTTACGTTCGATAGCTAGCTGGCTGGTAAGATCTCGAATCGTCGCCGCAATTTGTTTTCTACCTTCATGGCGTATTGGTAACAATGCTAAGTTTATTTCAACCTGCATTTCGGTGTTATCTGATTTTAACGCTACCCAGCCTTCTTTAGGGGTGGCAAATCGGGTTAACTCTTGCTCTAAAAAGACAGTTCGAACAGCTTCATGTTTTTTCCTAAATCGTTCAGGAAAAAGTAACTCAACATTGAGGGCTAAAATCTGTTCAGCGCTATAGCCAAACAACTCTTGGCAGCGGCTATTGGTAAAGATGATATTCCCTAATTCATCAACAATTAGCATCGCTTGTGGTGATGACTCAATAACCGCATTGGACCATAGAGCAGCAGAAAATTGCTCCGTCACATCAGTAAATAACATCTCAACAGAAATTAATTCGCCAGCATCTGAAATTAATGGCTGCATAAACACATCGAGCCGTCTGATATGACCATCATCTGCAAGCATTTCAACTTGATGAGCCGGAACGGTTTTACCTGTTAATGCTTGTTCAGTGTAATGCCAATTTTGTTCATTGATTGGATCATTGGTAAACATGCGTTGGTATTTTCGTTTTAACGTATCAACGTCAACACCTAATACTTTTTGAACACCGTCACTCACTTGCGCTAATTGCCCTTGAGGATCTAAAGAACAATAAAATGATTTATCACTCATACCATCAATGAGACTGGCAAAGCGACTTCCGGTTGAATCTTTTAATGCGAGTTCCCTTTCAGCCAGTAACTCAGCGAGCTGATTGAATTTATTGGTTAAGGTTGCAACTTCAAAAATATTATTGCCACTGGTATCTAATCGGTTAACCTTACCTTCACCAAATGCAATAATGCCATTTGCTAAGTTTTCAAGCGGGCGGTTTAAGCGTTTAGAAGCAATAATACTTGTTAGAAGCAGTGCAATTGATAGTAATAATAAAATAAGGGCGAGCCTTGATATGTTCGTTAAGAAGTACTGACTTAACTCTTCGTCACTTGTCGCAATAACCACCTGCCAGCCTAATACTGGAACATTAGCAACACTGACTAAAAAACGATGTCCCGATTCAGTAATGGCATTAGTTTGGCCTGTTAGATTATTTTCCAGCAGGTTTCTTAGTTCATTATTAACGCCACTTTTAGACAGCCACTTATCGCTACTGCCTTTTAAGTCACTATTTTCAGAATCATAAAAAATGACTTGGTCATCTTTATCCAGTACCACTAAATTCTTACTGGGAATTTGCATCAACCTAGGTAAGTTATCTAACGCAATATCGGCAGTGACGACCCCAATGCGATCATCTATTTCACCAAACGCTTTTGAATAGGTGATCATAAGAATATTGCCCGCACCTTCATCAAAGTAAGGCGTTGACCATACACCTTCTGTACTGGCTATTGCATCACTCCACCAACTCCAACTGCCATCGGTATAGTCATAAGCCTCAGCACCAATATCAAGCATGCTTATTTCATTGCCATCACGAAAAACGTAAGGTGCGTAGCGTAGCTTTTCTGCTAAAAAGTTAGGACGATAGGCAATGGCGCTGCCAAAAATACTCGGATTGCGTCCAAGACGATTGATAAGCAGGTTTTCTATCTTATGAACATCGTCGTATAAATCATCACTGTCGACATAGGTGAGATAGTCAGAGAGGCCTCGCGTATTATTTTGAATCGAGTCCATCACAAAGTTAAGATGATTGGCAGATAAAACAGCTTGTTGCTCTAAGCGAAGGTAGGTATCTCTTTCATATTCTTGATAATTAATCCAGCCATGAAAACCATAAACTAATCCCATAATAAGGATTAATGGCAATGCAATATATGCCAATATTCGACTTCGAAAACTATGTAACTTGCGCTCATTTTTATCCATAAATATAAGTCTCATTTACTCAGTCAAATTTTAGCTCATCACGACATTTCACTTTCCTGACATTCAATGCTGACAATGGCGCGACAAGCCTCATCAGCACATGTTCACTATCACGATGCAGCATTGTATAAAAAACACCCACTCTACTATAACGGTTAACCCTATGAATGCAATTGTAAATATTGTTTAAATTTGACTCATTTATCTGTTTGTAAACGCCCTTATAAGCCTAGTAAGAGTTTCCAGCCACTACAACTTAAGTTGCAATTTTTTTATTCATGCAAACCTTAATGTCGATTCATTTAACTAAAGCGAAATCTCGCAGGCAGCATATAAAGATCTATTCTGCTAAAAATACCGTATGATGATGTTATTATGAGAATTACTGGAACACGTTATGTCCTCTGTTGTCTGTCAGTTATCACAAGTCACTAAAAGCTTTACCGACGGCGAGCAACGTCATCAAGTTCTTAATGATGTCGACTTAAGGTTACATCTCGGTGATACCATTGCATTAACAGGGCCTAGTGGTACAGGTAAAAGTACCCTGCTTAACATTATTGCAGGCTTTGAGCGTGTTGATGCCGGCCAGTTAACACTGCTAGAACAAGACACACACCTCTGGACTGATAACCAATGGGCATTATTTCGGCGCCAACAATTAGGTGTCGTATTTCAGCAGTTCAACCTCCTCACACCGCTAAATGTCATTGATAATATTAGATTTCCACTTCAGCTAAATAATCAAAAATGGAATATTTGGGGTGATGAACTCATTGAAAAACTTACACTTACTGAAGTCATTAACCGACCCGTTGAGACCTTGTCTGGTGGACAACAACAGCGAGTAGCGATTGCAAGAGCCTTAATCCATAAGCCTGCGCTACTATTAGCTGATGAGCCCACGGGTAATCTTGATGAAAAAGCAGGACAACAAGTCATGGGACTGTTGTGCGATCTAGCCAAAGCCGCTAACACAACAGTACTTATGGTAACGCACAGCGATACTTGTGCTGCGTTTATGCAAAGGCGCTGGCACCTTGAGCAAGGTAAAGTGCATGAATGATAAGCGAAGCAATCAAGACAATAAGCCTCAACTAGATGCAGGTACGAATCTAGGTACCATAAGCTGCACACCAACTGAACTTGATTATCGTTTAGAGCAAGACTCTGCTTCAGGCTATAGCTTATACAATAGTTTGGCCGTATTTGCTGCGCATTATCGCCATGCACCTTTACAAGCTGGTGCTATCTTACTTGGTATTATTTTGGCTGTTACGTTATTAATTGGGGTTAAATCCACCAACGAAAACGCAGTCCGAAGTTACAGTGAAGCTACGGAACTTTTAAGCCAACGAGCCTCGTTACTCATCACACCTAATACAGGTGAACAGTATCTGGATGAGCAAGTTTACTTTCGCCTTCGTCAAGCAGGAATAAGCCAAGCACTCGCTGTCATTAATGGGTTAGTGGTCGATAGTGAAGGACGACGCTGGCAACTTCAAGGTAGTGACCTGTTTGCAGCAATTAACCTTCAGCAGCATAGTGGCACTAATCAGAAAACAGATTCTGCAATTAACCCAAATATCCCCTTAGCGAAATTACTCGGCGCTAAAAATATTCTGCTCATGAGCCAATCCTTAGCCGATAAAGTCGCCCCAGATGGCCTGTTTTACCTTCAAGACCCATTAAATGAACAAGGGCATCCTATTTCACTTGAAGTCGTAGGCTTAGACGATGAGTTTGGCTTAGGAAATGCAATTGTTGCTGATATCTCTCTTGCGCAGTCTCTGCTAAATCATTCTCAAAAGTTATCTTATATTGCCTTATTTGACGAACCCAGCAGCTTGATAACTCAAATTAATCAAGCACAATTATTATTACAACAAGCTACGATAACAGAACAAGATCAAGGACAGGCACTCCAAGAGTTAACCCGTAGTTTCCATCTCAATTTAAATGCAATGAGTATGTTAGCCTTTGTTGTCGGCCTGTTTATCGCCTACAACGGTGTGCGTTACAGCTTGATGAAACGGCAAAAACTGTTAGTTCAACTGCTGCAATTAGGTGTCCAAAAGCACATGTTATTACTGGCACTTGTGGTTGAGCTCAGTTTTCTGGTGTTTGTCGGTTCAGTCGTTGGCTTCATTCTCGGTTTGCAGTTAAGTCTCTGGTTGCAGCCTATGGTTGCGATGACACTTGAACAACTATACGGTGCACGCTTAATGCCTGGTTCATGGCAATGGCAATGGTTAGTTCAAGCAATGGCATTAACCTTATTTGCAGGATTACTGGCCTGTTTACCTCTTTATCGCCAACTCACTAACCAGCCACTTGCTCGAATGATAGCCAAAAGCAATCAAGTATCGCATTTGGTCAAAACCCATCGTATGCAATTTATGATTGCCTGCATTGCATTAATTGGCTGTGCATTAGCATTTCCCTTTGCAAAACAGTATCAGGTCAGTTTGGGGTTAATGGGGATTGTGATCATTGCGATTCCACTGCTATTACCACTGACGATTTACCGTATCAGTGAATGGATGGCCAACCTCTTTCCTACTGGGTTATGGCATTACATGATTGCAGAAACAAAAGAGCTAATCGGCCCGCTATCTTTAGCTATGATGGCTATGCTACTGGCATTAACTGCCAATATATCAATGAATACATTAGTGGGCAGTTTTGAAATCACACTGAAAAACTGGCTTGAAAGTCGTCTTCATGCAGACTTGTATATGCGCCCTGCAAGCGACAAAATTCTTGAGATCCAAGACTTGTTATCAAAACAAGAAAAGGTTTCAGGTATTTACACGCAGTGGACTATCGCCTCGACCTACCAAGGAATGCCAATTGAGTTAGTGAGTCGAGACCTCTATTCAACCAAAGTCACAAGCTCTTTGAAGAGTCAGACGGATAACCTATGGTCAGAATTTGTCGCGGGTAAGCAAATCTTAATCAGTGAACCCATCGCAATAAAATATGGCTTAAACATTGGTGATAGTTTCAACATCGACCCCTTCAATCATGCCAGTACACATCAACTTCCAACGATTGGAGCCATTTTTTTTGACTATGGTAATCCCAAGGGGCAAGTCGTTATAGATAGAAGTTTATGGCAACAACTGCAATTACCACAGCAACCCAAAAGTATTGCAGCAAGTTATCAAGGCGATATCGGTCAACTTGAATCATTGCTGTTAGAAAGCAAATTGATCTCTAATGCCCAAATGTACAATCAAGCCAAAATCAAGCAGCAAGCCATTGCCATGTTTAAGCAAACCTTCTCGATAACCATGGTACTAAACAGTTTAACTCTGATTGTTGCTGCCATAGGATTATTCAGCGCTTGTTTAATGCTGATTCAGGCAAGGCAAGCTCCACTCGCCAAGCTCTACGCACTAGGAATTAATAAAAGAGAGTTACGTCTAATGACCTTTGTGCAAATGCAGTTGATTGTATTGCTAACCTGTTTAGTTGCGCTTCCTACAGGAGCGGTTTTGGGTTACTTGCTCATTAATAAAGTGACACTGCAAGCGTTTGGTTGGAGCATTGCAATGCTATGGGATTGGCCAGCTTATTTTCGAGTGGTCGTTATCGCACTAACAACCAGCGCTATCGCCATTGCGATTCCACTATATTGGCAAACCAGAAAACCGCTAATTAGTAGCTTACAGCAGGAGGCGTTGTGATGAACGATAACAAGCAAAATATTAACTCAATTGCTCATAAAATTAGCCTCTGTTGTATGACGATTTTAATGCTCAGCGCATGCCAGCCTGAACCCGAATCGAGTCAAATTAACATGGGCGGGATATTAGGAGACACTTCATCGAGTTTGACTCAATACACTAAGGTCGAACCGGGATATCAATTTACATTTCCAGCAGATCATTTAGGCCATGATGATTTTCGACAAGAGTGGTGGTATTTAACTGCCAATATGCAAACTCAATCTGGTGAACAGCTTGGCCTACAATGGACTCAATTTCGTATTGCGCTCACTAGTGAAGAGCCAAGTGGAGTAGTGAGTGCAATAGCTAACGCAGAAGTGAGTGAAAAAAGCAGCCACGCTCAAGCCAATGAATCCGCCCCACTTCAGCAACAAACTGACCACTCGAAATGGGCAACATCACAGATGTACATGTCCCATGCAGCTTTAACATCAATTGACACTCATCAAGCCGCGGAAAAATGGTCACGAGGTCACCCCCAATTTGCCGATGTAACAGCAAACCCTTTCACAGTGAAACTAGATAATTGGCAATGGATGAGTGAATCATCAGCAATGTTTCCTGCAACACTCAAGGTCGCAACTGATACCTTTAGTTATCAATTATCCTTAACAAGCTCTGCACCTATGCAACTACAGGGCGAAAGCGGCTACAGCATAAAAAGTGCTGATAGCGCAGTTGCCTCTTATTATTACAGCCAACCATTTATTGATTTAACTGGCACGATTACTCGTAACGGAAAACAAGAAACTGTCACAGGCAAAGCATGGTTAGATAGAGAATGGAGTTCGCAATTTCTGACCAAGGCGCAACAAGGTTGGGATTGGTTTTCCATCCGTCTTGATGATGATTCTGCATTAATGGTATTTCAGCTACGTGGAGCAGACAAAAATACACCAGCATTTTTCAGTGCTAGGAGAATGTTTGCCGACGGTAGTGGTCGAAATATCACTAACCAGAGAACGAACGATATTGCCATGAGACCGATAAGCTGGCAGCAAACTGACAGCGGAAAATATCCCGTTAGCTGGCAATTATCTATTGAAAGCGAACAAATCGATCTGACAGTAACAGCACTCAACCCTGACAGTAATATGTCACTTTCAATCCCTTACTGGGAAGGGCCGATTCAGGTTTCTGGTAGCCATAAAGGCAATGGTTATATGGAGTTAACTGGTTATTAGGTTAACTACTCACTATGTAATATATACCAAATACGATATGAATATGTGCCATCCACTTGGCACTGGGCTTATTGGATGTATGTTTATATTTAAATCAAACTCTGTATAAAATAAAAACAATTAATTTAGTGTGTTTTATCCCGCTAATTTCCTTCAAATTCTCTCATCTTGGCCTAGAATCAATGTATCGCTTAAATTATCATCACCTAATTAAGTGACTGAGTAACTTCTAAAATGTGTCTTAGATCACGTTGTAAAATGTGATCTACAACAACAAACTATCAGTATACTCATTGCGAGGTATACCCATGATAAATGTGAGGTTTAAACTCAACATTATAGAGATGAATAAAGCCATTATTTGGCATATAAAACGATGATTAACCTTTCAAGGTTATCAACTAACAGCAAAGAGTGAGGAAACACCATGAGCATAAGCCGTCGCGAGTTTCTAAAAGCCAATGCCGCTACTGCAGCCGCGTCGGCTGTTGGGCTTGCCTTACCAATCAAAATGGTTCAAGCAGAAGAGAAATCTGCAGAAATTAAATGGGATAAAGCCCCATGTCGTTTCTGTGGTGTAGGTTGTAGTGTATTAGTCGGAACAAAAGGCGGTAAAGTTGTTGCGACTCAAGGTGACCCAGAAAGCCCAGTTAACAAAGGTCTTAACTGTGTTAAAGGCTACTTCCTTTCTAAGATCATGTACGGTAAGGACCGTTTAACTTCGCCATTATTAAGAATGAAAGATGGCAAGTATGACAAAGAAGGTGAATTCACTCCTGTTAGTTGGGATGTTGCTCTAGACACTATGGCTGACAAGTGGAAAGAAAGCATCGCCAAAAAAGGCCCAACTTCAGTTGGTATGTTTGGTTCTGGCCAATGGACAATTTGGGAAGGCTACGCTGCATCTAAATTGCATAAAGCTGGCTTCTTAACCAACAACATCGATCCTAACGCTCGTCACTGTATGGCATCTGCAGTGGGTGGTTTCATGCGTACTTTTGGTATTGATGAGCCAATGGGTAGTTATGACGACTTCGAAGCGGCAGATCATTTCGTGCTTTGGGGCGCGAACATGGCAGAAATGCATCCAATTTTATGGTCACGCTTAACTGACCGTCGCTTAAGCCATGCTGGCAGCAAGGTTCACGTTTTATCAACGTTTGAAAACCGCAGCTTCGAGCTTGCCGACAACGCAATGGTATTTAAGCCACAGTCTGACCTAGTTATCTTGAACTATATTGCTAACTACATCATTCAAAACGATGCGGTTAATAAAGATTTCGTTAGCAAACACACAAACTTCGCTGAAGGTGTCACTGACATTGGTTATGGCTTACGTCCAGAGCATCCATTAGAGAAGAAAGCGAAAAACCCAGGTAACGGTAAATCTAAGCCTATCTCGTTTGAAGAGTACGCGAAGTTCGTTAGCACATACACTGCAGAATACGCTTCAGAAATGAGTGGTGTACCTGTTGAGAATCTTGAGGAAATGGCAAAAGCTTACGCTGATCCTAACATCAAGATCATGAGCTTATGGACCATGGGTATTAACCAACATACTCGTGGTGTTTGGGCAAACAACATGCTTTATAACATTCACTTGTTAACCGGTAAAATTGCTACCCCAGGCAACAGCCCGTTCTCATTAACAGGACAACCATCAGCATGTGGTACCGCTCGTGAAGTCGGTACATTCGCTCATCGTCTACCTGCAGATATGGTCGTCGCTAACCCTAAACATCGTGCGATGACTGAAGATTTATGGCAATTACCTGAAGGCACTATCCCGCCTAAACCAGGTTATCACGCCGTTCTTCAAAGCCGTATGCTTAAAGATGGCAAGTTGAATTGTTACTGGACTATGTGTACCAATAACATGCAGGCTGGTCCTAATATCAATGATGAAATTTACCCTGGTTTCCGTAACCCTGAAAACTTCATCGTGGTATCTGATCCATACCCAACGGTTACCGCAACTGCCGCTGACTTGATTCTTCCAACAGCAATGTGGGTAGAAAAAGAAGGGGCTTACGGTAACGCTGAACGTCGTACTCATATGTGGCATCAGCAAGTTAAAGCACCGGAAGGCGCTAAGTCTGATTTGTGGCAACTTGTTGAGTTCTCTAAGCGCTTCAAAGTGTCAGAAGTATGGCCTGCTGAATTAATTGCTAAAAAACCTGAATACGCAGAAAAGACGTTATATGACATCTTGTTCGCAAATGGTGTAGTGGATAAATTCCCTACTTCTGAGTGTAAAGGCGACTACAACGATGAAAATGATGCATTCGGTTTCTACCTTCAAAAGGGTCTGTTTGAAGAGTACGCACAGTTTGGTCGTGGCCATGGTCATGACTTAGATACCTTTGAAAACTACCACGAAAACCGCGGTAAACGCTGGCCTGTTGTTAACGGTACTGAAACAGTTCGTCGCTTCGTTGAAGGCAGTGACCCATATGTTAAAGCGGGTGAAGGTTATAACTTCTACGGTAAGCCTGATGGTCGCGCAGTCATTTTCGCTCTACCATTCGAGCCAGCAGCTGAAGAGCCAAATGAAGAGTTCGACTTATGGATGTCTACGGGACGTGTTCTTGAACACTGGCATACAGCAAGTATGACTGCACGTGTACCTGAGCTGCACAAGTCATATCCAGATGCACAGGTATTCATGCACCCTAAAGATGCGAGTAGTCGTGGTCTTAAAAATGGTGATGAAGTGAAAGTGATTTCTCCACGTGGAGAAGTTAAAACACGTGTTGAAACCAAAGGCCGTAACAAACCGCCTGTCGGCGTGGTATTTATGCCATTCTTTGACGCTAGACAGCTGGTAAACAAGTTATTACTCGATGCGACTGATCCGTTATCTAAAGAAACGGATTTTAAGAAGTGTCCTGTGAAGATTGTTAAAGCCTAATTTGACTGACTGTCATGCCTCTTTAAACGATATTGAGGCATGACAACATCACTAATTTTCTCTATCCATTGATGATGAAACATAATGGATATGACGGAGTGTAAATCATGAAGAAAATACTCAGCCTTGCTGCGATAGTGCTCAGTCTTAGCGCTTGCTCAGGCCAACAAGCACAAGAAGCTGCCGCACCAGTAAATGTTAAATCACTTGCCGGAGACGTAGCCATTACTGATACGTTACCTGCAGAAGCTAAAGCGACTTACCCAAGTCGTGGTACAGCTTTAGAAAGAGATTTTGTGCATATGCCGCCGCTCATTCCGCATAAAGACTCTTATAAACTAACAACCAAGAAAAATGGGTGCTTAACCTGTCACAGCACAGAAAAAGCAGCTCGCATGAAAGCAACACCAGTGCATGAGTCTCACTTAAGTGCAGACGGTAAGTTTGATGATAAATATTACTTCTGTGTTCAGTGTCACGTTGCACAAGCTGATAATAAAGAAGCGTTAGTGGGTAACACTCACACCAACTAAGCTTTATTGAGTCAGAATACTGCTCGCAATAAAATGCCACCGTCACATGACCGTGGCATTTTTTTATGGCCGTTCATTGTACTCATGAGGCGCTCTGGCAGTCACCTCAGCTAACAAATAGTGCTGACGGCTAACATTATGATGGTTTTAAGTTTTAGCTGCCATAGAGGCTTTACATCGCTTGCGGTAAAACGTCTTACCTTAATCATATTTCTTCCTTGATGAAATGTTGAGCCACATTTTGCGTTATGAGAGGCAAGTTCCAATAAGCTTTAGGTAGCCTCTTAATCAATAAGCGTTATTTGCATGTTTACTCTTAAACATAAACCGAATAGATAAGCTGTCTGTATTAATTTTGAAGCATAAAAAAACCGCTGCAAAGGCAGCGGTTTTTAATTAAAGGGTTTAGTTAAGAATTACTTCTTAGCTTCACGCTCTTTAACTTCAGCAATTACTTTTTCAGCAACACTGTTTGGACATGGTGCGTAGTGAGCGAATTCCATAGAGAATTGGCCACGACCAGATGTCATAGTACGTAGTGAACCGATGTAACCGAACATTTCTGATAACGGTACGTCAGCTTTAATACGAACACCAGTAACACCAGCCATTTGGTCTTTGATCATACCACGACGACGGTTAAGGTCACCAATTACGTCACCTACGTTGTCTTCTGGGCTGAATACGTCAACGTTCATGATAGGCTCAAGAAGTTGTGCACCGGCTTTAGGCATAGACTGACGGAATGCACCTTTAGCAGCGATTTCGAACGCGATAGCTGACGAGTCAACTGCGTGGAAAGCACCATCAGTAAGTTCTAGTTCAACGTCTAACACAGGGAAACCAGCAACAGTACCGGTGTTCATCATGCTAGCGAAACCTTTCTCAACTGCAGGCCAGAATTCTTTAGGTACGTTACCACCAACAACTGAAGAGCTGAAAGTGAAGCCAGAGTTTTGCTCACCTGGACGGATAACGTAGTCGATCTTACCGAACTGACCAGAACCACCAGACTGTTTCTTATGCGTGTAGCTATCTTCTGTAACTTTAGTGATAGTTTCACGGTAAGCAACTTGAGGCTCACCAACAATTAAGTCAACACCGTAAGTACGCTTAAGGATGTCTACTTTAATGTCTAAGTGAAGCTCACCCATACCTTTAAGGATGGTTTCGCCTGAATCTTCGTCAGTTTCTACGCGGAAAGATGGATCTTCTGCAATCATTTTACCGATAGCGATACCCATTTTCTCTGAACCACCTTTATCTTTAGGTGCTACAGCGATAGAGATTACTGGCTCTGGGAATACCATTGCTTCAAGAGTACAAGGATGTTTAACATCACATAAAGTGTGACCAGTTTGAACATTCTTCATACCTACGATAGCGATAATGTCACCAGCTTGAGCTGAATCTAATTCGTTACGCTCATCTGCTTGCATCTCAACCATACGGCCAACACGCTCAGTTTTACCTGTTGCAGAGTTAAGGATAGTGTCACCCTTCTTAATACGACCTGAGTAGATACGTACGAAAGTTAGTGCACCGAAACGGTCATCCATAATCTTGAATGCAAGCGCTTTTAATGGAGCATCTGCATCAACGATTGCGTGTTCGCCAGTTTCATTACCTTCTTCATCAGTAAGAGGTTGTGGATCAACTTCAACTGGGTTAGGTAAGTAATCAACAACAGCATCAAGAAGAAGCTGCATACCTTTGTTCTTGAACGCAGAACCACAGTATGTTGGGAAGAAGTCCATTGTACGAGTACCCTTACGGATACAACGCTTGATGTCTTCCATAGATGGCTCTTCGCCTTCCATGTAAGCTTCCATTAGATCGTCGTCTTGCTCAACAGCAGTTTCGATTAACATTTCGCGGTATTCTTCTACCATGTCAACCATGTCAGCTGGAACGTCTTCAATCTTGTAGTTTTCTGCTTGGCCTGTTTCATCCCAAACCCATGCTTTACGGGTTAATAGGTCAACAACACCAGAGAATTCGTCTTCGATACCAATCGGTAAAACCATAACTAATGGATTAGCAGCTAGAACGTCTTGAGTTTGCTTAACAACACGTAAGAAATCAGCACCCATACGGTCTAATTTGTTTACGAAGATGATACGCGCAACTTCTGATTCGTTAGCATAACGCCAGTTAGTTTCTGACTGAGGCTCAACACCACCAGAACCACAGAATACACCTACACCGCCATCAAGAACTTTAAGCGAACGATATACTTCAACTGTGAAGTCAACGTGGCCTGGAGTGTCGATAACGTTAAAACGGTGGTCATTCCAGAAACAGCTTACTGCTGCTGACTGAATAGTAATACCGCGCTCAGCTTCCTGTTCCATGAAGTCAGTAGTAGATTCACCATCATGTACTTCACCGATCTTATGGATCTTACCGGTTAGCTTTAGGATACGCTCGGTGGTCGTGGTTTTACCCGCGTCAACGTGAGCGAAGATACCAATGTTTCTGTATTTGGATAATTCGGTCATGATTCAACTTTAATGATTAGTTAAGAGGTAAACGGAGTATGTAAAAAAGCTAGACACACCGCACATCTGGTTATTTAAGGCGCATATTGTAAGTGGGAACCTTCAAATGCGCAAATGAGACTTGCAAAATTTATCACATTTCGCATAAAAAAAATGTCCATAATTTCAATATTTCTAAATAAAACAACAAAATAAAAGTTATTGTTTATTTTTCAAACAACTTAATTTTTTATGTTAAAACGCCGCATTTTTGACAACGGCTAGCTCAACCGAGGTAAATTTGGTGCAATTAGCAACAAAAAAGCCAATTTGTATCAAAATAAACATGCTATTGGTTAAAACTTGCTGGTAATTTCCATAAAAAAATCCCCAGCCATAAACTGAGGATTTTTGCTATATCATCGCCATAAACATTACATTATGGCTTGTTCATTATTACTCACCGTCAATCGGTAAAATAACAAACAGTAAGTCGCCTTGTGATACTTGCTGACCGTTACCATTCAGAATACGTTCAATACGGTACTTCTGATTTTCAGGGTAAAGAATCGCATTTTGACGGTTAAAGCCGGCTAATGTGACTTGTGAGAACATCTTCATCGCTTCTGTAAGCGCTAAAGTTTGATCTACAGTGACAATGTCACCTTCTTTAACGAAGTCAGGCTCACCTGGCGCTGGAGAGGTATAGAAGATACCGGCACCTTGTGCGAGTACTTTAAGTTCATTACTCTCTGCAACACGTAATGATTCAGTATCTAAACCAACAGTTTCAGCCGCTGCTTCCATTTCAGCAACCAATGCAGGTACGTCTAGCTCTGCCATTAGGCGTGGCAGATAATTCGTATCGTAAACGCCTTGGTTAAAGGTGGCATCTTTCAGAATTAGCTTCAGTAATGGAATGTTAGTCGCAATACCCTTGATAACGACACTGTCTAGATATGCAGACATCTTAGAGACAACATCTTCACGTGACTCACCACGGATAATGATTTGTGCGATTAAGCTATCGTAGTATGGCGATACTTCCTTGCCAGTTTCAGCGATAGAAATAATCTCAATACCTTCACCTTCTGGCATCACGCACTCAGTTATCATGCCAGGGTTTGGTAATAATTGAAGTACACCTTCGCTGTCTAAAGCTGCTTTTTCAGCAGTGACACGTACTTCCATCGCGTAACCTTGCTCAACAGGCTGTAAATCTTCAATTGAGCGACCTGCAGCAATATCGAACTGAGCGCTAACAATATCGATACCTGATGTTGCTTCAGTAACTGGATGCTCTACTTGTAGACGTGTATTCATTTCCATGAAGTACACTTCGTTAGCATCAAGGTTGTAAATAAACTCAACCGTACCAGCACCCATGTAATCAGTCGCATCACCTAAAGCGCGCGTATACTCCAGTACACGTTGCTTCAATTCTTCAGGCAACATGGTTGAACCAGACTCTTCGATTACTTTTTGGTTATTACGTTGAACTGAACAGTCACGAATACCCAATACTTTGGTGTTACCAAACTTATCACGTAACAATTGCACTTCGATGTGCCGAAGTGAAGTCACGTATTTCTCAAGGTATAAATCACCGTTACCAAATGCTGCAGCCGCTTCTGTAGAGGTTTTTTGGAATAAGCCAATCATGTCTTCAGGCTTAGTCACAACCTGGATACCTTTACCGCCACCACCTTGAACCGCTTTAAGCAATACTGGGTAACCAATTTCAATGGCCACATTCACTGCTTGTTCAGCATTAGTTAAAATACCATGTGAACCAGGTACAACAGGTACATTTTGCGCTTGCGAAGTCTTAATTGCATTCGACTTGTTACCCATGGTCGTCATTGAATGAACGCTAGGACCAACAAAGTTAACGCCATTGTTTACACACAATGCAGCAAACTGCGGGCTTTCAGATAAGAAACCAATACCAGGGTGAAGTGCATCTACGTTTTCGTAATCAGCAACTTTCAGAACAGAGTATGCATTTAAGTAACTTTCATCTGAGGTGTTACCACCAATACAAACCAGCTTATCGTTAACTTTCAACATATCTGCTGGCACTGAGGTCATATCAGGATCTGAAGCAACAAGAACAACATTGATGTCATTATCATGTGCCTTACGGATCAATTTAACCGCTGTACAGCCACGTGCGTGAACCAAAACTTTGTCAATTGGCTTCATCAGCATACGAGGATCGTCTTGAACGATTTTCTCTTCTATCGCTTTCACTTCCGGCACTAAGCTTGATAATGCTTTCGCAATGACATCATGAGCATGTAATGTCGGTAGTGGCATTAATGGATCAATGCTTGATAAATGGCTATCGAGTGTGTCGCTGAACGGGTTATGCACTAACCCCGTCATTGCACCAGGTACTTTTGATAAGTAGTTAGATAACGTTGCAGTAGACGGCAAGTAAGCAGGAACAACCATTTGACCCGCAAACGGCATATTTGTACCTGATAGGTAGTAAGTTTGCACTAAAGGATGCGTTACAAAACTTGCTTGAGCACCACCGGTACAATCACCAAAACCAAACATCAATACTGGTAATTCGTTATCACGAACAAAACGGGTAATACGGTCATTAACCACAGCCATTGAGAATAGCGCCGCTGCACCTTCTTTAGTTTGCATACCACCTGAACTGATGAAGCAAACGACAGGTAATTTACGCTTAGCACATTCAATCAACAGCGCGCTGAACTTCTCAGCACTCGCCATATCAAATGCACCCGCTTGGAATGCAATATTTGATACCGCAACACCTACGCGTAATTTACTTTCGCCATGTTCAAAGTCAGCAAGGCCTGTGATTAAACCACATGGGCGAATGCCTTTATCTAATGCATCTTCAATAGATAAACGGAAACCAGGGAAGTTAAGTTGGTTTGCCGACATTTTGTCGCCATTTAGCTCTTCGAATTCTGTGAAGAACTTAGCAATCACACTTTCCCAACCCATTTTGCCTTGACGTTTTTCATCACGTAAAACTTTTTGGATAAGTAAATCCTGGTAACCCATAGTCAAACGGTTCCAGAAGTCTTTACGACGACCAATGCGCACAGGGTTAATTGCACCCGTGTACTTAGAATGGTCTTCTTCACTGTCAAAGTATTCTGGTAATAAACGTTCAAAGAAGTAAGTTAAGATCACGAATAAACTGTCGTTTAATTGTGGGAAACCAACACTCTTCCATTGCTCAACACGAGTCAGCAGTTCAGCACGGTTAGATTGACCCATGAAGAATTTAAGCCACTTGTAGAACTTACTTTTATCATTGGCATCATCATTAGTAGATAATGCAGTGTCGATAGAGGTATGTAATAGCTTATCAACTGATTCACGCGATAAGCTTTTAGACATCATCGCTTCTTTAGAAATCGATGCTAAATTTTGAACCACATTGTCATATAACGCATTGAAGATAAGTACGTTGTGACATTGCCAAATAAAGTCTTCACGCAGCTCATCATTAACAACAATATCAAGCACGGTTAACTGATTAAGCTCAGGCCATGGCGCTTGTGTTGTTGAAGCAGGTAAAGACTCAAGGTACTTGATTAAGCCTTTAAAGTTGTTCGCAGCATTGCTTTTCCAGCGATGATATAGCGACCAACCAATGTTGAATAACAATGCCTTACGTGCTTTTTTATAGTTTTCTTTTGGCTCACCAAGAATGAAACGAGTAATGACGTTACGTTCAGCTGAAATTTCGCTTCGTTTACTGTCGAATGTGCCCCAAAGCTTATTCAATTCTTCATCGTACACTAGCTTATCTGGCGTTGATAACCATGCTTGGAAAACACTGTCTTGTTCTTGTTGAATACGTGCTAATAAATCACCTTCAGGCACACTGACTTTCGACAAGCGACCATACTGTTCAACAGAAATAGAATGAATACGGCTACGTAAGGTTAAATAACGTAGGTAACGATATGCACTGCCAAATAAGTTATGGTGCATGGTCGGGCTATTCGCCACAGCCAAACCTTGGTTATTTTCAAGTGCAGCTAAGTTCTTAGATGGGTCTAAGAAACGCGACAAACTGCGGTCATAATGCTCACGTAAATCATCAGAATCACGAACGAAAGTAATTGCTGCTTTCTCTACTGCTTCAATACCACTGATAATTGCACGACGTAAATTATGTTGGCGCTCATCTTTATCGTATGGTGAGAAATCAACGATACCGTCGATACAACCTGCAGAAAGTAACTCTTCTGGTGATACACCGACTGACTTAGCACATTCCTGCCAAGACAAGTTGTATTTACGGGCAATTGATTGCAAACCTTGAGGCTGAATAGTATTGAAAATACCATCACGCAGTGACAATAAGATGTTGGCTGCAGCTAATGGAATTGCACCGCCTGAGTAACCCGCACCAATGACAATACCAACGGTTGGAACATCAACGTTGGCACTTTCAGCAATCGCTTTTGAAATCGAGTGTGCTTGGTTTTGACTGTTAGCCACTTCACCCGCATCAGCACCTGGAGTGTCAATGAGGTATACGATTGGCATTGATAACTCAGCAAAATGACGAATCGCTTTACATGCCGCTAAGTGATGCTCTGGCATCCACGCGCCATTAGATGTGGTTCTTTCTTGAGCGATAAAACCAACACGGCGAGTACGAGAACCGAAATTTAATTCAATTTCAGCACTGTAAAAAGAGCCTAAATGCTCTTCAGTGATCAGCTTACCTTTAAGGTCTGCAATCACACGCTTGGCACTTGGGCGGTTTTTATCTTGAGTCGGTTGAATAACCTTAGATACATAACTGTCAACATCAAGTGTCGACAATTCTTTTAAATTCGATTGGATAGCATCTTCAGAAAGTAGACCTTTAACTTCTTCAGCTAATGTCTGCTTACTGTGGGCTGGGAAAAGCGAAAAATCTTTAGCTAAATGTTCCGCTTGTAAAAATAGTGGATCAGCCACTTGTTGTACTGTCTTGTTTACGGGCTGCTTTTTGCTAGTCATCCTTAGATCCTCTGCTTTTATAGCCTCTAAAATTTTTAGTCGGTAAATATAACTTTGTTCGCTGTCCAATTACCATTAAACTGTCGAAGACGCTTTGTTCCATTTTTGAGACAGTGAGGCTAAAGTGCCTGATTTAAACGGTATGATGCTGTTTGCAGCAGTAGTTAGAGCAAAAGGCTTTTCGCAAGCCGCCCGAGACATCGGACAACCAAAATCAACCATAAGTCGCAAAGTAGCTCAATTAGAAGAGCAACTTGGCGTGCGTTTATTGCAACGGGACACGCGTAATTTAAGCCTAACTCAAGTTGGTGCATTATTCTTTCAGCATTGCGATTCGATTAGCCAAGAAATTGATGCCGCCAAGGCCATTATTGAAAATACCCATAGTGATATTTCGGGGTCTTTGCGTATCGCAATTCCAGTGTCATTTTCTCAAGAAGTCATTGCTAACTTATGTAGTAGCTTCATGCGTCTTTACCCCAACATTGAGCTGGATGTTCAATTTACCGACAGTAATGTAGGCTTAGTGGGTGAAGGCTATGATATCGCCATCAAGTACGGGCCGTTAGAATCCTCTGACTTAGTCGCTCGATTGCTTTTTGAGCGCCAACCTATTTTAGTCGCAAGTCCAGGTTATCTCAAAAAATCGGGCACGCCAGCGACGCCCCAAGAGCTAGCTCAGCACAGTGGGATATTATTAGGAACAAGCTTATCAGCACCAATATGGCCTGTTGGTAAAGGGAGCCGTAAAACAATGGCCACCTTTAAACGCAAAGTACGCGTTAATAGTGCCAGTATGGTTAAGCGACTCGCTCAAGATGACTTTGGCATTGCGATGTTATCAAATACCAGCTGTAAGCAAGAGTTAGCCGCAGGAACATTAGTGCCACTGTTGCAAGAATGGCCGATGGAACCATTTAAAGTTTATGGGGTTTACTCAAGCCGCCGCCAGTTAGCCAGTAATATCAGTGCATTTTTAGACTTCTTCGCCAAACGTTATAGTAGTCAGGAATCATTACAATCTATAATGAATTAGCGATCTAGCCGTGTTAAATTAAACAATAACAAAGACATTCTAAAGGAATAGCCATGTTCAAGCCCTTAATCACAAGCACATTAGCTGCAGCAATGTTGCTCAGTGTTAATCCCGCCTATGCGCAAAATGAATCAAGCAGCCTAAATGTAGAAGAATTGCGCCTTCCTAATGTGATGGAAGTGATGGCAGATGTGGCTAACCGCTTTGATAACCTTAATACACAATTAGATAATAAGCTCAATTCATCAACGGATGAACTGGCTATTACGCAAATGGTGGCATCACAAGGAACCAAGCTTTGGCAACAAGCAGTCGCCGATGTTAAAGCAGGTAACTACGATGATCGCGCGCTCTACTGGAGCCGCTTAGCAATGCGAAAAACCTTAAAAACAGCAGATGCTGGTTACAATATAGTGCCTTGGCAGCGCGACATTCTGGTTAACGCATTTGAGAAGTCATCTCGCGGGTTAAGCGATATTCACTTTAAACCAGAAACACGAATAAAGATCCTAGTCACTGGCTTTGACCCTTTCTTTTTAGACAAAGACATCACTCAAAGTAACCCTTCAGGATTAACTGCATTAGCACTTGATGGCATGACGTTCGACGTTAATGGTAAACAAGCTCAAATCGAAACTGTGATGATCCCAGTTCGTTTTGCTGATTTCGATGACGGTATGATTGAATCTCTACTGACACCTATGTATCGCGATAACAGTATTGATATGATTTTCACCGTCAGTATGGGGCGAGATGATTTTGATATTGAGCGTTTTCCTGCAAGAGGCCGCAGTGCTGCAGCGCCTGATAATCTCAATGTTTATACAGGTGCCAGTAAAACAGCTCCACAAGCTCCGCTATTTAATGGAGGAACATTAAACGGCCCTGAATTTGTTGAGTTCTCACTGCCTGTTAGAGCAATGCAACAAGTAGAAGGTAAATGGAAGGTCAATGACAATCATCAAGTCACCACCGTGAGCCGTGGACAATTTGATGCGAAAAACATTTACGAATTAGCCAATGAAACATCAGTTGAAGGTTCTGGCGGCGGCTATTTGTCCAATGAAATATCTTATCGTAGTATCTTGCTAAAACAGCAGTTTAACCGTGATATTCCTGTTGGGCACATTCATACCCCGAGAGTCAGTGGTTATGATGCCGATACGGAATGGGCCATTGTTGAACAAATCGTCGACATGATAAAACTTGCCGCTGTAGAATAACTGCAGCATCACTCATCTTGCCGCATGCTATTATCTCAAGGTTTGCGGCAGGACGATTCTACACGCTATAATCAAGCTCGATGTATTCATTTCCTTATTCACTATAAACGCTTTCAACAAGCCTTTTAGCCAAGCCAAATATGCTTAAATCATTGTTCCGTCGTCAAACGCAGTCATCAATAAATCACGCTGCACCAAGTGTTCCCAACGATAAAACATCGATGAAAACTTGTTTACCTAAAACTGAGGCGCAACAACAAATTTTACGCAAAGTAGAAGCAGACTATCTGCAGGCAGAAAGCTTATTGAAACGTCAATTCCCACGCCCTACTATCCAATTTACCTTAAGAGGAAAAAGCGCAGGAACGGCTCATCTCCAATTAAATAAGCTCAGGTTTAATCCTGTATTACTTGAAGAAAATATCACTGAATTTATCGATCAAGTTGTGCCTCATGAAATCAGCCATTTACTCAGTTTTCAACTGTATGGTCGGGTTAAGCCCCACGGGCAAGAGTGGCAAAACATCATGACTAGTGTATTTAATGTACCTGCCGATACGACCCATCAGCTGAATACTCAATCCGTTGCAGGTAAGCAATTTCAATATCGTTGTGACTGTGGTCCTATCATGTTATCCATTAGGCGCCACAATAAAGTGCAACGTCATCAAACACAGTACCGCTGTAAATCTTGTCAGCAAGTATTAACGCCATTAACTCTTTCGCAATAACTTTCGCAATAATCTGCTATTTAATAATGCAAAATATGAGCTTATGGTCTGGTCGTTAAAATCCAAAATACAATCCACAGTTCTGATTGCATCCCAAGTTTCAATCCCTTACCATCCTTTGCAAATATCAGGCTAAACCAACCCGTATAGCCTGTGCCGTATTGAATGTCGTTAGGGTTTATTGTGCCGTATTTAAAAGTTTCAAATCTGTTCCAAATGGGTATCGTGTTATTTGTTATCACAACTATTACGAGTGTTAGTGCGCAAGCAGCCCAACATCCATCAAGTTTTAGAAGTGCGAAAAAAATTGCCCAGAAGATATATAGTCAGTCATTACCAATGAGCAGCTTTTATTGCGGTTGTGATATTGAAGTGATTGGTAAACAATGGAAACCAAACCTAGACAGCTGTGGTTACCAAGTACGCAAACAAATTCCACGAGCAAATCGAATCGAATGGGAGCATGTTGTCCCTGCATGGGAGTTTGGTCATCAGTTGCAATACTGGCAAAATGGCGGTCGTAAAAATTGCGGCAGAACCAGTGCAGAATTTAAGAAAATGGAAGCCGATTTGCACAATCTAACCCCTGCTGTTGGTGAAGTTAATGGCGATAGAAGCAACTACCGCTTTAGCGAATGGAATGGAGAAGCCACACAATATGGCCAATGTGCTATGGTTGTTGACTTTAAAGGCCGCAAAGCACAGCCGCCAAAGCAAAGCCGCGGCGCAATTGCTCGTACCTACTTTTACATGCAGCAAACTTATGGCTTAGCCATCTCTGCTAGCCAGAAACGCTTATTCAACGCATGGGATAAAACTTATCCAGTTGATAAGGTTGAATGTTTAAGAGATAAATTAATTTCAGAGAATCAAGGCAATCATAATAATTTTGTCTTAAAACAATGTCAGAATCTCGGCCTCATTGATTAAGGATTTACTATGCGCGTCCCAAGAATTTATCAAGCAATCAATGATCTTGCTGTTAATCAGCACGTAAAACTAGACGAAGATGGTGCTGCGCACATTGGTCGTGTTCTGCGAATGACCGAAGGCGAAAACATCCGTTTATTTACTGGAAATGGCAACGATTATTTGGCAACAATAATCAGTGCAAACAAAAAAAACGTCACCGTTGAAATCATTGAAAATACGCCAAATAATTCAGAGTCACCACTAGACTTACATTTAGGTCAAGTGATATCTCGAGGTGACAGAATGGACTTTACCATTCAAAAGTCAGTTGAATTGGGCGTAACCACTATTACCCCGCTCTTTTCTGACCGCTGTGGGGTCAAATTAAGTGGCGAGCGTTTAGAAAAGAAAATCAGCCAATGGCAAAAAATTGTCATCAGTGCTTGTGAACAATCGGGACGTAGTTTCGTACCGAAAGTCAGGCCTGCAATGACACTTAATCAATGGTGTGCTGAGCAAACTGACGCATTAAAGTTAAATCTGCACCCGCGTGCTGCACATGGCATTAATGGACTATCGCTAGAAAATACCAAGGTTCGGTTATTAATTGGCCCTGAAGGCGGTCTATCAGAAGAAGAGATCGCCATGACGGAAACACATCAATTTACGGATGTGTTACTTGGCCCTAGAGTATTACGCACAGAAACAGCTTCACTGACTGCGATTACCGCGTTGCAACTACGTTTCGGTGATATCGGTTAATCAATGATAATAAGCATTGAGAAAATAAGGATAAAGTATGATTAAGCTCGGCATAGTAATGGATCCAATCAGCGACATTAACATCAAAAAAGACTCAAGTTTTGCAATGTTAATGGCAGCCCAATCTCGTGGTTACGAACTGTATTATATGGAAATGCAAGATCTCGCTATGGTAAATGGCAAGGCAATGGCAACCATGCGTTCACTGACAGTTGAAGATAATGCCACTAAATGGTTTGAATTAGGCGACAGCGAAGATACGCCACTTGCTGACTTAGATGTCATTTTAATGCGTAAAGATCCGCCATTTGATACTGAGTTCATTTATGCCACTTACATGCTTGAACGCGCTGAAGAAGAAGGCGTTTTAATCGTCAACAAACCACAAAGTTTGCGTGATGCGAATGAAAAATTGTTCACTGCTTGGTTTCCAGAGTTTACCCCTGAAACCGTGGTAACTCGTGATGCCAAACGCATCCGTGCTTTCCTCGCTGAAAAAGGCGATATTATTCTTAAACCACTTGATGGTATGGGTGGCGCATCAATTTTCCGTGTAAAACAAGATGACCCGAACATTGGCGTTATTTTAGAAACGCTCACAGAGCACGGTTCACGCTACGCCATGGCGCAAGGCTTTATCCCAGAAATTAAGCAAGGTGATAAACGTATTTTAGTTGTTGATGGTGAGCCAGTCCCTTACTCACTTGCACGTATACCCATGAAAGGTGAAACCCGAGGTAATTTAGCGGCAGGCGGCAGCGGGGTTGCTCAACCGCTATCTGAAAGCGATTTTCATATTGCACGCACATTAGGGCCTGAACTTAAAAAGCGTGGCCTAATCTTTGTTGGGTTAGATGTTATCGGTGATAAGCTCACCGAAATCAATGTTACTAGCCCAACGTGTATCAAAGAAATTGAAGCAGCGTTTGATGTCGATATTACCGGCATGCTAATGGACGCAATTGAAGCACGAATCAATAAACAAGCTTAACAATATTATAGGCTCAATAATGACGGTCATTTACCATCAAGTTGAGCCTTAATTTTACTTCAGGATTTATCATGACAATAAGAACAACACTAAGCTTAATGCTTGGGATGACCCTGTGTTTCTCATCGGTTTCTATGGCAAGTCAGCCATTAGCAGAAGCCAATATGCTTGCAGCAACCAAACAGACCAATCAAGTACAGGTTCAAGTTTCTAGTGTTTCTGATACCACAGTTTCTAGTGCTCCAAGCACAGCACCACAAGCCACAAATTCTGACACAGCTTCAAGCAAGGACTCATCAACACCTATTGTCGCGCCCATCACTAATATTCCTAATAAAAAAGCAAAACAAACTTCAGGCCCGGCTAAACCCAAGAATATGATCATTATGATTGGTGATGGTATGGGTCCCGCATACACCACCGCCTACCGCTATTTTAAAGATAACCCTGAAACACAAGAGATTGAACAAACAGTGTTTGATCGCTTACTTGTCGGTATGTCAAGCACTTACCCTGCACCTGTTAGCGGATATGTCACAGATTCAGCCGCATCAGCCACAGCCTTAGCGACGGGCTTTAAAACCTATAACGGTGCCATTGCTGTTGATGAAAATAAACGTCCGTTGACAACCATTATGGAAATGGCTAAAAAGCGAGGTTTATCGACTGGCGTAGCTGTATCATCTCAGGTAAATCATGCCACACCAGCAGCTTTTCTTGCCCATAATGAACACCGCAGAAACTACGTCGAAATCGCTGAGGACTACCTTAACTCTGATGCAGATGTCATTTTAGGTGGCGGACAAAAATATTTTTCAGAAGCCTTACTGAAGCAATTTACCGATAAAGGGTATCAGCACATCACAGAGTTTGCTCAATTAGACTCTATAACCGAACCTAAAGTGCTAGGACTGTTTGCCGATGTGCAACTGCCTTGGGTCATCGATGACAAACAAGGACACAAACTCAGCACCTTAACTCAAAAAGCATTAGATTTATTATCTCAAAACGAGCAAGGTTTTGTCTTAATGGTTGAAGGTAGCTTAATCGACTGGGCTGGCCATTCAAATGATATCGCCACGGCCATGGGAGAAATGGATGAGTTCGCTAATGCTATCGAGGTTGTGGAGCAATTTGTTCGTGAACGCCAAGATACGCTAATGGTTGTTACTGCTGACCACAATACCGGTGGCCTATCTATCGGCGCAAATAATGAATACGCTTGGGAGCCCGCGATTCTTCATCAGATAACCGCTTCACCTGAAATGATTGCAAAAGCACTAATCGCAACTGATGAATGGCAAAAACGTTTTAATGAGCTCATTGGTTTTGAGGCAACAGACGAAGAAATCGCTAAGCTTAGCGCTGCAAGAATGCAGGGACAAAAGCAGCTATTTACAACCATTTTATCTGTCATAGATCTTCGTACAAACACAGGTTGGACATCTTTAGGACACACTGCTGATGACGTACAAGTGTTTGCCGCTGGACCGGGAGCAATCTTATTCAGTGGTCACCAAGATAATATTGATATCGCCACCAAGATGATGAGTTTATTGCCTAAAGCTGCTCAATAACCCTTAAATCTCATCTCTTGATGAAAGGGCGCAGTATTAGCTGTGCCCTTTTTTATGCAAGTTTACCTTTAATAAACACGCTTTGATAACGTAAACAGTTCAGCACTTCTTTGCTATAATCGCCCTCATAACAACTGAGTTAATTTATTAAGGTCGATTCTGTGCTCACCAACACTTCTCAAGTTTTAATGCGCAATGTTCAATTCATCGAAAACCAGCACCTGCTGATTTTAAACCATGAAGCCGATACTCTCGCATCAGAGCTCCTTAGTCATGCTGCATCAGTTACAAGCTTAGCGCTTGATTTTAATCATTATCAATATGTGGCTAAACAGGATAAAGCGCATCTTACGAGCTACTTTGGTCACCAACTGCCTGACGATACCAAACAGAAATTTGATACTGTCATTGTCTACTTTCCAAAAGCAAAAGCATTGGCGCCCTACCTATTTCAATTAGCAGCTCAACATCTATCAGTTGGCGGCACGCTTATCGTTATTGGCGACAATAAAGGCGGAGTAAAATCCTTAGCAAAGCTATTGCCTGACTATTATTCTGCGCCATTAAAGCGCGATAATGCTCGACACTGTTTACTATTCATTGCTGAATTAACCGCAATTGCACCAATATTCTCGATTGAAGATTGGGTCAGCCACTATTCATTATCGACACCACAAGGAGACATTACTATTTGTAACCTTGTTGGCGTATTCAGTGAGAAAAAGCTCGATCAAGGTACTGAATTACTGCTGTCAAACCTGCCAGAATTATCGGGAAGAGTTCTAGATTTCGGCTGTGGAGCTGGCGTTATTAGTGCAGCAATGCTTAAAGTAAACCCACAACTTAACGTTGAATGTATTGATATTAATGCAATGGCGCTCAAAGCCTGCGAGCTGACCTTAGCTGCCAATCAGATGACTGCTAAAGTTTATCCATCAGATGGCTTTAAACAAATACAAGGGCAATTTAACGGTATAATTTCTAATCCGCCGTTTCACGATGGATTAGCCGCCACCACACATATTGCCAAAGATTTCGTCAAACAAAGCGCCAGCAGTTTATCTGCCAATGGTGTATGGCAAATTGTGGCTAACCGTAACCTTCCGTACGCAGACACAATTGCAGCTGAATTTGGCCAAGTTAATGTTCCTGCTGAAAATAATAAGTACAAATTGTACTTTTTCCATAAGTAACAACAAATTAACAACTAAAGAAAGATGAGTGCTAATTCTCAATTTGCGCTCATAAGCTTGATAATTATCTAGTCTTTATTCATAAAAACAGCTACATTTTGATATCAACATCACACATTATGAAAAACAATACATGAGCTAACACGCATTTAAGTCTCATGGCTAATAAGGGTTTTTATGCTGGATTGGAGCATGGCTGTTTTTAATGAAACTCAAACCCAAGTAGAGTTTCGTGTTACGCCCAATATTCATGGGCCAATTTCTGAAGATGACGTAAAACAGCTACTGACGCAGGCAGAGTTTGCCATGCTGAAACCGTTAACCCACAATATTCATAATTGTGTCGCTGAAGTTAATGCCCTCAGCACTCATGACAATGGTAAACATGAGTTATTTTTTATCATTGGTGAACGAGCTGATGGCAGTGTGACCATAGAAATCAGCGAAGATAAAATGTCGGCCTCTATGACATTAGAATCAGCATGGGGTGGAAAAGACCCTTCACTTCCAATGATCCTCAACACCCTAAAATCCCATAAAGTCAAAATGGGATTAAGCAAACCTAAAATTCAATCTCTGATCCAGCAATTAGCGATTTTACCGCCGGGTGAAAGTTGCAGTAGCCAAATCGCCATTGGCAAATTAGCTGTAAATGGCATTAATGCAACATTAACAAGACAAGTCCCCCTTGCTCGTGAACGGTTATTACAACCTCAAGAACGTGAAGATGGCTCTGTCGACATGCGAAATCTGGGCGCAATGATCATGGTGAAACCAGGCGACGTTTTAATGATAAAAACGCCTGCGACTACCGGTACTCCAGGCTATAACGTACACGGGGAACCTATCATGCAGATTGAGGGCAAAGATCTGCAAATGAAGCCGGGTAATGGCACTGAATTATTAAGTAGCGATACCAACCAACTTGTCGCAACAGTATCTGGTCAACCTGTTGAAACACCAAAAGGTATGCAAGTAGATGATGTGCTGCAAATTAAAGATGTTGACGTAAAATACGGCCATGTTGATTTTGAAGGTAGTGTCTTAATCACTGGCGATGTCCACGAGGGTATGAAAGTAAAAAGCACTGGTGACATTACTGTTATGGGGTTTGTAGACTCAGCTAGCCTTGAAGCCCAAGGCGATGTAATTGTCAGTAAAGGAGTCATTGGCCGACAAATTAAAGAGCATGAGTTAAGTACCCATATTACTGCCCGTGGCCAAATCTGTGCTCAGTTTGTGCAATATTCCAATTTAACCGCCAAAAGTGACATCTTAGTCACTAAACAACTGCTTCATAGCCATTCAGTCTCAGACAATGTCATTACCGTTAGCGATCCTAATGCCAGACGAGGCGATCTTGTCGGTGGGCGAGCGACCGCTAAAAAAGGCATTAAGGCTGTAGCCTTTGGCGCAACGGCTGGCACTAAGACTGAGCTTTATTGCGCCATGGATCAAACTGAGCTCAAAGCTGAGGCTAAAGCCAGTGATGACCAAGCTAAGCTGCTTGTTGTCGCAGGATTAGATATCGAGTCTCGCTTGAGAAAGCTGCCTCCTAAAACGGAGTGGCAAACAGATGCGGGAATGATTGAGCAAGTGAAAATGATGCTTGATGAGAAAAAAGAAATCGCCAATCGCCGTGCGAAAGCTGAAGCAGAATGTAAGCAACTTCAGCAAGAAGTGGATGGCTATTACAGTAAATATTTTGTGCAAGCAGAGAAACACATCTTTGCCAATGTAGAGATTCATATTGGCCCAGCGCAAAATCGCACCCAGCGTGAACATGGCCCTTGTCATGTTAAAAACCTCCATAATGAAATCAGTTTCGATTATGGTAGCCATTAATTTCTAACTTGGCCGTTCGGGATCAGCTAACGCAGCAATTAGCATGGTAATTGTTGCTATCAAACAGCAACTTATAAAACATTCAACGTGAGAAACCTAATCGCTTTTTTACTAAAAATCGTACTTAGGAAACAGTTAACAAGTTGACTGAATTTATTGACCATTAGAGAAGAATTCGATGCTAGCGATTTGTTGGCCAGCAATTATAAAACAGCAAGCAAGTGAAGAGCTCATTTACCTCGCTAATCAGACTGACTGGCTAGAGTATTGTTGTTTACAACTGCACCTCATAAGTAGTAACGATAGGTTATTAGATAGCGAGGGCTCTACATTCGATATTGTTATCGAGGCGCAAGCTCACCCTCAACAACATCAGGCTAATGACCCAACAGCGGCATTACCACAACTTAGAGCAAGCCAGCACCCCATAGATTTAGTGACCTTTATTCAATACGTACGCACACATGCAACCCTTAATGGTCATTGCTGCAGTGCCAAACTGGTGTTTACGGATATCAAGCAAGGTATCGACACTGTGGCATATCTTGAATCTATTTAGCTTGAGTCACTGCAACCTATCGGGCAAAATGCCTAGCAATTTCACCATCGCTACTTCACTCATCATGACTCATCACACAACAATGGAACAGCAAAAAATATGGAACTGCTGAATATAGAATGCCTTGGCAAACGTTTACGATTAGAAGGCTCTATGGCCGGTTGGCAACAACTTTATTGGGATAATCAATTAGTCTCTCAAAAATCGGCATCAGCAGATAACCAGGCTTTCAATGTGCACGAATTCGAATTATCGCGCCCCGCTTCAATGGCAGGAGCAACGACTGATGACATTATTACTGAAACCAGTAAAACCATTGTAAAAGTAAGAGTAGAGGCTGATGTCCAGTGGCAGCCTTTTATCATTAACTACACGATTTTGGTTGATAATGACACAGTAGCTCAAGGGCAGAGAAATACTAAAGATATCGAACAACAAGTGCCTGAAGTCGCTCCTGTTAAAACGCAAAAATTCAGTATGATTGGCTTAGCCTCACTTGGGTTCAAGCTATTAAAAAGTGCCAAAGTTGTCAAAGCTATGCTCGCTGCGGCAAGTGTCGCGGCCTATTCATGGCTATTCTCAATTGAATTTGCACTAGCATTAATTGCCTGTCTGGTTGTTCACGAATATGGCCATATTAAAGCCATGAAGCACTTTGGTATGAAAACCAAAGGGATTTACCTTATCCCATTCATGGGCGGTTTAGCTGTCAGTGATGAGCGAATAAATACTCGATGGCAAAATGTCGTCATCTCTATCATGGGGCCAACATTTGGCCTCTTGATGTCAATAGCCTGCATGGTCGCTTATTGGATCACCGGCAATATCTTTTTTGCAGGTTTAGCCAGTTTTAACGCCTTACTAAATCTGTTTAATCTACTGCCAATTTTACCCTTAGATGGCGGCCATATTCTTAAAAGCATCACTTTTTCGATGAACAGCATGGTAGGGTTAATAGCCTGTATCTCTGGAGCGGCAATAGGCGTGTTTATCAGTTATAGCTTGGGGCTAGCTTTATTAGGGTTCTTGTTGCTAATTGGTAGTTTAGAGATTGTATTTGAGTGGAAAACTCGACACCAAAGTCACCTGTTGCCCTTAGATAGGTATGGGCAAATTTTCTCAACGGTTTGGTACTTTTTAACGGTTGGTCTACTTATCGCTATTATTTGGTATTTTGCAGCTTCAGGCGACGAGATGCTGGCTATGCCGCTTGAAATTTTAAAGAGTTAATACTTCAATATGCTATCGCTGGCAGTTTGCAATATCATTGCTAATGCCAGCGACTCACCATTAACTGATCTCAAAAACCTTAGTCATTACCTTATAAAGCTCTGTCCCTTGATGCACAGAAGCTGAGGCAAAATGCAGTACAGGAACGCAATCACAAGGTAAACTGATTGTCGTCATGGCATTCTCTGTTCCGTATTGATCAAGTCGTAAAAGGGTCACTAACGGCTCACCAGCTTTCAAAGGTTGTCCTACCTCTGCGCAATACTCAACTAATCCAGCTTTTGGTGCATGGAATTTTTTATAGTTAGCTAAATCACATCCCCAACGCTTCATTGCTGCAGGTTGCACTTTTTCTGCGATCACACCTCTATGACTTAAGTACGCCAAGATCCCCATCGCATCGAGTTCTGCATCAGCCATATCGACACGCTCTTGACTCGCCAATTCAAGCGTAAACGCCGCTACGGGGACGTCAAAATGTCTCCCTTGACGCGCACAAAAGCGTTGGAGCTGCCACCACGGGTAAAATGCAGCCTCATCCATAGCACCGCCAAACTCATTAGGAATAACCAATGAATAAGGAATTGAGAAATAAGCCGCAGATGCGACATCATACTCTGGGCAATATAGATGTTTTGCAGACTTAGGGCCGGTATGTAAATCCAATACAATATCCGCTTGATGCGCCATCGATTGTAGTGTCACCGCGAGTTGATGCCCCGTGCTAATTCCCCAAGAGTTATTTAAACGTTGCTGACAGCTTTGTGCTAATAACACTCGAAATGCGGCGAACAACTCATTATTTGATAAAGCCTTGTTTGCTTGATACCAATTAGGAATGTCTGCCACTATTGCGGCATGTTCAAAATATTCTCTATTCCAGTTCACTCCCGTAATAGGATCAAATCGCCCAAGAGTAAACTCACCACTTTTTTGATTAATCCCCAATGGGTTAGCTAAAGGAACACAATGTATATCACCTAAGATTTGATGGCCTTCCAATAGCGTCATCAACTGATGAATTACCGCGTTACCTTGCACTTCTGCGCCATGAACATTGGCTTGAATATAGACAGATGGTGCAGCACTATCACTTCCTTTAAACGTATAAATAGGAGCTGTTAGCGCTTGGCCAGTAGCCAATTCACCTAATTGAACTGTAGATACGTGAGCGTTGGAGGTGCGATTCGCTTCTGTCATATATTCTTTAGCCTCATATGTTCCAAGCATTGTTACTTGGTGAACACTTCCTTTTATTCAAATAAATTTTGGTGCAATGAATTGACCACATCTGCCGCTTCAGACTCTGCTACTAATACACATAAGTTATGCGGGCTTGCGCCTTGACAAATCATTCGCACATTGTGCTTTTCTAATACTGAGAAGACACGGCTACAAATCCCTGCTGTTGAGGCAATTTTATTACCAATAATAGCCACTAACGCCAATTTATCTTCAACACGAACTCGACAATGCTGTGATAACTCCTGCAGTAATGACTCACTCAATAACCCCTGACCGCTAGAGTCTGATCCTGTTTTATCGAGCGTTAATGAAACATTCACTTCTGAAGTAGTAATCAGATCAACTGAGATTTTGTGCTTGGCTAATGTCGCAAATGTTTCAGCAAGGAAGCCTTGTGCATGCAACATTTGCAGGCTGTGCAAATTAAGCAGGGTTTGATCACGTCTTAATGCAACTGCACGGTAAACGGGAGCGTTTTCTACTTGATGTCGAATCCAAGTACCGCCTTGTTCTGGCGCTTTACTTGAACCAACAAACACTTGAATTTGTTGACGAACGGCAGGAAGAATCGTCGCAGGATGCAATACTTTAGCACCAAATGTTGCCATTTCAGCGGCTTCATTAAAGCTGATTTCAGGGATTGGTCTAGCATTGGGAGCAAGACGAGGATCGGTTGTATAAATACCTGCTACATCGGTCCAGATTTCTACCGCATCAGCTTTTAAGCCCTCAGCCAACAGTGCTGCTGAATAATCACTACCACCACGGCCAAGAGTAGTGGTGCGCCCTTGGTCATCAGCGCCAATGAAACCTTGCGTAACAATAACTTCATTGGCTAATAGTGGTGCTAAATGCTCAGCACCTAACGATGCTATTTGCTCTATTTGCGGCTCTGCGCGGCCAAAATGGCTGTCTGTACGTAATACTTGTCTGACATCAAATGCACTTGAAGGAGTGCCCTTTTCACGAATAACAGCAGAAAATAGCAATGAGGAACATTGCTCTCCCATTGAAAGTAGTTCATCAATGATTGCTTTACTGCGATCTAATACAAGCGCATCACTGAGCACTGACATACGGCTAAGTAACTTATCAATACCTGCGGCAACATCTTGAGGACGATCGAGCTGATCAACAATGTCATATTGAATTTGGCCAATTTGCGTCAGTAATGCTAAACGACGCTTGTCATTCACATTAGCTTGCGTAAGCTCCACCAATAAATTAGTTACGCCGCTGGATGCACTAACAACAACGACTCGAGTATGTCTGTTCGCTAAGATAATATCGGCGCAGCGGTTCATTGCAGCGTAATCTGCCACAGAGGTTCCACCGAATTTAGCTACAACTAAGCTCATACTGACACCTCCACGCTTGAAGGCTGACATACAAATGCGAATTGACTACTTAGATTAAAAAACATGATTACACTCCGAACTTACTTCGTTCGAAGAGCCTGGTGCAGTGATAACGCACCCTTATAAGAAGGGAAACAGCAATCTTCACCAGAAGCTCTCCACCAATGAATAGGTGACAATCGTTAGGATTCAGCCTAATCGACCGATATGAAATGAAACCAACCATTTGACATACCTCGGCGCTAATCTCCCTCATAAGTGGTTTTAGGAATTGGTTTTCCTCGCACTTACTACCTAGCTAACGCTCCTCTTCTGTTTCTTCCCTCAGGAAGAAATTGAAAAATACCAATAAATAACCACCTAAGTCAATTATGGAATGTAATAAAATTACTAAATAACTGAATACTGAATATACGACATTCACACTCGCTGTCATCACATCAGCTTAGATATTTAAATAGTTAGGATAAAAATAGCTTTATTTACAGACACTAAAGATATGAAAGCAAGCATTAACTTTAACGTAAAATGCTAACAATACAGTATTTAGCTATATTAAATAGACCATAAGGGAAGTTTTAGTTTCAAACTCTGAATAAAGGCATTTTTAGATAGGTCGGCCTTCCATAAGCTATTTCTAGTTCAAATCAATACAGCGCTATTATAAATAACCTTGTCTATAATAAAGTGGGTTTATCAGCAGCCCTAATGCGTTGATATAATAGGTGACTAGCAGTATCAGCTTGACGGAACTGCTTTATCAATCAATAAATTACTCATGAAGATCAGGCAACTCATTAACCACCTGAGTGCGAGTCATAAAATCGCCTATCATCACTTCTTTATCAGGTGCATCGCCACAAGCAACTAATGACAAACGACCTTGATTGACATAATAGATTGCATGCTGTTTAAACTCGCGTCCAAGCTCCAAAGCTTGTTCTTTATCAATAAAGATAGCCCAGCTTTTTTCCATATGAGATAAATCGGGAGCGGCTCCAATAAGCGAACGATATGGACGCTTATATTGTTCGATTTTGGTTTGTAATTGGCGGTCGAGCAAACGGTTTTGACAAGGAGTTAAGATACTCCCTAACGGGTTATGAGCAGTGACGATTGCAAAAGGAATATCATTCGCAAGTCTCTGCGTTAGTAAGAATTGTGTCCCTTGATATTTGTGCCAAAGGCACTCAATTGCATTTTCCATTATTTCATTTTCTCTGTTGAACCCAGTTTACAGTAGCAAACCCTTTATTACAGTGACAGCCCATGTGATACAAGTCACAAGAACCATAATTATATTAACCTGTTAAATCAGCACCTTACCTAAAAAACCAATTTTGTAACAATTCTAGAGAGTAAATTTGTTAACATTTCATTTGTTAACAAATGCCTAAAACGAGTACAATAATCATCACTAGCTAGATTTTGCTACATAACTATTAACAGTGATACAAGCAGTTACATACTTCAGTAGTTTAATTGCTACTAAATTTTCAAGCTTGTACATTTTGTTCTACATTTTAGATGATATAAATATAGAACAATAATTAGTTTGCCAAGGAACTTTAACGAGCAATCTAATCTCATAGTTTTATGAATCATTGTTTTAATAGATCTTTCGACTGATTGTGAGTCAATTAATACTCAGCATACAATCTAAGTATTGATTTTTTATGATCACATTTATGTCACGTATGTCACTTTAATGATGTATTAAGCTGAATGTATATAATGTAGTTAGTCATGAAGCGTGTTTTGTTCAGGGCAGACATAGATAAACACCTATCGTGAAATTGAAAAATTATCGGCACTTTCATAAATAAGCAGTGCCACCGCCCTAGTGCAACATGACTAGAATCGAATTGTTTTTAATTTAGGTAAATAACATGCAAAACCCACACATTCTTATTGTTGAAGATGAAGCTGTAACCCGTAATACTCTGCGCAGTATTTTTGAAGCAGAAGGGTATGTAGTAACTGAAGCAAACGATGGCGCAGAAATGCACACAGCCATGCAGGATAATAAGATTAATCTTGTTGTTATGGATATCAATCTTCCTGGTAAAAACGGTTTATTGTTAGCTCGTGAACTTCGTGAAATCAACAACATCGGTCTTATTTTCTTGACTGGTCGTGATAACGAAGTTGACAAAATTCTTGGTTTAGAAATTGGCGCTGATGACTACATCACTAAGCCATTTAACCCACGCGAATTAACTATCCGTGCTCGTAACTTATTAACTCGTGTTAATAGCACTGGCGCAGAAGTAGAAGAGAAAGGTTCAGTTGAATTCTACCGTTTCAATGGTTGGAGCTTAGAAATCAACAGTCGTTCTCTAGTTAGCCCACAAGGTGAGTCTTACAAGCTACCACGTAGTGAATTCCGTGCAATGCTTCACTTTGTTGAAAACCCAGGCAAAATCTTAACTCGTGCAGACCTGTTAATGAAAATGACTGGCCGTGAGCTTAAGCCACATGACCGTACTGTTGACGTTACTATCCGTCGTATTCGTAAGCACTTCGAAAGCTTACCTGATACGCCAGAAATCATCGCGACTATCCACGGTGAAGGCTATCGTTTTTGCGGTAACTTAGAAGACTAATCACAAATAGTGATACAAAAAAGCCAAGTCAATGACTTGGCTTTTTTTATGACTTTTTATCAGTCACGTTTCTACAATGATCAGCATATGACATCTCGCCAAAGTGCATTTCGCACTTACTTGCTTATCCTTAAACCTAACATCCCTTTAATGGCGACGATTATTGTTGAGCAACTCTATCAAATTCTTTAAACACAATGCCCCCACAATCAAATTGAGGGCAATGAGTACCACTACAGCCATTTACTTCAACTCATTTTCCAAGAAAGCAGCCAATGATTTGTAAAGGTGATTTCTCACTTTCTCACCACGCATTGAATGTTTCGAACCTGGATAATCCATCATCTGAAATAATTTACCTTCGTCCTGCAATACCTTATAAACACGCGTACTGTTTTCAAACAATACATTGTCATCGGCCATGCCGTGATACATCATCAAACCTGATTGATAATTTTTCACATATGGTAAAACGCTCGCTGCATCATACCCTTTTTTATTTTTTTCTGGGTGACCCATGTAACGTTCTGTGTAATGGGTATCATATAAACGCCAATCCGTTACCGGAGCCCCAGAGATTGCCGCTTTAAAATAATCAGGCGCTTTAAACTGCGCCATAAGCGCCATGTACCCGCCATAACTATGGCCATAAATACCAATATTATCACCATCAACAAACGGTAAGCTTCTCAGGTAATCAACCCCGACTTTTTGATCCTCAACTTCCGCATCGCCCATATTTTGATAAATTACATACTCAAATTTTGTGCCGCGATGGGCAGAGCCACGATTATCAAGCTGAAATACTGCAAAGCCTTGTTGAAGTAAATACTGAGTAAAGTAATCCGCCTCACTCCAGCTATTAACGACTAATTGCGCATGTGGACCACCATAAACACGAACCACTACTGGATACTTTTTACTGTCATCAAATGGTACAGGCTTAAATAAGCGATACTGTAATGCTTGGCCATCTTCAGCTTTAAGCTCGCCAAACTCAGGCATTTCCCACAAACCAGCAAAGTCATATAGAGGATGGCTTTTAGTGACTTCGTTTTGTTCAACCCAAGCTAATTGTTCACCCGTTTCATCATGTAAACTCACCTGTGGTGGCTGACTTAAGCTACTAAAATAATCTAAGTACACAGGCTTATTATCTGCAAACACTGCTGAATGCATGCCACTACGAGATGATAACTTCTCAATTTTACCACCAGCTAATGGCACGCGGTATAAATGACGCTCAACCACGCTATCTTTTCGACCAGAGAAATAAACCCAACCTGCTTTTTCATCTACCAGTTCAAGCGCATCCACCACCCAGTCGCCTTGGGTTAGCTGTCTTTGTACCTTGCCATTTAAATCCACGACATAAAGATGATTAAATCCATCTCGCTCAGAGGCCCAAATAAATGAATCTTGTTGTTTTAAAAAATGTAAATCATCATTTAAATTCACCCAAGCTTCACTGAGTTCAGCAACTAAGGTTTTGGCTGCGGCTTTTTTTGTGACATTCACAATACGTAAATCTAATGCTTGCTGATCTCGGCTTTGCCATTGAAAAGACAAATGCTGACTATCTGGTAACCATTTTACTCGTGGTAAATACATGTCTTTTTCACTGCCTAAATCGACCCAAGACACAAGGTTGTCAGATAAATCATCGCTTAATTGAATAACACCAAGCTCAATCTCAACATTGGCTTTTCCAGCATATGGATATCGCTGCTCAGTCAGTTTGATGCCATCTGCATAAATTTCATTTCGAGTCACCAACTCAACGCCTGACTCATCAATGCGAGTAAAGGCAATGGAAGTTTCATCTGGTGACCACCAGTAACCTGTCATGCGCCCCATTTCTTCTTGGGCGACAAATTCAGCCATACCATTTTTTATCGGCCCTTTGCCATCAAAAGTCAGTTGGATGAGTTTTGACGTTTCTAAGGCTAGGACAAAAATATTCTGCTCACGTACAAACGAAACAAAGTTTCCTTTTGGCGATAATCTTGCGTCAGTAGCAAAGCCTTCACCCGTATCCAGTTCTACCGTTTTATTGTCTGCTAAAGTGAAGTAATAAAGCTTACCCGCAGCAGGAATAAGCAAAGATTGACTGTTTTCTGCCCAAAAGTACTCCATGATCCCTTGACCATAAATACGTTGGCGTTCGCGGCGAGCCTTTTCTTCATCCGATAATTCGCCTGACGCTAAATCATCAGCATTAAGCAATATGCTACGTTTAGATGTCTTAATATCCATTTGCCATAAATCAAACAAATATTGGTTATCCTCACGGCTCGCAAGGTAGGTTACTCGACTGCCATCAGGTGACAGCTTTAACCCTCTTGGGCTTGCTCCTGCTAAGGCAGGCGATGCATGAATACGTTCGATGGTGAGTGGGGTAGAATTTCCTGTCATTTTCGTCGCCGCTATTGCTTGTGAAGAAACCAGTGCGCCAGCCAATGCTAACGACATTACCGACACAGCTGACCATGTCGCTTTCCATTTATTTGTCATTGTTATTCCTTGCTGTAAACCGAGGCAAATTTCATTATTTGAATTATTTATTTAACCTAATGCCTACTAGAATTCGTTATTTTGCCTGAGTTTATAACAAATCGGTATCCCGTCCTAACTTGCTCAACTTTTTCACGCTGTATTGTGCGTCAATCTGAGGTATTATCGTTGCCAATAAATTAAAACATTAACCACTGGTTACCGACCTTAACCTCTACTGTCTTAGGAACAAGCATGCAAACTTTGACACAAACCCTTACAAAACAAGCAGTACCCGACTCACTTTCACAACTCATTTTGCGCTTAGCTGACTGTTCGAAAGACATCAGTCAAGCGGTTCGCCACGGCGCACTTGCTGGCGTCTTGGGCGCAACAGAGCAAGAAAATGTTCAAGGTGAAACTCAGAAAAAGCTCGACGTTATCACTAATGACATGCTTAAAGATGCGTTAAAAGCCGAAGGAAACGTGCGTGGACTCGCATCAGAAGAAGAAGATTATGTCGTTGAAGTCAATAAACAAGGCGAATTCCTTGTGTGTTTTGATCCCTTAGATGGTTCATCAAACATTGATATCAATTCGCTTGTTGGCACTATTTTTTCAATCTTGCCAGCACAAGATGGCGAATTAACAGAAGCCAGCTTTTTACAAAATGGTCGTCAGCAACTTGCTGCAGGTTACGTGCTTTATGGACCATCAACCATGATGGCATTAACCACTGGCCAAGGTACTCAGTTATACACCCTAAATCCTGATACCAATGAGTTTTTACTTACTGATGAAGCGGTTAACATCAGTAAAGACACTGCAGAGTTTGCCATCAATATGTCAAACCAGCGCTTTTGGGAAGCACCAATGCAAACTTACATCAGTGAATTATTGCTGGGTAACATTGGCCCTAGAGAAAAGTCATTTAACATGCGCTGGATTGCTGCGATGGTGGGCGATGTTCATCGCGTATTATGTCGTGGCGGTATCTTCATGTACCCAACTGACAATAAAAACCCAGAGAAGCCATACAAGCTGCGTTTAATGTACGAAGCAAACCCTATGGCACTATTAGTAGAACAGGCCGGTGGTAAGGCATCTACTGGCTATGGCGATATCTTAGACATTGAACCAGAAGCGATTCACCAGCGTGTAGCGGTCATCTTAGGTAGTGCCAATGAAGTTGATACTTGCTTGAGCTATCATGGGCTTGATTATAGTAACGAACCAGATATTGCATAATCGTGCACACTTAATAAAAAAACCGCCAATTGGCGGTTTTTTTATTAAGCTATCGACCCAAACTTATACGTTGACTCAACGATTCCCTATTCCCAACTGAATTTACCATATTCAGGAAAAGCCAGCGCTGTTTGCGGGTTAGCTGCCAGCTCTTGCTTCATTACTATAATATCTTTTTGCAACTGCGTTCTGTATTGCCACACTTCTGTCGCAACCGCTTGAAGCTCTTTTGAATCGCCAGCGTTACCATTTCTCACCGCAGCCCATATTAGGCGTAGATAATCAAAACCTTGTTTTAAGTGGGCCACATTAGCATCAATGAACTCATCTAGTTGCGGTGATGTTGGTAATGATTCAACAGGCTGAGTGCCAATGGTTGAGAAAAAATCGATATATTCATCTAACGGAACACTGTCAGCACTTTGCCATTTTGATAAACTTGCCTCATTAAGTAATTGCCCTGTTCTTGGATCAATAACCATTACAGTCGGTGTGCCAAAGTAAGCAGGATAACCATACTTTTGCGGTAAGCTATGCATATCGTCAAAATATGCCACATCGACGAATACGGTTTCAAAACGTGAGATTAAAATAGGCTGCATTGTTTGGTCTGAAAAGTTACCCGCCAGACCTCTGCTGTCATGACACCACTGTGCTCCCATCACAACTAACAATAACTTTCCTTGCTCTAAAGCCTTTGACTGAGCCAACTCAACTCTTTGCAGATCATTATCGTGTGCGATAGATGTATATTGCGGCAATGCTTCAGCATGGTGCTCTGTTGACTGACAGCCCATCAATAACATCAATGGTATTAATAATATTCCAATTGCTAATCTCACTTAACGCTCCCTTTTGGTCAGTGATACTGATTTACCTTATCAGCATATACAAAAAAGGCCTGCAAATGCAGACCCTTATCTAGCTTATTAAAAGAACTAATTCATTTAATAGTGAATCGACTCATCGCATTAAGCTTTTTCAGCTTCTAATTGATGCGGCTTCTCAGTTTGATCAACGATAGTTAATACCGCGGTATCACCTACTACGTTACATGAAGTCAGTACCATATCAATGATACGGTCAAGCGCTGCCACAATCGCAAAGGCTTCAACAGGTAAGCCCATCTGATGGATAAGCACACCAATCATGACCATCCCGCCACCTGGAACACCACCAGCGCCCACTGACAGTAAAAACACACTGAACAATAATGCTGGGATTTGCTCGCCACTGATTGGCATGCCAAAGGCATTCGCCACAAAGAAAATCGCGATAGTAATATAAATCGATACGCCGCCCATATTCATCGTTGCACCAAGCGGAACGCCAAAACCAGCAACGGCACGATTAACACCAAGCTTATCAGTCAAGGTTCGCATAGTAACCGGAATCGTGGCATTTGAGCTTGCGGTTGATAACGAGAATAAGATTTGCTCGCGGGTTTTCTCACGAAACTGCTTGGCAGTCACTTGCGTGAAGAAGCTGACTGCGAATGGGTAAACCACAAAAATCCACAGCAACAATAGCCCTAAAATGAGTAATAAATACTGCACAACACTGAAGAAAATTTCTGGCTCTAACGTTGCCCCTAACTTGAACATCAACGCAAACACACCAATAGGAGCCAAATTCATCACAACAGAAATCAAACGCATCATAATAATATTTGCAGTTTGAAAGCCTTTTACAGCACCTTTGGCAACTTCACCTAATGATTTAATCACGCCGCCAAGTAGCAGCGCCATAAAGATAACCTGAAGCATATTGCCCGAAGTAAATGCCGAGAACGGGTTATTCGGCACGATATTCACGATAAGCGTCATTAAGTTGGGTAATTCAGTCGCTGTAATGGCCACATCGACATTGCTTGTCATGTCGATCCCTTTACCAGGCTCTATGAGCATAGCAACGGCAAATGCTGCTGTGATAGCCACTAGGGTATTGATGATATAAAAACCAAATGTTTTACCACCAAGCCTGCCAAAGCTTTTTAAATCTTGCAGTTCACAGACACCGCAAACAATACTCACAAACACTAAAGGCACAACAAGCATCATGATCATATTGACGAACATCTTTCCGATGCCCGATGCAATGTCGACTAATGTCCCAGAAAAGAACGCTACATCATTTAGCGCAAATTGGACGATACTTCCGAGAAATACCCCTAAGAATAACCCGATAAAAATTCGAGTTGATAATGATTTAACCATGATTGTTGTATTCCTAGTTCAAGCCGACTTCAGAAGCAAACACCTAAAAACGACAATAAAATTGTTTTAATTATTTTAGCGACCACGATACTGAAACAAGTTGCAATACATTTCAATGTTAGAGATCAATAAGTTGTTACTCCCATTGAAACGGCAGATTTACAACTATAATTAACCAGCTGATTTTAAAGGTCTTACACTAAAACATTAATCATTTAAGAGTCAAAGCCAGTTTTGCTCACCAAAACACATCCCTTTAACAGCTAAACATATCGTGTTTAAAAGACTGAAAAGTTAAAGTCACTAGTATACGGGTTAATATTTCGACTTCACCCCATAGTGCATCACATGGGTAATATATGTTGCTAAATCAAATCGAAATATGAGTTAACGCAAGGAAAACAAAAAGAGGTCAAGTTGTAACAACCAGGTAGACTCTAGTTACATTTCTCTTTGGAAATACATGAAAACAAAAAAGCAGTTGAGGTTAGTCAACTGCTTTAATTCAATGATCGCTTTCTAGGCTATCTAACACACTCGATAGGCATACACTAAATACAAAAACATGTTATCAAACGAGCCGATAACGGGATTAGGCCAGCCACAGCTCTACATCATGGATCATAAAGTTACCGTTATAGATTGGGTCAGGCTCACCAATCGGTTCAAGTTCAAAGTAAACCTTATGCTCATCTGGTAAACCTTCATAACCGCCAATCACCTGATATAACCAGTTTTCAGCTTCCCATTCGAGCTTATTAGCATGAAGATACTCTAGCGCTGACTGTCGCAGACCTGAATCGATGACTTCACAAAAGTATTGATCCACAGCCAGTTTAAGCGGGTTATCAGGGATGTCGAAATCTTCTACATCACTCATGGTCGTTGCCACATTGTGCTCACGTACTTTTGTTGGCAATAAGTCACGACTAATGGCTTTTACTTTAGATACTACATCTAATAACACTAGTTCGTGCTGACTGTTATTAACGTCAACACTGGCAGGCTTAATCATTGCGTCGGCGCAATTGAATAAGTTTGGCACGTGCTTATGACCGACGTGGTTTTCAGGCTGGTAATCTGGATGCAGATCAGTATGTAACAAAAAGCCTTTAAGCAGACGAGTACGACCCTGAATTTGCCTAAACCGACCTAGCAATTCAAGTAATCGCCCTTGAACAGCGCTAATTTCTTGAGTGCATTGGCTCAGTGTTTCTTGCAAGTTAGTGACAAGCAGTCGTCTTAACTCTCGAATATCACCAGCAATGTCACTCAATTCACTGAACTGGAACATTTCCAATCCATTAAGCAACTCAGACACTTGGCTTTGTGCAAGTTCATTCTCACGAATTTTTGCACTAATACTGCCAACATAACCGAACTCGTTATTAATGCGGCTCCACAACACCCTAATAGAATATCTTAGGCTATCGGTGAAGCTATAAACATGTTCACTTAAATCGGCTAAGTAAGCCTCAGCAGCACTATAATCAATATTATGCCGTGCTTCTTTATAATGATCGGCTAACGTTTTAATCGTACTAAACGCAGAGCCAACATTGGCATCAATCTGACGATTGCGCTCATCGCTCAACGCTTCTTCCAGTAATGCTCTCACTGAACGCTTAAGACGTAAGGCCTCATCGGGTTCTGGTCGCCATAAAATACCACTCTTTTTTAGCTTTTCTATCACAGCAACGTCATGCGTTGATTCACTGACAGAACCCGCTAAATAGGCATCCATAACCACATCAGCATGACGGCTTAACTGCTTTAGCAGCTTAACCCCTGCTTGATGTAAATTATTACTCATACTAAATCCCTTTGTGTCGCAGTTTCAGCTTGAGCTTCAAGGCTTAATCCTTCTGTTTCATCAATAAAGCGGATCACTTCGTATAAATAATCAAGCTTACCTGTGGCAATGTAAATTTGCTTTTCACTGTTGGGTTTAACTAAATAACCTAGTTCAACTAAACGCTTAAATACCAGCTTGATTTGATTATCAACATTGTGACTGGTGGAGCCAAACAATCGATAATGACTTAGCTTAGCCAATTGCTCCATAAAAGCTGGGGTGTCTTCAATACGCGCTTGAAGCTCAGTCAAACGGATCGGTGCACCTTCACTTAAAGGAGCATCTTGACCACTGCTTTCTTGAACTAAAACCAGCCACTCAACTAATGGCACCAGCGCTGAGCAAATATCCTTAAATTGGCTAGAAATCACTTTCTTTTCTTGCTCGCCTAACTGCTGATAACCACAAAAAAAGACATCTCCTTCAGCTGCCGAAGAAATCGTACGATTAATTTGATTTAAATACTGTTCAATTTTCTCAAAGGTATGCGGGCTTTTTAAAGCACGCCAACCATCTTCATTTGTGGTGCGACAGATAAACTCACCACGCAATAATTGCTCGATAAGCATTCCGGTTCCGACCAAGGTGGTTTCTGAAGGCGCTACACTTTTAGAAGACAAAGGTGATTGCATTGATTCAGACATTAGATCGCCTCCTTATTATTGGCACGCTGACTTAATCGCTCAGCCAGTGGATTGCTTTTCGGTTTCACCACCTGCAATTTGCGTGTTTGTTTATTAATGATGTATCGGTTAGCAAACAGATTAAGTACTTCAGACTCCGGATTCGGGAAAGCCCCTAATACGCTAATGTTGTTATTCACACAGGCATCAAAGATTTTTTTCACATTGGTATGATGCAGAGTACCCAGCTCATCAATAGGCCAATGAATCGTGACATCCGCTTTACCACGTAATAAGCGAGTAAATGCGAGCAAGAACTTACACAGAATGAGATACGCCATACCGTGACTAGAAGACTCGTTAAGCTGTCTATCAGTACGTATAACTAAATCGCTGTTACCTTCTTTTAAGCGCAGCTCAATTTCTAATAGCTTGGCAATACCGCCCGAAAGCGCTGCACGACCAATAATATCTAGCGCACGACGCATGCTTGATGTGTAGTGCTCATCAGGTAATTGACTGAAACCATCTGCTTTCCATTGCTTAAAGGCTTTCACAAACACTTCCAGTTCAGGCCAGAACTCTAACTCACTAATGCGAGAACGAATCTTAACTGCCGATTCAGATACCCCATCAAGGAATAACTCTTCACCGACTTCACGGGTAATGCGAGCACTTTGTGAAGCAATACGTCTATCGATATCAGCTAATACATCGTAGTAAGCGGTTAAGTCGATACCAAAAATTCGTCCTTGTTCACGAATCGCCATAAGTGATTGCGGTACCATCACATTTAATAATTGTTCAAGTTGGGGCACTAACTTACGGTAATCCAGTAATCGAATACCTTTATCGTTGGTAAAGCTAGACTCATCACGAGCACGCTCCCAAAACTCAGCGAGGCTTGAACCAGATTTACTGGCAATAACGGAATCAAAATGTTCAACATATTGCTTCACTGAACCTAGAAGATAGTCACGTTGTAAAAGTAACTCTTCACCTTGTCTTAAACGTTCACCAATGCTGCCATCAGCTTCTTCTTTGCTTGTAGGTAATTTAAGCTCAGCGAGTTTACGCATCACTGCACGCAATTTCGTTAAGTTCTCTGATGCGTCAACTTGTGCTGCATCAGAGGCTTTTTTAACCGTCTCTAGCTGCTGTTTGCGCTGTTTAACTTCAGCCGTTTTATTCGCAAGTTGTTGCTCGAGTTCAAGCACGGCTTGTTTTACTTTAGATAAGTCTGTTTGCAACTTTGGCTTGCTGACAAGCCAGGCGTTTTGATACCAATGATCGTAACGCAATACATCACTGCGACGTTTTTCAGCATGGCTGATTTGCGCTTCTAGTTCTCGTATTTTCCCTTTAAGCGCCACAATTGCAGCTTCATCAACCCCACGAGATTTAAGCTCATTTTTATACCAAGTATCACAGGCTTTTTGCTCTTGTTTAGCATTGATGCGACGGGTTTCAATATTGGTTTTGATTTGTGCGAGCTGATTGTCTAATGCTCCGACAACATCTTGCCAATAAGCATTTTTTTCCATTCGAGCTTCAAGCGCTTGGTCTTTTTGCTCATCTAGCCACTCTAGATGTTGGTTATGTTGCTGCTTGAGCTCATTATCAAGCTGCACTAATCGTTTGGCGGCATGGGCTTTTCTATCTGCTAACGCTTGGTTAATTTGAGTCTGAGTGCTACGTTTTTCATCAAATAAACGCCTGACATCTTCACGGCTATTTTTATACGCCGTTCGTGCAAAAGTCAGTTCTTTACTGAGGTTATCTAACTCATCATTAATCATAACAAGCTGATCTTCATGTTCAGCCTTTAGCTCTTCAGCTTGAGATAAAGCCTCTTCTGCTTTGGTTAACCGCAAGCGTAAATCTTGCTCGGACGCAGCATAATCAGGGACATCTATCGCCTTTAAATCAAGCCCAATACCAAATAGCGCGTCATCGCTACTGCCTGCCACATTAGGATGTAAGTCGGTGCGATGAAGCAACTCAGGTGCTATCACTTTACCAAAGCTTTGCTCCCAACCTGGTGACTCTTTACGTAAAAACTCAAGTAACGTGTGTGACTGCGGAAATAATATCCCTTTAACATCATCAACATCAGCTAAACGTTCATTCACTCTGACACTCGCAATCCGCAGCGCTTCACTCACTTGATCGCGTTTAGCACGTAATTTACGTTCGTCTATGGATAAGCGATCGACCTTTTGATTACAGATTTCTTGTTCTTCATCTGCACGGCTAATGCGCTCATCAAAAATGGCTAACGTGGTTTTTTCTTCTTCAGTGTACGTCACACCGTCAACTTGGTGGCTAAGTTCACCACGAGTCAATTTAAGCTGATATTCTTGTTCCGCAAATGTCGCTTTACCCGCATCAGTTTTTTCGCGCCAAACATTTTCAAGATTAGCTAAATCTTCTGAAGCGGCCTCACGCTGAGCATCACGGTTTTCACGCAGTTCATCTTGTTCTTCATGGAGCGTTTCAAGCTCACGATGAAGCTGCTCTGCTATCTTGCTACGTCGACTACTGTAAGCTGCTTCAATATCTTGATGCTTTTCAGTTTGCAGTTTATGACGCTCTGTTAGATTTTCTAAATCACTACGCCAATTATCTAAACTGTCTAAATCGGCTTTGGCTTGTTCAATATTGGCATTTAAGAAACCTTCATATTGATCCTCAATTGCATCAAGCTCAGCCTCATACTTGCGAGTATCACCTTGTGCAAATGATAACTCTTGGCTTATTTCGTCCCTTGCTTCTTTCCACTCTTCATCTAACATGCGTAGTTGTAAGCTGGCATCTTTAGACTCGTTTTGACTTAACTCTTGTCTTTCTGCCTCAAAGGTTTCATCTGCGCGATAACCTTTGGCTAAACTGCCTAAACGAAGTTCAGCACTGAGTAATTGATTAAACTCTTGCTCTAGTTTTTCAAACTCTGGGCGAATTTGTTCAAAACCTTGTACTAACTGGCTTTCACGGATCCAACTTTCAACTCGCTGAGGGTTTAAACGTGATGTGGGCGGGTTAACGCCATCTTCCTCTAGAATCGCCGCTACCATCGACTTAACGGTTTCCATTTTTCCTTCTTTGGAATGCACCGCTTTAGCGAGTTTTTCAATATGACGTAGTGAGTATTCGCTATCACATAAGGAGAATTGATGCCCATAAGTGCGCAGCTCGCCTTTATTGCCGCCTGTGGTGAGTAAGCTGCGATCGTGCTGAATAATGGCTCGATACTCTCGGGTATTTAGCAAATGAGTGTGAGTCACTTGGGCACGCTTCATTTCACGACCAAGTTCAGCCATGGTATGACAAATAATGGTGTCGCCATTACGTGATTTTACGTAATCATCTAACTCAAAGCCTTTGGCAATAAACCGGTAATTAACCCCTTTACCATCACCAGCAGAAGCCATAATCGCTTGGTATAGCTTGCCATCGCTCTTTTGATATTCGTAAATGATGTAGCTTGAATCATGAGGCAAATACCAACGCTCAAAGCTATCCCTAGTCGACGGAACGACTCGACTTGGGTACTCACCATAGAATACAGGTACCAGTCGTTGTAATGTCGTTTTACCTGATGCATTGGTACCACAAATATTGGTATGTCCATCAAGTTGTAATTCAACGACACCCGGTAAATGGGTATTGATTAATACGATTCTGATCAAGCTTGGCATTGGGATCCTTTTACGCACTATCTGCGAAAGCAAAAACTCGTTTTATCACGGTTATTGTTGTGAGCAATTTTCTTATGCTAATAAGTTAAATCAAAGCGATGCGTGAAGCAATTTCGCTGATTAAATTGGCCTAAATGATACGCTAACATAACTCAAAACAGCGCTTAACAAAGCAGCAGTTGAAGTATAATTTGCTTAATCAGCATACAATTGTGAGCAGGTTTTGGCGTTTTAAGGTGTTAACTCACTACCAAGTAAAAGCTGCAACCGAAAAACCGCTAACTACAGCCACAAAAAAACCACCTAAGAGGTGGTTTTTTCATTAATTTAATGTGCCAATGTTTAGTTAAAGTTTGAACATATCCAGTGAAAAAGGCTAAGAACCCCCCTTAAGGTATAAGGCTAAGTCACATACCTCAGACATAAACTTAGAAAGCACATTAAAGCTTAAACTGAGAGGTGGCATTATTCAGCTCGTCAGAAAAATCTAACAACCCATCAGACACATCTTGTACTTCGGCTAAAATCTCTAATGTTTGCACAAATGAAGCATTCATTTCAACAACGTTATGGCTGACTTGTGCTGCTACTGCAGATTGCTGCTCTGTTGCCGCTGCTATGTGTGTATTCATGGTATTGATATTCACAATCTGTTCTTGAATAGACTTTAAAACATCACCAGTTTCACGGGCATGTTTTTCATTATCAGACGCTTTACCAATAGCAACATCCATCGTTGTAACTGATGATTCTGCCGCGCCTTTTAAGCGAGACAGAACTTCACGAATTTCTTTAGTGGCATCTGCAGTTTTAGAGGCTAAAGCCCGAACTTCATCCGCTACAACCGCAAAACCTCGGCCTTGCTCACCCGCTCGTGCAGCTTCAATCGCGGCATTAAGCGCCAATAAGTTTGTTTGCTCTGCAATGGAGGTAATGACATTGAGAATTGAATTTACACTTTCAGTGTCTTTGGCTAATTCATTAATCGACTCTGAAGCGATTTCAATTTCTGCATTAAGTTCTTGAGAAATATTAATCGTACTTGCCACCACAGCTAGGCCGTTTGTAGCTTCTCGCTCTGCACTATCAGCCGCTTCAGCTGCCTGTTGGGCGCTTTGAGAAATTTCATTAACAGATAAGCCCATTTCTTCCATTGAGTGCTGCACTGTTTTGGCATCTAGACTTTGCTTTTCTGTTGCTTGAGTCGCAATACCCATTCGCTCTTTTAATGACTCTGCGCTTTGTAGTAATGGCGCTGTAACGCTTACCACTTGCTGAATCGCATCGGCAAGTAAACGTAAAAAACGATTAAAGTTGGTCGAGACTTGGCCTAGTTCATCGCGCCCTGTGACATCAAGTTGATGACGTAAATCACCTTTACCATCGGCTAATTCACCAAGCGAGTTAGCTAAATTACCCGCAGAGCTACTTAACGATTTAGCAATAGAGATAGTTGCAATAGCCATTAATAATAGTAAAGACAAACCAATAGATAACGTCAGCATTAAACCGGTTTCTGAATGGCTAACCGACTCTTGAATCGTATAATTAAACTCGGTAACTTTGTCCGCTTTATATTGCTGAATACCTACCATTAATTTGTCATAAACTTGGGTTTTAGTAGCAATAATCTGGCCGACTTTGCTCATGTCAATTGTGTTATCAACCATGCCTTTAGCAAGGTCAAAGGTCACCTCATTATATTGATTTAGTTCTTTATTAAGTAATGACAAATTACTCGACTGTTCACTGTCGAGACTAATAAGGCTATTAATGTTTTTTTGCAGAGATTGGTATGTTTTATTGGCGTTATCAATCAAGTCTTCATCAGAAAATGACACCGCTTGAGTATAAAGTTCATCAAGCCTTTGAACATAAATAACATTTTGATTGGCAAGCTCAACACGCTGCGAGACTTTGTCTTGCATGAACGTCATTGCATCGTTGTTCTTATTAATCGAAATAATACTGATCGTTAAATTGACGGCAAAGATGATGACAGAAAGTACGAAAATCAAGCCGACTTTCTTGAAGATTGACATGTTGCTAAACCAATTCATTTGTTGCCCCCCAAAGCACTCGTAAAAGGATATTTGCCTTAATAAAACACGTATAAATAAACTGCGCTGTCACTTTAAAGTGACCATATTATTTATCGCAGCTTACCTTGCTAAAACGCGTTAAAATCCTTTTATACTGCTATTAACGACAAATACGTTACAATTTGTATATCGGCCACTCGGCAAATTGCTAAAGTTAATAAGCAATATTATTTCGAGTTGTCGCTTTAACTTCGTAAAGCTTATCATCAGCTTGCTTGATTAATTGTTCTGCATTGATCCCAGGTTGCCATTGCGCAGCCCCTTGAGAGACAGTGACATATTCGCTCACCAAAGAGTCTGGGTGCTGAAATGCTAATTGGTTAAGGCGTAACTTAATATTATTAGCGACTTCAACTGCGCCTGCTATATCGGTTTCTGGAAGCAACACAATAAACTCTTCTCCGCCATAACGAGCACAAACATCTCTCGGTCTTTTAATCTGATGTTTTAATAACTTTGCTAGCTCAATCAAGCATTCGTCACCACGCTGATGGCCTGAGTAGTCATTGAGTTTTTTAAAGAAGTCTATATCCATTAGAATGATTGACATGGCCGAGCCACTTCGCTCGCAATGCTGAATTTCTTTGGTTAACATCGCATCAAAATAACGTCGATTACTCAGCTTGGTCAAACTGTCTGTTAACGCTAATTGATTGAGTTCATTCACTAAGCGTTGATTTTCAACATCTTTAAAAATCGACTTCCTAAACCATTTTTCAATGACTTGCTGACCTGAAATGACAATCCCAAGAAAGCTCAACATTTTCATGATTGGGAAAAACAACTCATCAGCAAAAAAGAAAACTCTCACCGATGCCATATAAGTCGACATGATGAGTACAGCAAAAAGCAATAAACGACGGACGGGGAAAAATGCGATAGATAAAGCAAACATCATTAAATGCAATATTGATTCTACTTTTCCCTGAGCAAATGGTGCTGATAATATCAACCAGTTACAGACTGTGATCCAACATAAAAGTAACGCCAATATATAACGATAGAAGCGGCCGTAGTCATTTATCTTTTGCGACGAAGGAAGAGAGAAATCACGCATTGCGCCGTAAAGCGATACCAATGCTAATGGCAGGATACTAATCAGTGTGAAGGTGAAATTTAGCTCTGGAATATTCAACAATCGAGTAATGGCAATCACAACCGCTAAAATAAAGCTCAGTACACTTAACCAACGACACCCTTTGGCAAGGTATTGCTGGGTTTCAAAGTGTAACTGTTGCTCAAATGTCGGGGTTGTTTTTTGCATCTTTCACTTATGTATGAGGATATCTCAATTGATTATAGCGACTTTCACACCTGTTGCGACATGCTTTTTGCTTTTAATTTAACCAGCACTTGAACTTAAACAACAATAGCTTACATAGTATTGCCACTTGGTTTAGTCACTTCACCGTTAAGGCTAAATTTGCTCGCCAAACAAAAAACAGCTAACAAAGTTAGCTGTTTTTACTTTTTCGATATTTGCTAAAGTAGCCTAAAGGCTATCGCCTTGTTTGTGGAGGTGACTTATGCAGCAACGGTATCAGAGTTCAATGCTTTCTCAACAGTACCATCAGTTGCGTTATCTGCTTCATCACTATGACGAATCAAGTAATCGAATGCCCCTAATGATGCTGTTGCACCACTTCCCATCGCAATGATAATTTGCTTGTAAGCTGAGTTAGTCACATCGCCAGCTGCAAATACTCCGGGAATAGATGTCTCACCTTTACCATCAACAATAATCTCACCACGCGGAGTTAAGTCTACGGTATCGGTTAGCCACTCTGTATTGGGTACTAAACCAATTTGAACAAAAATACCCGCGAGTTCAACATTATGAGATTCGTTTGTGCTGCGGTCAGTATATGTAAGACCCGTTACACGCTTACCGTCACCCAAAACTTCAGTGGTCATTGCTTGAGTAATAATGTCAATGTTGCCCATTGAATTAGCTTTACGCTGCAAGACTTCATCAGCACGTAAACTAGCGTCAAATTCAAGTACGGTGACATGTTCAACGATGCCAGCTAAGTCAATAGCGGCTTCAATGCCGGAATTACCACCGCCAATCACTGCAACACGCTTACCTTTAAATAAAGGGCCATCGCAATGTGGACAATAAGCTACACCACTACCGCGATATTCTTGCTCACCAGGTACATTCATTTCACGCCAGCGTGCACCCGTTGCTAATAAAATGGTTTTACTTGTTAGCTTAGCGCCACTTTCAAGTTCTAGTTCAAATTGTTTACCCGACTTTAATGACAAAGCACGTTGATTATCCATGATATCGACATCATAATCTTTAACGTGTGCTTCAAGGTTGGCCACCAGCTTAGGGCCTTCTGTTTTAGACACTGAAATAAAGTTTTCAATGCCAACAGTTTCAGCCACTTGACCACCAAACTTATCGGCAACTACGCCAGTGCGAAGTCCTTTGCGCGCTGCATATATCGCAGCTGACGCGCCAGCAGGGCCACCACCAACAACTAAAACATCAAACGATTCTTTGTTATTTAACTGTTCAGCTTTTCTTGCTGCTGCATTTACATCTAACTTGTTTAAGATTTCTACAACAGAAATCGCGCCAACAGAGAACGGCTCTCCATTCATATACACTGTGGGCACAGACATGATATTGCGGTCATTAATTTCATCTTGAAATAATGCGCCATCAATCATCACATTAGTAATATTTGGGTTGATCGCAGCCATCATATTCAACGCTTGCACCACTTCAGGACAAGTCTGACAGCTCAACGACACATAGGTTTCGAAATGGAATTCACCAGGTAAGTTTCGGATCTGTTCGATCACATCCGCATCTAATTTGATCGGATGACCACCAGAGTGCAGTAACGCAAGCACTAAAGAGGTAAATTCATGCCCCATTGGTAAACCAGCAAAGGTAATATTTGATCCATTTTGTGGATTTTTAATGCTCATTGACGGCGTTCTATCCGACGTTTGCTGCTGTAAACTCACTAAAGATGATAAACCTTCAATATCTTGAGCAAGTGATAACAACTCTTGAGACTTAGAGCTTGCATCTGCTGACACGACAAGTTCAACTGGGCGCTTGAGGTTTTGCAGGTAGGTATTCAGTTGATTTTTAATATTCGTATCTAACATACGTGTGCTCCTGGAAAATAAAATGAGATTGAGCAAAAAAATTGTCAATCTTAGTATCTCTGCATGGTGATGAATCACACAGAAATCGGGATGCCTAAGATTGACCGGAGATGATTTGAAACAGGCTTGCTAACTTTTGTTAGCAATATGGCTTACTCAGATGATGAGATGAGTAAGCCATTATGACGTATTAAGTCTGTAAGCTTAGATTTTACCGACTAAGTCAATTGATGGAGCAAGTGTTTCTTCACCTGGCTGCCATGCTGCTGGACAAACTTCGCCGTCGTGTGTTGCTACGTACTGAGCAGCTTGAATTTTACGTACTAGCTCTGATGCGCTACGACCAATACCTAGGTCATGTACTTCAGCAACTTTGATTTCGCCTTCTGGGTTCATTACGAATGTACCGCGAAGTGCTAAACCGTCTTCTTCAATCATCACACCGAAATTACGCGTGATTGCACCAGTTGGGTCACCAATCATTGGGTAGTTGATTTTGCCGATAGTGTCTGAGCTTGCGTGCCATGCTTTGTGAGTGAAGTGAGTGTCAGTAGATACTGAGTAAACTTCAACGCCCATTTCTTGTAGCTTAGCATAATGGTCTGCCATGTCGCCTAATTCAGTAGGACATACGAAAGTAAAATCAGCAGGGTAAAAGAATACTACTGACCATTTACCTAGTAGGTCTTGCTCAGTCACTGGTACAAATTCGCCATTGTGAAATGCAGTAGCTGAAAATGGCTTGATTGTAGAATTGATAATTGATTGAGTCATTGTGTTACTCCGATAATTTAATTAAGTGTGTCGCTGTATCCGTTTGATGGAATAGATAATAGCGAGTCTTTAAAATTAAATATAACGGGTAAAAACTATCACCCTAATCGGTTTTTCAGAACAAAGACAGATAAAAGACTTGGATAATCGGATTTTCCGAATCACTGATATTAAACTTGCTTATTCCCATTGGGTAAAACGTGTTAGCGCCCGTCCAACTGGATAATCAAGCTGTTTGGATAATTGCTGCACATGCTGTTTATTGACTGCACTACCAAAAGAGTGTGGCTGCTTACTGGCATACACAACCCAATTGCCACCACCTGTTAATGTGGCATAAACATTTGCAAAGTGCATAGACAATGTCTGCTTTAATAGTTCACTTTTGCTATGCTCTTTCCAGCAATTGAGTACCAAAAATCCGTCAGCTTTTAAGCTTTGATGACAATGGTCAATAAACTCCACTGTAAGTTGTTTTTCATCGACGCCTTGCTCTATGTACATATCCGCGAAAATAATATCTACGCGTTTATGATTACCTTCAGCAAGAAATGCGGTGCCATCTTGATGAACCAAATTCAACTTTTTGCCAATTGGCAACTGGAAAAATCGTTTAGCAATATCAATAACAGGTGAACGCAGTTCAACAGCGGTCAATTTTATGGCTGCATCATAACGGCGCAAAGCATGAATTAACCCACCGCCACCTAAACCTAATATGATTGCACTTTTAGGTTGGCTAAAAAGCAATACTGCTAACATCGCTTGAATATAGGTATGCTGAGGAATATGGGGCTGGGCTTTAAGGATTTTACTTTGTTCGTCATTGTCACCAAAGGACAAAATTCGACATTCATTGTCTTCTAAGACATAGATAGGACCGATCTCATCACTAATATGATGTAACTGCTGATAATCTGACATGGAACTGACTCTGGTATACCGTCAGCTAATTTCAACCTGACGAATTTGGTTGCAAGAAAGACAGTTTACAGGATAAATTCAAACTCACATCATCTTGACTTCAAACTTAGCTTAAATAAGTCGGAACTTGACGCATTAAAGTGAGCCACTATGACAATTCAAATCCTAATTTGCGCTATTTGCATTGCTGTATTTATCTTTATACAGCAACAGCTGAAGCAATTTATCAGCCAACAAGCCAAGAAAAAACAGGTCAATGAAGTACGCAGCCGTTTAGTGACAAGACTATTAACTTACCTACTCTTTTTTATTACTGCATCCATTATGGCTGTGTCATTAGGATTGGGGTACCAAGAAGTCTCGTTATTTGTTTCATCTGCCTTTGCCGTTTTGGGGGTTGCGTTATTTGCCCAATGGTCAATGTTAAGCAACATTACTGCAGGGGTACTGATTTTCTTTGCATTTCCGTATCGAATTGGCGATAAGATAAAAATCGTGGATAAAGATGAAGATATGACAGGGGTGATTGTCGAAATCAGTTTATTTCATGTGATAATTAAACGCGATCAAGGCGATATGATGACTTACCCGAATAACCTTATGCTACAAAAGGCAGTCATAAAAATACCTAAAACAGTGAAGGAACCAAACTCATCGACAGAGAAAACCGCCTCTCAATATGTCGATGAAGATATCACACCTGATTAGCTTTACACATTGCCCTAATAAAAAATGCGCCACATGGGGGAGCTCCCATAGCGCATTCATTAATTAAGCTAACTTCACGAGTGCTATTGCATCTGTGTATCGGGTTAATTTAATAAGCGCTGAAAAAATGCCACAGCTTGTAAATACATTTGCAATGCCAGTGCCGCATCATAACGTTCACCTTCATCACGCATAAACGCATGCTGAGCATTGACTTCTTGCCAGCTAAAACTCACGCCTTCTTGCTCAAGCTTTTGGTAAATCACTTTGCGCCCTTCACTAGACACGTGAGGATCTTGCTTGCCAAACACCAAGGCCACTTCACCAGCAATATCCCCCGTGCGGGTAAGTGAATCATTCAATGCTTCACACGGTAAGGTATTGGAATGTATGTCTGTAGGATACAAGCAAAAAGCGCCACTGATATCCGCATTCAGCGCTGCTCTATATGCTAAATGCCCTCCGATACACACTCCCATAGCAGCGACTTTACTGGTGCAATAGGCTTGGCTACGAGCAAAATCTACCATTGCTTGCGTATCACTATCATGATGTTCTAAGGGCTTTGCAAATTTATCTGCATTGCCTTTATCTTTACCAATATCATCATAATCGAGCACGGTACCAATCGGGTTTAACTCGTGAAAAACCTCAGGAACTAGCACGACAAATCCGTGCCCAGCAAGTATTGCTGCACTGCGAGCTATAGGTGCTGTTTGCTGAAAAATTTCAGAGTAAAAAATAATTGTCGAGAACTGTCCTGCGACATCTGGGCGATAAACGTAGGTGCGCATCACGCCTGTTGGCGTGTCAATATCATGAACTTCCTTGGTGATTATCATATTCCCTCTTTTTAGTCAGTCTGAGTGCTGGTTTTATTAACATGTGTAAACCTTGAGCATTACCTAAAATAAGTCTCACCATGTTTGCTTACGATCTAATTTAACTCGTTTGCTGAATGCTGCCCTGAGAGTAAGTCGGTAACATTTTTTAAGGTTGTCGAGGCAATTGCATTAAGCGCCTCATCAGTTAAAAACGCTTGATGACCAGTGAAGATAACATTGTGACAGGCTGACAGCCGTCTAAAAACATCATCTTGAATTATTTCGTTGGACTTATCTTGAAAAAAGAGTTCTTTTTCATTTTCATAAACATCCAAACCTAATGCACCAAGTTGCCCCTCTTTTAGCGCTTCCATGGCATCAATTGCATTTAACAATCCACCACGTGAAGTATTAACCACCATAACCCCTGTTTTCATTTTATGAAAACTTTGAGTACACAGCATATGATGATTATCTTCAGTCAATGGGCAGTGCAAACTGATGATGTCACATTGAGGGTACAATTCATCGAGACTGGTATAGTTAACTCCTAAATCAATCACTTGCTGATTAGGATATGGATCGTAAGCAATCACCTTACAGCCAAAACCAAGCAAAATCTTAATCGTAGCAATGCCTATTTTCCCTGTGCCAATAACACCGACGGTTTTGCCATGCATGTTAAAACCCACCAAACCCGATAGGGCAAAGTTGGCGTCACGAGTGCGTTGGTATGCTTTATGTATTTTCCGGTTCAATGTCAGCATAATCGCAATAGTATGCTCTGCAACCGACTCGGGAGAATAAGCTGGTACGTTGACGACAGTGATCCCTAATCGATGCGCTGCATCTAAATCCACATTATTAAATCCGGCGCAGCGCATTGCGATAATTTTTGTGCCACCTTTAGCGAGCTCTACTAACACTTCTTCGCACAATGAGTCGTTAACAAATGCGCACACCACTTCAAAACCATCAGCCAATTTAACGTTTTGCATGCAAAGTCGATAATCGAAATATTCAATGGTTGCACCAAAATCTTTGTTGATTGCATCAAAGTGCTGAATATCGTAATTTTTGGCACTGAAGAAGCCAATTTTCATGTCATTGTCCTTAATAGAAAGCGTTACAACGGCTTATACTTGAAATCAAATAAGTAAATCGGATATCAAGGTTGCGCATTTTTATCACATCAGCATAGCAATAATTTAGAGTTTGCTATAGATCGCTATTCATTCGAAATGAATTTGTTAAGCTGATACGTCAATAACTGACCAATTACGTATTTTCTATGTCTAAAAAGCAGCAACAAGAAGTATCAGAATTTCAATTTTGGGTCCAACGCCTCGGAAAAACCAGTTTACGCGCCTTGCATATTGTTGGTGTCGTCGGTGCCGGTGGCGGTCTGCTACTGGGTATAGAGCAAAGTGAGTGGCTTAACTATTGGATCATAGCAATGGCCAGTGGTGTTGCCCTGTTTGCTTGGGAAGTTATTCGCGATTGGCGCTGGTTAATTCAATTAAAAGGCGTATTAACCATCTGTAAAATTTTACTCTTGTTGCTATTTATCCCAATGGCAAATTGGAAGCCTGAGATCACTATCTTTATTGTGCTGTTATCAGTTGTGGTATCTCATGGACCTGCTGGGCTTAGACATTATTCTGTGGTCCATCGAAAAGTAATACATGGCAAAAAGGAAATTAAAGGTTAATCTAGTAGTATCTTTTGTTGCTATTAAGGTTATAGGATGTTTCCTTATCCAGAACAATATCGGTTAGCTGCACCGCCGCTAACCACCAGTTTTATGGTTTTTTGGGCACTGTTTAGTCACAGTATTTTTGCTGATGCGAGCCCGTTTGCCCTCTATCCGCTACTGTCATTATTTCCTTTAGTACTCATCGCGCATGTGTATTTAATCTGGAATGCTCAAGGTATGTCTCGATTAGATCAAAGTTTTTATGCCTTGGTTCATGTTCCTCTCGCTTTTGTTGTTTGGACTTTTACCATTATGCACGTTAATGGCAACGCTTTTTCTTAATACAAAATTTAACGATTTGATTTAAGTAAAGGCTGAAATTGTCATTTAGCCACAAAGGTAGCGAGAACAACTTGCACAAATATGGCGGCAAAGGTATCTTTGCCGCGCATTTACGTTAAAGGCTTACCATGGCAGATTTCATTTACCTTCCTCCAACCGATCCTTGGCTTGATATCATTCACGAAGATAAAGACATTATCGTACTGAATAAGCCTTCAGGATTGTTATCTATTCCTGGAAGAGAAGCTCAATACCATGACAGCATATATAGCCGTGTGCTTGAGAAGCACCCCAATGCACAAATTGTACATCGCTTAGATATGGCCACATCTGGGGTTATTGTCGTTGCACTGCGCCGTAATGCAGAGCGTGAGTTAAAACGTCAGTTTCGAGATAGAGAAACGGCCAAAACCTATTACGCAAGAGTTGCGGGCCATGTGAATCCTGCGATTAAGCAAGTGGATTACCCGCTGATTTGCGACTGGCCAAATCGCCCGAAACAAAAAGTGGACCATAAGTTAGGTAAGCCCTCATTAACCTATGTAGAAGTCATCAGTTACGCCAAACAATCTACCTTAGTTAAACTCACGCCCATTACAGGTCGCTCTCATCAACTAAGGATTCATATGATGGCAATAGGCCATGTCATTTTAGGTGATGGTTTTTACGCTGATCCACTCGCCAAAAGATTATCAACACGATTACTACTGCATGCTACAGAACTTTCGTTTAATCATCCGTATCATCAGCAAGCATTAACCTTTAAAGCCGAAGTGCCATTTATAGAACCTATTAATGATCAATAATTAGGGCTTAATTAGCGATAAAACCGAGATATTATCGAGTACTCAATCATAGATTGTCGCACTGTCAGCCCTATGACTATTGCTATTGTTATTGCTATTGCTATTGCTATTGCTATTAATATGGTTCCCCTTATTGTTACTTGCTTGTTTCTTTTACTTAAGTCTCTTACTGAGTTCTCATACTTAGCTCTCATACTTAGTTTTCCAGCTTACTTGTCTTTACTACATACTCTGCATCGTTATTTTAATGACTTATCTCTAGATAGTTGTCGATAGTCATATTCAAAATCACCTCCTCTGAAGCGACTTAATCACAAAATTGTTATTCATCAAAATCACTTCATGAGAAGTTTTTGATGGTATTTATGTATATTTAGCCTTAAATTAATAATTAATTGTAACTAAATTAGGCATTTTAATATGGAAACTCCATTTCAAAGAGATCAGCTCGATAATCAAATTCTTGAAGCATTGATGGAAGAAGCCCGCACCCCTTTTGCTGAACTGGCGAAACGATTTGCCGTCAGTGCAGGGACGATTCATGTCCGAGTAGAAAAAATGAAACAAGCAGGCATTATTACTGGAGCAAGGATAACAGTAGATCCTAAAGCTTTAGGCTATGACGTTTGCTGTTTTATTGGTATCAATTTAAAAAGTGCAGGTGATTATCCTGCTGCCATATCAAAGTTAAATGCCCTTGAGGAAGTTGTTGAGGCATATTATACCACTGGTAATTACAGTGTTTTTGTAAAGGTAATGTGCCAGTCTATCGATGGATTACAGCATGTTTTAATCAATCGCATCCAGTCAATTGATGAAATTCAATCAACAGAAACATTAATCAGCCTACAAAACCCTATTGTTCGTGGTGTTAAGCCTTAGTCCAAAAAATAATGGCTTATAACTTACTTAATAATGATATACCACTTAAGAGATAGTTAAAATTCATAATAATTTTGCAAATTTGTAACACCTTTGGTTACCTTTGTTAAAGTTTTGTGTTAAAAAGTCGTAGAGTGCATCGAAGAATGCGCCATACGCATTATAAACAAAATTATAAAACAGCATTACCACCGACCTAGTCTCTACCCTACACATGCTTGGACGTGGTCAATGCTTTAACCAAGGAAGAAGTTGTGAAGACTAAATTATCAATAGCTATATCAGCAGCACTACTATCAAGTGCTAGCTTTGCAAACACCGAACTAACTGGTAACAAATACCCATTAGAAATTTTATCAATCGAACAGCATAAGAAACCAGCAAATAAATTAACCACCATAAACACCCCTCAACGTTTTATTGTAGAACTGACATCTCCAGCTTTGGCGGTATCAAGTAAATCAGCAGCAAAATCGGATAAAAACACTAAACTCGATATTCAATCAGCAGCAGTACAAAGCTACGCTTCACAGCTAGTCAATGAACAAAAAGCATTCTCGAATGCATTAAATAAAGTTTCAGCTAATAGCAAAGTTGAACGCCAATTCAAAACTCTTTTTAATGGCGTAACAGTCGCGGGTCAAAATTTAACTGTTGAGCAGTTAATGGCTATTCCTGGGGTTAAATCTGTTTACCCTGAAACTATGTATGACATCAGTATGGATGCATCGCTTCAAGTTATTAATACTGAAGCAATGTGGACAACTGTGAATGGAATGGCAAATGCTGGTAAAGGCATTCGAGTTGCTGTTATCGATGGTGGTATTCGACCAGAAAACCCAATGTTTGCCGATGAGGGTTTTGAAGCACCTATGGGCGTCATGCCAACTGATGATTACTGTTCAACTACAGATGAGTCATTCTGTAATAACAAACTGATTGTAGCTCGTTGGTCTCAACCGACTTTTGAAGTCTGTCCTGATGAATACATGAGTCCACTCGGTTACGGCGGTCACGGTACACACGTTGCTGGTACAGCAGTAGGTAACTTAGTCTCTACACAATTTAATGACATTGATGTTGAATTATCAGGTGTAGCTCCAGCAGCATACTTAATGTCATACAAGGCGTTATATTCTAAAGCAGACTGTTCAGGTGGTAGTGGCTCTAACATCATGTTAATGGAAGCGTTAGAGCATGCTGTTAATGATGGCGCTGATGTTATCAACAACTCTTGGGGTGGTGGCGCAGGTGCGGATCCTGCCAGTAGCCCATATAAAACCATGTTTGAAGCAGCTGAAGCGGCGGGTGTTGTCGTTGTTTCTGCAGCGGGTAACGACGGTAATGGCGCAAGCACTATTGGTTGCCCCGCATGTATTGAGTCTGGTATTGCTGTAGCCAACAGTACAACAGGCCGCTACTTTGCCAACAGTTTCAATGCTGGTGGTGAAGACTTACTCGCAATCCCTGGTTCTGATACGGTTATCGAAATGGATGTTACAGCACCTGTTGTTGCTGCAATAAATATCGATGAAGCTAATTTTGAAGGGTGTGATGCTTTCCCAGTTGATAGCTTTAAAGACAGTATCGCATTAATATCTCGAGGTGCTTGTGCATTTTCGTCGAAAGCTGAAAATGCGATGAATGCTGGTGCAAGTGCACTTGTAGTATATAACAGTAATCCTGGTGCACCGATTACCATGTCTATGCCTGGCGTTACATTCCCATCGGTGATGATTTCAAATGGTGACGGATTAGATATTATCGATGCTATGGGCGAAACGGCAACCGAAGGTACTGTTGGTTCAGAAATTAAGCGTTTAATGGTACCTGAACTAGCCGATACCATTAATAGTTCTAGCTCACGCGGTCCAAACGGTAACCAAAATATCTTAAAGCCGGATATTGCTGCTCCAGGTACTAATATCTTATCAGCTTACTCGCCTGATGATGGTGGACTAGATTTCAATATGATCTCTGGTACCAGTATGGCAAGCCCTCATGTTGCTGGCGCTGCAGCAATGATGCGTCAATTACATCCTGATTGGTCTGCAAATGATATTAAGACCGCGCTAACATCAACTTCAACTGTTGATGGCATCCTAGATGATGATGCAACTACTGCAGCTTCACCGTTTGCTATGGGTGCGGGTCGTATGGATTTAGATGCTGCAGCTAAAGCGGTACTAACTTTCGATAAGCCTTCAATTGCTGCTGATTCATGTGTTGGTCCATGTACTTTCACTCGCACGGTTTACAATAAGAGTGAAGAAGATACATCTTGGTCATTAGCTACAAGTTCTGACGCTACAGGTATTATGGTTTCCCCTTCTACATTGGATATTCCAGCAGGTGGCTCAGCGACCTTTATGGTTACTGTTGATTCTACATTTGCTGAATACGGCGAATGGATCTTCGGTAATGTGATGCTATCAAGTGCATCTGGTATGCAAGATGCTCATTTACCACTTGCAGTATTGGCGAAGGAATCGAGTGATTCTACACTAATTTCTATTTCTTCAGATGACAGTGATTTAACCACGTCTGATGATATGGAAATTTCAGCAGTATTAAACAATACCATGTTTGAAAATACTGTTACTTTCAAAAGCATGGCTCCTGAAGGTTCAAAGTTAACTTCAGCAGATGACGTATCAGTGACGTTAACTAACGCTTCTCAAAATGGTATGAGCGTTGATACGGATACAGGGGTGATCACTTGGGTTGGTAGTTTGGAATTACCAGAAATGGTATCTACTAAAGGCTCTGGTTCATACCCTAACCTTGCTTCATTAGGCATTGTAAATAATGTAGATTGCGATGACGGCTGTGATGAAAAAAGCTATGTATTTAGTGTTCCATCTTTCAAATATAATGGCCAAAGTTACTCTCAAATCACTGTTTCAGACAATGGCTTAGTGATTCCTGGAGACAGTAACTCATCAGGTACTTACGCGAACAAAGAGCTACCCGACTCTGGAACGCCAAACAATATCGTAGCTCCATTCTGGTCGGACTTCGATTTAAGTGATGGAACTGCTGGTGACACTGGCGGCGGGACGATTAACTTTACTCAAGTCGGAAATGGCACAACGAGTTGGATAGTTGCTGAGTGGAATGATGCTCAACTTTGGAATGATGCGTCTGGTGATCAATATAGCTTTAGTGTTTGGTTTCAAATTGGTGAAACTGAAGAAGTTACATTTAACTACTATAAAGTTCCTACAATACCTGCTGCGTTAACTATTGGAGCAGAAAATCTGGGTGGTACAATCGGTACAACTTTCCACTTTAACGGTGAAGGCGATACGGTCGCACCAAATGATTATATTGAAATTTCAGCAGCAGCGGCAGGTCAAGTTAAAATTGATTACATGGCAACAGGTAGTGACTTTGACTTAGGTTCTATGGACAGTTCAACTACAGTTGAGGAAACAGCTGTTACATTCAACGTTTTAGAGAATGATATAATGCCAGCTCAAAAAGTGGCTCGTTCTCAAGTGACAGCTGATGGTGTTACAGCTTCAGCTCAGCGTATTATCAATATTGCCGCTACAGGTGATCTTGGTATGGTGAAAATTGTTGATGAGCCAGCAAATGGTACAGTGACAATCACAGAGTCTGGCGAAGCAACTTACACGCCTAATAAAGATTTCTTCGGTAAGGATATGTTTACCTACTCAGCTACAGACGCTGCAGGTACTGTAAGCACTCCAACTGAAGTAGTGGTTGATGTAACCAATGTTAACGATGCACCGACTGTATCCCCTTCAGCCAGCAAGATCTTAGTAGGTCTGGAAGCAACGGTTAGTTCTGGTGCTGCTGATGTTGATGGTGACTCGCTAACATATGCTTGGACTCAAACAGCTGGACCTGTAGATGTATCTTTCGATAGTACAGCCAAAGATATTAGCTTTGTTTCTACTAAGACTGGTGTCTATACCTTCACTGTCACAGCAAATGATGGCGAAGCAGATAGTACTACTGAACAAGTTTCAATAGATATTCTTTCTGCTCCTGACCTTAAGGATGACAGCGGCTCTATGGGCTGGTTAACTACGCTTCTTCTTCCTTTAGCGATGTTCCGTCGTCGTAAAATGAAGTCATAATCGTTATTTAACTGTCTAGTCCTAAAATAGGTTGACGGTTTTTGTTAAGCCAGTTGGTACTCCCTACTGGCTTTTTCATGCACCTCGTTTGGGGTTTTCATCCCTAAACTAAGATGCGGTCGTAATTCATTGTAAATTG
>NZ_JBFRJQ010000015.1:0-197549 GCF_041468985.1 Shewanella sp. 10N.286.52.A9 | reverse complement strand
ATTAAAACCTATGTTTTAATTGGAGAGAAAGCCAACTGCCTAATTAAACTAAACAACTGAGCTAACGACTCATCTGGTTTTACGTAACGATTCATTACGTCTAAATTTATGCCTAACTGGCAACTCACTTTCAGAAAAGTGGTGGGTCGTGAAGGATTCGAACCTTCGACCAATTGGTTAAAAGCCAACTGCTCTACCAACTGAGCTAACGACCCATTTCTGTTTCTTAGATTAAGTGAAGACTATAAATAGAGTTCAATCAATCTGTCATCTAACTAAGTTAATCTAACCTGTTTAATGACCTCAGAACGTCGCTCCGTTCTGAGGGCGCCTATAATACCTTTTTCATCTTCGCATGCAAGTGCAATTTATGGTTTTTTTGCCGTTTGCACTAAAAATAAACTAAGAGGCTGTTTTTTAGTTAAATTAGGCTTACAAAGCCGACAATTGTTGTTGAGCAAGTCTTGCAGAGGCACTATTAGCGTATTCTTTCAACACTCGGTTATAGAATGTCTTCGCTGTCGCATTGTCACCTTCTTTTTCAGCGATCATGCCTAACTTAACTAAACTATCACCACGTTTATTAGAGTTAGGATATTTATTGACCACGGTATTAAATGCAACTTTAGCTTCAGCAAAAGTACCTTTATTGAATAACAACTGGCCTAACCAATAGTTGGCATTGGCAGCATATGTGGAATCTGGGTATTGTTTAATGAAGTCACTAAAGGCCGGAATGGCTTCATCGTACTTACGCTCTTTCAATACAAGGTTCACGGCTTGCTCATAGCTTGCAGTTTCCCCTAGAGTAGACTGAGTACCAGCAGATGTAGCAGTATCAGCGACAGAGACAGTGGTCGACGCTGCACTCGCTGATAAATTAGCAATTTCTTCATAAAGCTGGCGTTGGCGCTGCAACATTTGACTAATTTGATAATCTTGCTGTTCAGTAATACCACGTAACTCAAGAACTTCACGTTGTAATGCATCTAAACGTTGTTGCGCTTCAAATTCAGATTGTTGTTTTGCTTTAATAATACGTTCTAAACGAGATAGTCGATCATCATTTGACCCGCCTGCAATATCTTGAACAGGTGCAGGGGCAGCGTTAGCACCTGCAGCTACAAACATCGCAGCAACTAAAACAGCATGTTTCATCAATAAACTCCTAAACTGGCCGGCATAGCCGGCCTTCCGTTATCGCTTTTACTCTTCGCGATTAATAAACTAAAACACCGCGGCGGTTTTTTGCAAAACCACTTTCACTGCGAGAAAAATCTAATGGCTTTTCTTCACCATAACTAACAACACTCATTTGGCTAGCTTGAACACCCATACCTTGTAAGTATTTAGCAATAGCTTTAGCACGACGTTCACCTAACGCAATATTGTATTCAGGAGTGCCACGCTCATCAGCATGACCTTCAATTAATACACGTACATTTGGGTGCTCAACTAAATAGTTTCCGTGAGCTTGAATAATTGCAGCATTTTCACTTTGTACTTCACTACGGTCAAAATCAAAATAAATAATATTTTGAGCACGTAATTCTTCTTGCTCAATACGTTGCTGCTCTTCTGGAGTTAAGATTGGCGCTGCGCCACCTGTTTCAACACCACCAGAACCATATTCACCGCCAGTGGTTGTAGTAGTAGAACCACTAGTTGAACCACTTGCGTCAGTTTCAGATTCTGAAGTTGTGCTACATGCACCTAATGCCATTACAGGTACAACAACTAACATAGCTTTAAACAACTTATTCAGATTCATGGGTAATCCTTAATTAAAATTTATAGAAATGGAGACCAGGCTGGCGATTTCACTTCACCTTGGCCTGCTGGTAGTCTTGCTTTAAAACGTCCATCCATAGATACCGCTGCTAATACTTGCTTACCGCGATAGGTTGTACCATAGATAACCATGGTTCCATTAGGTGCAATACTTGGTGACTCATCAAGTTGAGTTGAAGTAAGCACTTGCATAAAGCGAGTTTGAAGATCCATTCTCGCAATATTAAATTTACCATTAGTACGATTTACAAAAATCATACTACGTCCATCAGGAGTGATAGTACCGCCTAGGTTCCACTCACCTTCAAACGTCACACGTGAGATTTTTCCAGTACTCAATTTAACTTGATAAATTTGAGGTCTGCCGCCACGTTCTGAAGTAAAAATCAATGACTCTCCATCAGGCATCCAAGATGCTTCTGTATCAATAGCGTAGTGATTTGTCACACGTTTAAGTGCCTTTGTCGCTATATCAATCACGTAAATTTCAGGTTGTCCATCTTTTGATAATGTAACAGCTAACTTTTTACCATCAGGCGAAAAGCTTGGTGCACCATTAATACCTTTATGGGAGCTCACCTTAATACGTTCTTGAGTATAGATATCTTGAACAAATATTTCTGCTTTACGATTCTCAAAACTCACATAAGCGAGACGACGTCCGTCAGGAGACCAAGTCGGTGACATTAACGGTTCAGGCGAACGCAATAACATTTGCTCGTTATATCCGTCATAATCAGCGATCATCAAGTGATACGGTGATTTCTCCCCCTGTTTCACAACCACATAAGCAATACGACTTAAGAAGGCACCACGTATTCCAGTTAGCTTTTCATACACGATGTCACTGATGCGATGACCATACTGTCTAAATTGCGACTCACTTATTACCGTTTCACGGCTTTCCAATAATAAGTCACTTGCAGGTACTGGACCTTTGTCAGACTGCAACTGCGCTTTGACTAAGTCGATTAAGTCAAAACTCACTAAGTACTGATTAGTACCATAAGGTTTAATCGAACCGACTAAGAGTGCATCTGAAGCCGTTTGCTCCCAACCTGTTGCAATGAATTCGTTAACAGTACTGATATTCGCTTGCGGTAGACTGCGAGCATCCAATGGACTAAATGTACCACTACGAGCTAAATCACTTGTAACAACATCACTAATTTGTGTTGGCGCTGGCCCTGTTCCTTTCCATACAAAAGGCATAACCGCAATGGGCCTTGCGGCATCAACACCTTCAGTAATAACAATATCTAGCGCTGCATTTGCCGTGGTACTGGTTAAAAATACAAAAACTGTTAACCATTTTGCCAAAATCTTCATGTGACTCCTTTAATTAAATTCCGGTGATACGGTTAAATTAATTTCTTTCATTTTATTGTAAACATCTTCTTCAGAAGAAACGGGTAAACGCCCCGCTTTATTAATTGCAGCTTTCGCAGCACGGCAAACGACTTGATCGCCGCTTAACGTTTGACTTGCCGTCACAAACCCATCTTTTGCGAGTCGAATAAGTACTTGGCAACTTTTACCACGCATTGACTCATCAACCACCAAATTGCGTTGAATCGTTGATTTAATCATTGCTGTATATTTATTGACTTCTGACGTAATTTGCTTTGAACGTGTTGCCGATAAAGCGACTTGCTCAGCTGCCATTGCTTCAGCCATTTCACGTTCTTGACGAGCACGTTCAGCTTCTTCAGCTTTGCGTTTCCGTTCAGCTTCTTCTTTACGTTTACGTTCTTCTTCACGCTTTTTCGCTGCCGCAGCTTCTTCAGCTTTACGTTTTTCAGCGGCTTTTTTCTCCGCAGCTTTACGCTCAGCTTCTTTTTGCTTTCTTAATTCCGCAGCTTTTTCAGCTTTCGCTTTTTCTTCAGCTTCTTTAAGTTTTGCGGCCTTAGCTGCATTATTCGCTTTTAATGTCTCTTGTTCTTTTATTCTGCGTTGGTTCTCAAGCTGCTTTATTCGCTCCTGCTCTTTTCTAACTTCTTCCTTCGCTTTGCGGGCTTGCCTATCTAACTCTTCTTGACGCTCACGCTCTTTACGTTGCGTTTCAATTCGCTGTTTTTTGAGTTTTTCAGCATGCTCATTAATACGTTGTTGATCAACGACAACAGCTTGCACAACTGGCTCAGATGATTGCGCTTGAGGCAGGTGCTTTGGCTTGTCTTCAAAGCTGATACCAAGAGCTAACGCAACAATAACACCAATATGAATGCCAGCTGAAATAGTAATAGGTAAGGTTAATTCTGATTTTACAGCCACTGAATTACTCCTTAGGTGAATCAGTCATTAGGCCAACAGCAGGCACACCTGCGCCCTGTAGACTGACCATTAACTGAATCACATTTTCATAAGGAATTCTTCTATCAGCCTTAACAACGACTGGCCTTTCTGGCTCTAGCTGGATCATCGCACCAACTTGGATAGAGATCTCATCCAAAGACAGCGGATCATCACTTGAACCACTCCCCACATTTAAGAAATACTCACCAAATTCATCGATAGAAGCAACGATTGGTGGTTTACTTTCTGCAGGTAAAGGTTCAGCTTCGCCTTGTGGCAATTCTACTTTTACGCCTTGCGACACGATAGGCGCTGTGACCATAAAGATGATCAGCAACACCAGCATGACGTCAATATAAGGAACAACATTGATTTCGGCGACCGGACGACGGCGCTTACGTTGATACATTACACCGCTTCCTTCTCACTGTAGGCTTGGCGTTGCAATATGTTAGAGAACTCTTCCATAAAGTTTACATGCGCCATTTCTAGTTTTTCAACTTGTGTCGAAAAGCGGTTATAACCAATTACGGCAGGGATCGCTGCAAATAAACCCATTGCAGTTGCAATTAATGCTTCAGCAATACCTGGTGCGACCATAGCTAAGGTAGCGTTTTCAACTGCACCTAAAGCAATAAACGAATTCATAATGCCCCATACCGTTCCAAATAAACCAATATATGGGCTAGTTGAGCCAATGGTAGCTAATAAAGGTAGATGGGTTTCTAGTCTTTCAACTTCACGAGATAAACTCACACGCATCGCTCTAGATGTGCCATCCATGACGGCTTCCGGTGACTTACTATTTGCCTGACTCAAACGAGAATACTCTTTAAATCCTGCAACGAATAACGCTTCCAGTCCCGAAACCCCTTCACTTCGCGCAGATAATTCTTTGTAGAGTTTATTTAAATCCACACCTGACCAAAATGTGTCTTCAAACTTAATTGATTTAGCACGAGCTGAGTTTAATAACTTCCTGCGCTGAATAATAACAGCCCATGATGCTATTGATAGACAAAGTAAGGTCAGCATTACCAGTTTGACGAGGACACTTGCCTCTAAAAAAAGACCTATAAAAGAAATTTCAGCTTGCACGATTAAACTCCTGCACAATATTTAATGGGATAGCTCTTGGGCGCATACGAGATAGCGCGATACAAGCAACAATAATGGTTCCTTCACAATAACAGTCACCGTTATCGTCAAGCAAACGCTGCTTAAATACCAAAGAGGCTTTTTTTAATTCTATGACCTTTGATTCAACAAATAAGTTCTGTTCAAACCTAGCTGCAATTCGAAAATCTAACTCAGCATGCTTAACCACAAAAGCAATATCATCAGCTAAAAGTGTGCTTTGTACTACTCCCATCGATTTAAGCCATTCAGTTCTTGCTCGTTCAAAGAAATTTAAATAATTTGAATGATACACAACGCCACCGGCATCCGTGTCTTCATAATAAATTGAAATTGGCCATGTAAACATAATTAGCGATTGTGAATTTTGCGTAATAAAAGATGGCTTACTATACCGAGTACCACCACGCTTGTGAATAAAAGGACACGGCTATAAAAGGTTTATTTTAAAGAGCGATGATTAATTTGCCATTAAACTTAGGGCTTTTGCAGCGATATGCCTAATAAATGAAGAATGTTTAATGTTAGCTATTGATTCATTTACAAACATTTAACTTTTAAGCGTCCCTCATTCGAGTTAACCATTGAAGGAGGTTCATTACATAAAGGGGATGTTTAACAAAGTAAACTAGAGAACAAACATAAACGTTTTCCAGTGTGTTTATTAGTCTAATTTATAAGTCACTCATATAAAATCGTTAAGTCACAGTAGACAGCAAGAATGATTAATTTTCATTTTTAGAAAAAGTCTTGAGTAATGAGTAATGAGAGTTTATCAATAGTGATGCGTAAATAATTTGATGGGTAATTAGTTAAAGGAGTACTAAAAATTCTATACACACATCGGTCATTCAATCGGTTATTTCTGCGATGACTTTCCCAAAAGAGCATTTGGATAAGAATATATAGTGCTAAAAGTTACTTATGTTGTTGTTTGTGGATATAGCGATAAAGGATACAAAGTCATACAGGTGACCAATATTCGTACAAAAAGCGGGTTAATCATACAGAGCAACCTCAACTTTGTTTCCTGTATAGCAAAAAATTATAAAAAGATTAACGAAAACATCAATTCTAGCTAGTCACTAAAGATACGATTTCCCTATCCCTTACCAAAGCACTAAAAACCCTATTAACAAGGGAATTAAGCAGTATTTCTTATTATTAAATTATTTTGTATTGTTAGTAGAATTGTAAATTTAACATTTATACATCAATTGAAATAAGCACAAAAACAATTAAATATGCATAACGAATGAATATAAACGGCCATTTTAGGTATTCTGGTTTAATTATTGTGATTAGTAAAAATTTAACGACATTGTAATGGATTAGAAATACTAATCTGAAGCTGTAATTTTTCTAGTTTGTCACCTTAGAGTAAACTCTCTAAAATTCATCTTGTTTTCAGGACATAGCTTATTTAGTTATTGAAAACCAAGAACTCCTAGTTGATGTACCCCAATACCTCAACTTATCCCTGGTTCTTATGCTTGACTTCCTTCCTTGAATTTGTGAATACAAATTGTTTGGCCCACTTTTTTTAAGTGGGCTTTTTTTTACCTTAAATTTATCATCGACTTTATTCTAATGAGTCTCAGTTCATTAAAATGCAACTTACTTTGTGGTGCTGCCATCATGTTGTTCAATCAATGGCTTAGAAAACTAAAAAGGCTTAACGCTGAGTTAAGCCTTGAAAGAGATTGGGGCTGCTAGAGTCGTGATAGGCAGAAATTGAAATTTAAATGCTTTTGGAGATTTTGATCACTACTCGGCGGTTACGTGCTCTTTCTTCAACAAGATCGTTAGATGCAACATGACGACGTTCACCATGACCCGTCTTATGAATACGACTTTCTTCAATGCCACTTGCAACAAGAAGATCAGCAACTGTGTCTGCACGACGCTGTGACACCCTTTGATTCACAGAACGACCACCATAACTGTCAGTATAAGCATCAACAAACACTAACTCTACATCAGAATCATAGGATAAATACTCTTGAACACGTTTCAGTTGCTGTTTTGAAAAACGGGTTAAATTAGTTCCACCCTCTTCATAATTGAGCACGGTAAACGCTATATCATCAAAACCGTAAGGTAACAGCGTCGCTAAACAAGAACGAAACTGACGGTACTCACCACCAAAATTTGCCGAAGATAAGCCTACAGCAACTTTGTCAGATTGATTATACCAATCTGCGTAGTAAAAAGTCGGTTGCATGCCTTTACTTAATTCTGACAACATTGACCAAGCCGCTTTCTTTGGGACTTCACCATTAAATTGTTTTTGATATTTAAGTTTAGTGATCGCTTTTTCATTTACGCCAGGACGCCACTGAGGTGCTTTACTAATTAACTCAGCATTAGTCACTTGATCGGGCTTGTTCCACATATCTAAGGTAAAATTAAGGTTTAAATCTTTACCTGCTTTGCTAGTAAAAATAGCTTTGCCATAATCAGGGATATCATGTTCTAAACGGCATTCAATTGGGCTGTTTTCACTAATGCGCCACATAGAGTTATCTAATGATGCAACATAATGCTGTAAGTCTGCTTGTGCAGAACTTACTAAACAAAAGCTTGATACTAGAATTGCCTTACGCCACATAAAAAACACCCTGTTTGCTAGTCACAATACTCTATCGGCATCGTTTTATGTTTCTTTAGCGTAGAATTTACTCATTCACACATGACACTGGCTCTCTCTTTTAGCATAATAGCCACCATAATAAAGAAAGAGGTTTTTAATGAGCGATATCTGCGACGCAAATAAATTCAAACACCGTTTTAGAGGCTACTTCCCTGTTGTTATTGATGTTGAAACAGCTGGATTTAATGCCGCCACTGATGCGTTGCTAGAAATAGCGGTTACCACCCTTAAAATGAATGATGATGGTTTTATCGAACTAGATAAAACACTTCACTTTCATATTGAACCATTTGAAGGCGCTAACCTAGAACCCGAAGCACTTGCTTTTAATGGCATTGATCCAACAAATCCACTGCGTGGAGCCGTTGAAGAGAAGCAAGCTTTTCTAGAAATATTTAAGCATGTCAAAAAAGCGCAGAAAGCCGCTGATTGTCATCGCTGTATTATTGTGGCCCATAATGCTGCATTTGATATTGGCTTTGTTAATAAAGCCATAGAACGAAACGATTTAAAACGCTCACCTTTCCACCCGTTTGCGACTTTCGATACCGCCACGCTTGCTGGACTTGCAATTGGTCATACAGTGTTGGCAAAGGCCTGTAAAATGGCAGGAATTGAATTTGACAATAAAGAGGCTCATTCAGCCTTGTACGATACAGAGCGTACTGCTGAATTATTTTGCTACATCGTCAATAAATGGAAGACTTTAGGCGGCTGGCCAATGGTAAGCGAAGAGCACGAAGAAGAATCAATTAAAGAAACATCAGAAAGCTGATTGATATAAATAAAAAAGCTGCCGAGGCAGCTTTTTTTATGTCTAACAAACGAATATTAAAGCTTGTCAGAGTTATCTTTTAGGTAAGAAGCAACACCTTCAGTTGTTGCAGTCATGCCTTTGTCGCCTTTTTCCCAACCAGCAGGACATACTTCACCGTGCTCTTCGTGGAATTGTAATGCGTCAATCATACGTAGCATTTCATCAACATTACGACCTAGTGGTAAGTCGTTAACCACTTGGTGACGAACTTGACCTTCTTTGTCAATTAGGAATGATGCACGGAAAGCAACACCAGCTTCTGGATGCTCAACGTCATATGCTTTACAGATTTCATGTTTTACGTCAGCTACTAATGTGTAGTTAACTTCACCGATACCGCCTTTTTCAACGGCAGTTTTTCTCCAAGCGTGATGAGAGAATTGAGAATCGATTGAAACACCGATAACTTCAACACCACGTTTAGTGAACTCTTCAATGCGGTGATCAAAAGCAATCAGCTCTGAAGGACAAACAAAAGTGAAGTCTAGCGGGTAAAAGAAAACAACTGCTGGCTTACCTTTAATCGCGGTAGATAGATTGAAACTATCAACGATTTCACCAGTACCAAGAACCGCTGCGGCAGTAAAATCTGGGGCCGGACGGCCTACTAATACGCTCATTTTAAATCTCCATCTATGGATTGAAAAAAATTAACACAATACCTGTTTAAAACTGATAAGCATTATACCCAAACAAATACAATATGCGAGATAGCTCACATACGTGTTAACGATTAACACGACGAATGTAGGATAATTGCGCTATACCTTACCGCTAATTGAATAAAGACATAAGCCTTTTAAGATGAAATATGGTTTACTTGATGAAAAATACTCCATATCAATCCTTTTTTATTCCTAAAAAAATTTTCAACATCCTTACACGCCTTGTTACATCAATGATAAACCCTACTTACAAGCATTCAGTTTTCGTAAACTCAACCGAGATAAACTGGACATGAGGTTTTATACAGACAAGAATGATTGCACTATGTCTATCTAAATAAAAATTAAATAAGAAAACTTAAATATGAATGCAGTCGTAATTGCTGTCACCTTAATGCTTGCATTAAGTCTCATGCGTGTGAATGTTGTTATTGCACTAACGGTTAGCGCCTTGGTAGCGGGTTTAGTTGGTGGACTTGATATTCACCAAACAATAGGAGCCTTTAATGACGGCTTAGGAGGCGGAGCGCAAATAGCCTTGAGTTATGCTTTGCTAGGGGCTTTTGCTGCCGCGTTATCGCATTCTGGTTTAACGACCCTTATTTCGCATAATATTATTAAAAAAGTAGGTAAAGAGCCTAACAGCACCAATACTTTGGTCGTTCGTTGGTTATTACTTGCCTCAATTTTATTAATGGCGATTAGCTCGCAAAATATTTTGCCGATTCATATTGCCTTTATCCCGATCCTTATCCCGCCGCTACTTCATGTGCTTAGTAAACTGCAAATTGATAGACGCCTTGTCGCTTGTATTATCACATTTGGTTTAGTGACGACCTATATGATTCTACCAATTGGTTTTGGTGGCATATTTTTAAATGACATACTATTAGCCAATTTAAACAATAATGGCCTAGAAGCCGTAAAAGAACAGATCCCTGCAGCTATGCTACTGCCGGCACTCGGAATGATTGCTGGTTTATTGACTGCGGTATTCATCACTTATCGAAAACCAAGAATATACGAAGCAAAAGATATTACTGTTGAGCAAGAAGAAATCAGTATTAATAAGAAAACCATTTTAATATCGTTAGTAGCGATAGTTGCAACACTGGTTGTGCAACTCCAAACTGACTCAATGATTTTCGGTGCCTTAACAGGTTTTATCATTTTTCGTTTCTCTGGAATTATCAAACCTGACGTTAGACAAGACATGTTTAATCAAGGTGTGCTAATGATGGCCAACATTGGTTTTATTATGATTGCAGCTGCAGGCTTTGCTGCAGTCGTAAAATCAACGGGTGAAGTGAGCACTCTTGTTGCTTCGCTTGGTGACATTATTGGAGATAATAAAGCATTAGCTGCATTATTGATGTTAGTAGTAGGCTTGTTAATTACTATGGGTATTGGTTCTTCATTCTCAACCATCCCTATCATCGCCACGATTTATGTGCCACTAGCATTAACATTTGGATTTTCTGTTGCTGCCACGATTGCATTAGTTGGCACTGCTGCCGCATTGGGAGATGCGGGTTCACCAGCTTCAGACTCTACATTAGGCCCTACCGCTGGCTTAAATGCGGATGGTCAACACGATCATATTCGTGACAGTGTTATTCCGACGTTTATTCACTACAACATTCCCTTGATCGCCTTTGGCTGGATTGCTGCAATGGTATTGTAGTAGATAAAATATAAATACAAAAAAGGGAGCCAATGGCTCCCTTTTTACAACACATCAAATGACTCTTTGATTATTTAGTACCGAAAATCTTATCTCCAGCATCACCTAAACCAGGTAAAATGTAACCTTGTTCATTCAAACAATCATCAATAGATGCAGTAAATAACTCAATATCTGGATGCGCAGCTTCTAATGCTTTAATCCCTTCTGGCGCAGCAACCAATACAAGTGCTTTAATCGAAACACAACCACGTTTCTTAAGTAAATCGATAGTCGCAATCATCGAGCCGCCTGTTGCAAGCATCGGGTCAACAACAATCGCAACACGCTCATCTACATTACTAACAAGTTTATCAAAGTAAGGAACCGGCTCTAACGTCTCTTCATCGCGGTAAATCCCTACCACAGAGATTTTGGCACTGGGCATATGCTCTAGCACGCCGTCCATCATGCCAAGTCCAGCTCTTAGAATTGGTACAACCGTGACCTTTTTACCTTTAATTTGTTCTATCTCAACAGGGCCATTCCAACCATTAATCGTAACTGTTTCAGTTTCAAAATCCGCAGTAGCTTCGTAAGTTAATAAACTACCCACTTCCGTTGCCAGCTCACGAAAACGTTTAGTACTAATGTCAGCTTCGCGCATTAAACCCACTTTGTGACGAATTAACGGATGTTTTACTTCAACGACTTTCATTTTGCACTCCTAGTGATGAGATATTTTTTGCAAATTGTTCAAATCTTAGTTTATTTATCCTCGATATAAAACATAAAGTTTCATAATTGCAAACAATCTCACGATAACCAGCTAAAACCATTACAGAAAACTGTTTTCATAAACGTATAAATCCAAATGATGACTTTCGACGGCATTCACAAGCTGATAGAATACCGCCGCATAAAATCCCATAAAACGATGTACCCTAGAGGATCCTCCGTGAGCACTCCTACACCACTTAGTTACAAAGACGCTGGCGTTGATATCGATGCTGGTAATGCATTAGTAGACAACATTAAAACTGCGGTTAAACGCACTCATCGTCCTGAAGTCATGGGCAATTTAGGCGGTTTTGGCGCATTATGCGAACTACCGACTAAATACAAGCACCCTGTACTGGTTTCCGGCACTGATGGTGTTGGTACTAAATTACGTTTAGCGATTGATTATAAAAAGCATGACACTGTTGGTATTGATTTAGTTGCTATGTGTGTCAATGATTTAATCGTATCTGGTGCAGAGCCTTTATTCTTCCTCGATTACTACGCTACAGGTAAGCTCGACGTTGAAACAGCGACTTCTGTTGTCAATGGTATTGCTGAAGGTTGTCATCAATCTGGTTGTGCGTTAATTGGTGGTGAAACGGCTGAAATGCCAGGCATGTACGAAGGAGAAGACTACGACTTAGCAGGTTTCTGTGTTGGTGTTGCTGAAAAAGAAGCAATCATCGATGGTACAAAAGTACAATCTGGCGATGCACTTATTGCACTAGGTTCAACAGGGCCTCATTCAAATGGCTACTCGTTAATACGTAAAGTATTAGAAGTGAGCAAAGCCGATCCGCAGCAAGATCTAGCCGGTAAGCCACTTATCGAGCACTTATTAGAACCAACTAAAATCTATGTTAAGCCATTACTGAAATTGCTTGAGCAAACTGAAGTTCATGCAATGGCACACATTACTGGTGGTGGTTTCTGGGAAAATATCCCACGCGTATTGCCAGATAACTGCAAAGCCGTTGTTAAAGGTGACTCATGGCAATGGCCTGTCGTTTTTGACTGGTTAATGGAAAACGGCAACATTGAACAATTTGAAATGTACCGTACCTTTAACTGTGGTGTGGGTATGATTATCGCTCTTCCTGCAGAAAAAGTTGAATCAGCTTTAGCGTTACTTAAAGCAGAAGGCGAAAATGCATGGTTAATCGGTGAAATTGCTAATCGTCAAGGTGACGAAGAGCAAGTGGAGATTAATTAAATGTCTGAATGCTGTCGCGTTCTTGTTCTTATTTCAGGCAATGGAAGTAACTTACAAGCCATCATTGATGGTTGTGATGATAACGTCAATGCTGAAGTCGTCGGTGTTATTAGTAATAAAGCCGATGCTTACGGTTTAGTTCGAGCTCACCATAGTGAAATTGATACTAGTTGCGTTATAGCCCGTAAAGATGAATCGCGTCAGCAATATGACTTACGCTTGCAAACTGTTATTGAGCGTTATCAGCCTGACTTAATTGTACTTGCTGGTTTCATGCGGATCTTATCAGATGAGTTTGTTAGCCAGTATTTAGGTAAAATGATTAATATCCATCCTTCATTATTGCCTAAATATGCTGGTTTACATACGCATCAAAGAGCGATTGATGCGAAAGATACTGAGCACGGCGCGAGTGTTCACTTTGTGATACCAGAACTTGATGCTGGCCCTGTGATATTACAAGCTAAGGTACCTGTATATGATGAAGATACTGTTGAAACATTATCTAGTCGAGTACATGAACAAGAACATGCCATTTATCCGTTAGTCGTTAAATGGTTTAGCTTAAAGCGGTTAACAATGCATGAAAACTGCGCTTTCCTTGATGGTGAGAAAATTGGCCTTCATGGATACGCGCCTGATTAACCCTGTACTTGCATCAAGATGCCATAAAAAAATCTCGCTATTGCGAGATTTTTTTTATGGCAAATATCATTACCTCACTGGCAACTCCATTCCTGCGAACATCTCATCAATTAATTGCTGATCTCTCAATGCTACAGCTTTTTCAACAACATCTCGGGTTAAATGAGGCGCGAAGTTATACATAAAGTCATACATGTAGCTTCGTAAAAAACTCCCACGTCTAAAACCTATTTTAGTCGTACTATGGGCAAATAGGTGTCTCGCATCAATAGCAACTAAATCTTTATCTATCACGGGATCAATCGCCATAGAAGCAATCACCCCTACGCCTAAGCCAAGCCTCACATAGGTTTTTAATACATCAGCACTGGTGGCACTGAATACGACTCTTGGCTCTAGTTCAGCTCGTTTAAACGACTTTTCAATCTCAGAGGCTTTATCGAAACCAAACACATAAGTGACTAAAGGAAACTCTGCTAAATCTTCTATTGAAAGTGTTTTACGATTAGCCAAAGGATGATCACGCGTTACTACAATCGAACGATTCCAATGATAGCAAGGCAACATAATTAAATCTGAGTATAAATGCATTGCTTCGGTCGCAATGGCGAAATCCGCATCACCTCTTGCTGCCTGCTCACTGATCTGAGATGGCGTGCCTTGATGCATGTGGAGATTAACTTTTGGGTAGCGCTTAATGAAAGGTTTAATCACTTGCGGCAACGCGTAACGGGCTTGAGTATCAGTTGTCGCAATGTTGAGCTCACCTTGATTCGGTTGTGTGTACTCTTCAGAAACCTTTTTGATACTCTCGACTTTTCCTAGGATATCATTTGAGATATCAATCACTAGCTGCCCAGCAGGTGTGACGTGGGTTAAATGTTTACCACTACGTCCGAATATCTGAATACCAAGTTCATCTTCTAACATACGAACTTGTTTGCTTATCCCAGGTTGCGAGGTATAAAGGTCTTCAGCTGTCGCTGATACATTTAAATTATGCTTCACCACTTCTGCGATATATCTTAATTGCTGTAACTTCATAATACGACCTTCACTCTGATCTGAGACTAAACAACATTGATACAAACCAACACACTGTTATAGCTAAATGTTATAGTCCATCTAGTTTATTAATGCAAATAGTAATAACGAGATTGAGAATTTTGCATGTTCTCAGCCTGTAATGTTACCCTTGCTCACAGAGTCGACACATCTCGCAATTATCAACAGATTGAATGACTTTTTGTACGACACAAGCGATGACATGCGCTAAGATATAATCAATTAATTAAATAAAAGTGGTAACCAGCCACTCTGCTTTCACACAATTGAACGGAAACCATATGACCTTTACTTTGGTATTGATCCTTCTAGGCGCACTATTTATCCTCATTATCGGGATTAGCGTCATTCAGCAACAAAAAGAACGCGCTGAAGCTGAACGAAGAATGGAGCTTAAACGCCAACGTGCCATTATTGATGAAACAGAAACCGTATTATCAAATACTGGGCTCGCTTCTTTTCCTAGCAGTGTAATCCTTGTGCTCTATAAACGTATTAATGAAGCCTTAGAAGTCTCGCTAACACATCTGGAAAATCAGCCGCAGCAACTTGACTATCAGCGTCGTCTATCTGATATTCAAGCTCAAATAACCACATTAAGTGCTAGCCCTTCTCAAGCGCTGGCAATTGAAAATTTCCGTCTGCCTGATAATGACAAACAAATTTTAGAATTGGTGCAGATGCTGAAAAAATTAAAAGCGATTGTGAGAGCTGAAAATAACAAAGGTAAACTTGAACCCCAGGTATTTACTGATGCAGAGAACCGAATAGACAGCTATCAGCTTCGCATTAATGTCGAATCAATGCTATCAAGAGCAAGAGCTTCTAATTCGCTAAAGCAATTTGGCTCTTCAAAACAAATGGTTTCTAAAGCGCTGGCAACCCTACAAGCGATTAAAGCCAAAACACCAAACGACCCATTCATTAGTCGTAAAGTGGATGAAGCAAAAGAGCTATTAGAAGAAATAAATTCGCAGCAAAAACAAGTCACTCCAGAAACGGTCAATACACCTAAGAATGACGAAGATGATATTGACATGTTATTCCAGCCAAAGAAAAAATGGTAAGTAGTTGGTGAGATAACAAAGTAGTTGATGAGATAATAAATCCACCGCCCCTATTTAAAGCCTCGCCAGGGGCTTTTTTTATATCTGCATGTTATTAATACTAACCACTACGTTAATATAGAGTGACTCACAACATACCCTATTACCAAGCCTACCTCCCCCTCATTTAAAACTAACCCTAGTTGACTTAAAAACGATGAAATAACTGACTTTCAAGGCTTTAATATGTTCCTAAGCGGGAACAAATCTCCTTGTTCTAAGGTATTCATTTAATATTTAACCATAAGCTGTGGTTGCTGCTCACAAAAAAATGGAACCCGAAGGTTCCATTTATATAAAAGCGATTGAAACAAGCTGAGCGATTAACGCCTTAGCTATGAAGCTTTTTTCTTGACTGCTTTTTTAGCTGGCTTTTTCTTGGTAGATTCACTCACCCACTTGCCACCAATAAACTTAGATGTCCACCCAGTCGCTTTGCCATCCACTTCAGTAGCAACGTATTGCTCTTTCGTTTTGCGGCTAAACTTAACGGCAGCTTTATTACCGTCATCATCAGTGACTGGCGCATCAGCCAAAAACTGATATTTAGGCCAAAGTTGTTCACGATAGCGAACCAACTCTTCAACTAATGGCGCACGTGTTTCCCGAGATTTAGGGAAAGTACTTGCCGCAAGGAAAATACCAGCAGCACCATCACGTAAAACAAAGTGCGCATCTGATTTAGTACATTTTAAATCAGGTAAGAATATAGGGTCTTCTTTTGGTGGCGCCGCTTCACCACTTTTCAGCAGTTTACGGGTATTCTTACACTCGGTATTTGTACAACCAAAATACTTACCAAATCGGCCATTTTTAAGTTCCATATCATTGCCGCATTTATCGCACTCTATGATCGGCCCTTCATAGCCTTTAATTTTGAATTGTCCCGCTTCGATTTCATAACCGTCACACGTTGGGTTATTACCACAAACATGCAATTTACGGCCTTCGTCAATTAAATAGCTGTCCATCGCTGTGCCACATTTACCACAGCGATGTTTAGCGCGTAATGCATCCGTTTCAGCATCTTCATTATCGCTAACGGCTTCTTCACCAGGTGTTAAATTCATGGTGGTTTTACAGCGCTCTTTTGGCGGTAAAGCATAGCCTGAACAACCTAGGAATACACCTGTTGTACCAGTGCGAATTCCCATAGGGCGACCACAAGTTGGACACTTAATATCTTCAGCAAGTACCATCTCATTAAGGCGCATACCGCCTTCTTCAGGATCGAGTTCAGCTTGTTTAAGCTGTTTAGTTAATTCAGCATAAAACCCATCAAGCACTTTTTTCCACTCTAACTTACCTTGGGCAACATCATCGAGCGTTTGCTCCATGCTGGCGGTAAAATCAAAGTTCATGATGTCACTGAAGCTTTCGACTAAACGGTCGCTAACTATTTCACCCATTTTTTCAGCAAAGAAGCGACGGTTTTCAACTTTAACGTAACCACGATCTTGAATGGTAGAAATAATCGTCGCATAAGTCGATGGGCGACCAATGCCACGTTTTTCAAGTTCTTTTACTAATGATGCTTCACTAAAGCGTGCAGGCGGCTTTGTGAAGTGTTGTTTAGGTAATAAGTCCTTAAGATCTAATACATCCCCTTTAGCAACTACTGGTAACGTATTATCTTCTTCGTTCTTTTTACCCATTGGCGGTTGCACTTTTGTCCAACCATCAAATCTCAATGTACGACCACTGGCTTTTAACTCGTAATCACCCGCAGTGACCGTTAAACGAGTTGCATCATATTTAGCTGGAGTCATCTGACATGCTACAAATTGGCGCCAAATAAGCTCATAAAGACGCTGAGCGTCTCTTTCCATATCTGTTAAGGATGCAGACTGAACTATCACATTAGACGGTCTGATAGCCTCATGCGCCTCTTGAGCGCCTTCTTTACTACCATAACGAATAGGTTGTTCAGGTAAATACTTGTTGCCGTAATCATTGGCAATCATATCTCGTACACCATCAACCGCTTCTTTACTCAAGTTCGTTGAGTCGGTACGCATATAGGTAATATGACCAGCTTCATATAATCGCTGTGCCATCATCATGGTCTTTTTAACACCAAAACCAAGACGAGTACTCGCGGCTTGCTGTAATGTCGACGTTATATACGGCGCAGATGGTTTGCTTGACGTGGCTTTGTCATCACGACCTGTAACAACAAACTTAGCACCTTTTAGCGCATCCAAAGCAACTTGCGCTTGCGCTTCATTGATTGGACTAAAAGCGGCCGACTGGAATTTAGCCACTTGCATTTTAAGCTTCTGAGCTTGAGATGTTGCTAAATCCGCATGGACATCCCAAAACTCTTCAGGAACAAATGCTTTAATCTCGCCTTCACGTTCAACGACTAATCGAACAGCTACCGATTGAACTCGACCAGCTGACAAACCACGAGCCACTTTTTTCCAAAGTAGCGGGGAGACCATAAAGCCTACAACACGATCGAGGAAACGACGTGCTTGTTGGGCATTAACCATATTGGTGTCAAGAGCAGAAGGTTCACTGAATGCATCTTGAATCGCTGATTTAGTAATCTCGTTAAAAACAACACGTTGGTAACGAGATTCATCGCCACCAATGATTTCTTGTAAGTGCCATGCAATCGCCTCTCCCTCTCTATCCAAATCGGTTGCGAGATAGATATGGTCAGCTTTTTCTGCAAGGGCTTTTAATTCTTTAACGACTTTTTCTTTGCCAGGCAAAATTTGATATTTGGCGTCCCAGCCTTTTTCAGGGTTAATCCCCATACGAGCCACTAGCGCACGTTTATCACGTTGCTGCTTATATTTGGCTTTTTCTTCAGGCGACATTTTCCTGACTTCAGCTGGCGTTTTGGTTGCCACTTTGCTGTCAGGCGATGATGATGTAGGCAAATCACGGATGTGACCTACACTCGATTTAACGATAAATTCTTTACCAAGGTATTTATTAATAGTCTTGGCTTTGGCCGGCGATTCGACAATAACTAGCGATTTACCCATAGTTTTATTTGCGCCAAAAAGTCTCTGATAGATATAAATTGGTTCCATATATAGAGTGTTGAGACGAATGTTTCAAGTAAATAACTCTAATATGTGTCCAGCGAGCCATTTTTTAATCAATTATAAAAAAGGAGAAAAAATAATATTGCGTTAATAAAAAGTAATATTTCATTATTTAGGGTCTAGCAAGTAAAACTTGTGCATGTTTAGTCACTTTTTCATTTTTTGAGACAATTGTCACTGCTTGTTAACCCCTATTTCATCAGTATACTGGCAATATTCTTGCTGTAGCTATCAGCAAATCACGCGATAATTACAATAATAAATATTTTAAGGATAATAAATGAAGCACTACGAAGCGAACTTTGACGGACTAGTCGGACCAACGCACAACTATGCAGGTTTATCTTTTGGTAATGTAGCCTCTTATAGTAACGCAGCGCAAGCATCAGATCCTAAGGCAGCGGCAAAACAAGGCTTATTAAAAGCTAAATCATTAGCTGATTTAGGTATGGTGCAAGGTGTTTTAGCACCTCAAGAACGTCCTGATATCTATTCGCTTCGACGCATGGGATTCTCTGGCTCTGATGCAGAAGTGCTAAATCAAGCAGCTAAGCAAGCACCTGCATTACTCAACGCATGTTGCAGTGCATCTTCTATGTGGACAGCAAACGCCGCAACTGTTTCACCTAGTGCCGATACCCGAGACGGTAAAGTGCATTTCACTCCAGCAAATCTCGTTGATAAGCTTCATCGCAGCATTGAACCTGTTACAACAAGTAATATTCTAAAAGCAACTTTTAAAGATGAACGTTTTTTTAAGCATCATCAACATTTACCTGAGCACGCAAGCTTCGGTGACGAAGGAGCTGCAAATCATACTCGTCTGTGTAATGATTACGGTCATTCAGGGGTTGAGTTATTTGTATATGGCCAAGAGTCCACAAATCCTAATGCGGTAAAACCGGTTAAATTCCCTGCAAGACAAACACTTGAAGCATCACAAGCTGTAGCTCGCCTGCATCAACTAGATGAAGAAAGTTGTGTATTCATGCAGCAAAACCCTCACGTTATTGACCAAGGTGTTTTTCATAATGATGTGATTTCAGTAGGCAACCAAAATGTTCTTTTTTACCATGAACAAGCATTTTTAAATACTGATGTTAAGTTTGATGAAATACGTAAAAAAATGAATACTGATGTTCATTTCGTAAAAGTTTCAACTGAACAAGTATCTATAAATGATGCCGTAAAAAGTTATTTATTTAACACGCAAATTATTACCTTGCCAAATGGCGAAATGGCAATTATTGCCCCAACCAATTGCCAAGAAAACCCTGCTGTGCACGCGTATTTGAATGAGTTAGTCACCTTAGGAACCCCAATTAAGCAGGTCCAATATTATGACGTGAAGCAAAGCATGCAAAATGGTGGTGGACCAGCATGTTTAAGATTACGCGTAGCAATGAGTGAATTAGAAATATCTGCCGTCAATCAAAACACATTAATGAACGATGCATTATTTAATAAATTAAATAACTGGGTTGAGAAACATTATCGCGACCGTCTAGAAGTTAAAGACTTAGCTGACCCACAACTTATTATAGAATCTCGTACCGCATTAGATGAATTAACACAGATATTAAAACTTGGCAGTGTTTATCAGTTCCAAAAATAATACATAGTTTGAATAATGACATAAAAAATGCCGCTCAATGAGCGGCATTTTTGTCTGTATCAACTCTAAACTAAAGAATGATAATTTGAATATCTAAAACAGGTGTTACAACGCCATTAGGTGTTTCAGTAATAACCGAAAAGGTACCAGAATCTGGTTCATCAGCGCCTTTTAGTGATATGGCAAAATTTCTACCACCATTATGGTTTGAGCTAGGCCAAGTAAAAATACTAGGACTCGTAACTGAACCAGCAGAAGCAGCAAAAGTGACAGTTGTTCCAGCGGGTAATTGCTGGTTATGAAGATCTGATAAGGCAAAGTAAACTGTCGCAGGTCCCTTACCTGTAATCACTATTGGACTATTGCCATCATGAACACTGTCATCAACAATTAAAATCTCTGATGGTAAAGTCGCAAATGCAGTACTACCAGACATCACAAGTTCAAGGCTGCGTCTCACAAATAAAGACTTAGAGTCTGTTACGCCATCAGCACAGCCTGCATGGACCGGATCTGAACACAAAACACCATTATATAAGCCATCAGCTGTATCAAAAACACCATTAACATTAAAGTCAATTAACTCTTCAAGCGCACCACCATCTAGGCCTTTCATTGCATCATCAGCCTGTGGATTAAATACGGTATCTTCATTGTAATCATTAAATGCATCATCTAAATCAAATTTTTCACCAGTTACATCTTTACCAGTTAAAAACTCATTCATTTCGTCAGCATCAAAGCGACCATTACCATTTAAATCAGGAAAAGACTCTTCGCCAATAGCGGTCGCAGTAATTGTTGCGCGGCCGCCATAAGGTTGACCATAATTGTTACCGTAAACAATATTATCTTCTTCACAGGTCGGGTCTTCTGACTTATCAGTTAACTTATAACATTTTTGACTTTGAACTGGACTTAGAATTTGATTACCCAAAGCATCATAGAAACTTTGGCCTTCAGGGCGAGGTAACTGAGATGTCCAAGTCACCGTACAAGTACCACCAATGGTTTGACAAGCGTCTTCAATCGAACCACCTTCAGTAGTAAATGAAACAGTCGTGCCATCAGGTACAGGGTTGTTAAAGGCATCAGCCATGCGAGCTGTCACCTCTACTGTAGTGCCATCTTCATCCCATCCTTCAGCATTCAAAACAGTTGCAGATAGAGAAAAACTGTCCTGATCAGGTATACCTGTAGATACAACTAGTTGGCTAGATTGGCTAGATATAACTGGAGAAGAACCTTGAATTGTTCCTGTTACACGTACAGAAGTTGCAACTGTACCCGTTGTCACTACGGTTTGAACAATACCTTCATTGTTTGTTGTTGCCGTAATAGGATCGATCGAAATTCCACCTACAACAGTATTTAAAGAAAAATCTACAGCTTGGTTCGCAACGACATTACTATTTTTATCTAGTACTTGGAATTTAACAACTGACGACTCTATGCCACCTGTTCCTAGTATTCCAATATTTTCAGGCTCAGCAGAAACAAATACAATACTGCCAATATCAGCTTGAAGAACATTAATCGTCGCAACAGCTGATAAGCTAATGCCACCAGCATTAGCGGTTACATTGATTTGATCCTCACCAACACAACCTTGTGCTAAATATGTTGAAGTAGCGATACCATTAGATGATGAAACAGGCGAGCTTAATTGAGCTTGTGCAGGGTTTTTAGTTGCACAAGTTGACGAAAAGTTAACATCAATAGGTTGAGTAAAAGGGTTACCATCTTCATCTTGAATCAGAACACTGACCGTTGCAGTACCACCTGCTGATAATTCATCTGTACTGACTTCAGCAACGCCTTGCTCAAATGGCGAACCGCTACCCATTTCTACATTAGTAGCACCAACAACGACAATAACTTCACCTTTCTCTCCTGTTGAAAGGGAAGCCGTTACTGTACCTGCACCCAATGAGCTTCCTGCATAAATATCAACAGATGCAGTATTGTCATCATTTGTTACAGCTGTAGTGATAGGCAAGTCACCGATTTCAGATGCAAAAGAAACGATTGTAGGTTTATTTATACCTGTTACAGTCGCGACCAATACACCTGGTACTAATGTACTAATAGTATCAACTTCTTCACCCGCAGAATTATATAGTTTGAGGCTAACTTGAGCACCACCACCTGCTTCACCACCATCACCTGCCATTGTAAATGCAACAGTGTCAGATTCACCTGATTCAATACTCGCAGTAACAGAACCAGAACCAGCAATCTCTGCAGAAAATAAATTTATAGTCGCTATGCCTTCAGAATTTGTAACAGCTGTTGCGGTCGAGACATCAAATGAACCTAAACTAGCATCACTTAACTCGAATGAAACTAGTTCTCCAGATACAAGTCCGTTTATTGAACTCGTTACTTTGGCAGTTAACAACGTTCCTGTTGTTGCATCAACACTTTCACCAGAAGCCACAGATGATGTTAATTCTACACTGATGACTTCAACAGGATCTGTTCCCCCGCCTCCATCATCTGAAATACTTCCCCCACCACTACAAGCAAAAAGAAAAATCGAACTTAAAAGCGCTAAAAATAGTCTTTGTGCTGACCTCATTGTCAGTCTCCCTGTTACATTAAAATCGTACTTATGATTTATAATAGTTACTTACTGGTCGATATTACATAAAAATATCGTAACTTTCTTGTTACTCTAATGTTTTCTTCGGCATTTTTCCTTAAAAACTTTAACTTTTATGCCGTTTCATATGATTTATTTTCCTGCTACGCTTTAAAAGATAAAAAATAATAATCATCAAAAAATTGATGATAAAGATTGAAGGAAGTGGTTTTGAATAAAAATAGTAAGCTTGGTTTAACAAGCAAAATACTTATCGGTATGGGTACGGGTATTCTTCTCGGATTAATTTTGAGAAATTTATTTCCTGAAAGCTTATTCGTTAAGGATTATATTACCGAAGGCATTTTACATGTCGTTGGTACGATATTTATCTCCAGTTTAAAAATGTTAGTTGTCCCATTAGTGTTTGTATCACTAGTATGCGGAACCAGTTCATTGAGCGACCCTTCCAAACTGGGTCGTTTAGGTGGTAAAACTATCGCTTTTTATATGTTCACTACCGCTATTGCGCTGACAGTCGCTATAACATTAGCTATTATTATCCATCCAGGTAATGCGTCCCTTGCATCCTCAGCAATGGAATTTAGCGCAAAAGATGCACCTAGCCTGTCTGAAGTTGTCATTAACATTGTGCCAACTAACCCAATTGAAGCAATGAGCCAAGGTAACATGCTGCAAATCATTATTTTTGCCGTTATCTTTGGTTTCGCAATTTCACATATTGGCGAACGTGGCGCTCGAGTATCAGCGTTATTTAATGACTTAAACGAAGTGATTATGCGCGTGGTAACTTTAATCATGCAGCTTGCACCTTATGGTGTGTTTGCCCTCATGGCGAAATTAAGTCTGACCTTAGGATTAGAAACCTTAGGCAGTGTTGTTCAATATTTCTTCTTAGTAATATTTGTACTGCTGGTTCAAGCATTAGTCGTTTACCCGACCTTATTAAAAACATTTACTGGTCTTAATCCGTTTATGTTTTTACGCAAGATGCGTGACGTGCAATTATTTGCATTCAGTACTGCAAGTTCCAATGCAACGCTACCTGTTACCATTGAAACCTGTGAACACCGTTTAGGCGCTGATAATAAAGTCGCTTCATTTACCTTGCCTTTGGGTGCTACCATCAACATGGATGGCACCGCGATTATGCAAGGTGTCGCGACGGTGTTTATTGCACAGGTATTTGGTATCGAATTAAGCTTAATGGATTATGTCACTGTGGTTGTAACGGCAACCTTAGCGTCTATTGGTACTGCTGGTGTTCCTGGTGTTGGTTTAATTATGCTTGCGATGGTACTGAACCAAGTTGGCTTACCAGTTGAAGGCATCGCGTTAATTATTGGTGTTGACCGTTTACTCGACATGATAAGAACTGCGGTAAACGTAACAGGTGATTCCGTAGCGACTGTAGTCATAGCGAAATCTGAAGGCGAGTTCAGCGAAGAAACTTTCAATGATTCTCAAGCAGGTAAAGTTGGCTCTAGTTTTGAAGATCAAGTTAAAAACGCTTAATGAGTAATTTACTTTTGCTTTGACTTCATACAAAGTAAGCTTGATTTTGCATACGAAAAGGGTGCCTTAAAGGTGCCCTTTTTATTATTTAAAATAGAAACAAAACAATCAATACCAAATAACTCATATTTGGCTCGTATATGACTCGTTTAAGGCTCATATAATAGACACCTTGCCTTTTTTATCGTTAATCTATGACCATATAAACTGTTTTCAGATAAAAATGCGTTCATGTAAAACCTGGTTTAACAAATACTCAAATGGAATTTAAATGGATTTTGCTCTTCTATCGACTCTCGCTGTTATACACAGCCTAGCTCTTATCAGCCCTGGACCAGACTTTGCTATCATAGTCAAAACAGCGACACAGCAACCGCGGCGGATTGCATTAATGTGTGCCTTTGGTATTAGCCTCGCCATACTAATACATAGTCTACTTTCACTATTAGGTATCAGCTTAATGATCCGTCAATCTGAGTTTGCCTATTTTGCAGTGCAGATTATTGGGGCCTGTTATCTTGCATGGATGGGATTTGGTGCTTTATCTTCTGCATTATCATCATTCAAAAAAAACACTAAAAACGAAGAAAAAAATTTCAGTGAACCATCATCTTTTGAGCATGAAACCCAAGACAAAGCCCCCAATCAACCTAATAATAACGAATTAGAACATTTAACATTTTCATCAGCTAAAGGATTCAAAATTGGGCTTTATACAAATTTACTTAACCCTAAGGCTTTGATCTTTTTCATCACAATCTTTACTGTTTTAGTTACACCACAGGTTACACTAGCTACAAAAGTAGCTTCAGCAAGTCTATTATTCACGCTTTCCCTTTGTTGGTTTAGTTTTCTTGCTATCATTCTTACAAAACCGCAGATACAACATAAAATGGCTAAAGGCAGCCTGCTCATTGATGCTATAACAGGCATTATATTTATGGGTGTCTCAATCACTATTTTAACGAATTTAATCAATCAACTTATTGTCTGATAAACAATTACAGATTACAGTCAGTTAAGGTTAAGTATCGTCGGGCTAAGATGCCACTATACCTATCGCGTTGTACTTTTCTTAAGCGATCATTTAATGCAAAGAAATATTACGATTTCACCAAAGAGTATTTGTTATGAGAATTTTGGTAATAGAAGATGACCCAATTTTATCCCACCACTTAAATGTGCAATTATCTGAATTAGGTAATCAAGTACAAGTGGCACTGACTGCGAAAGAAGGGTTTTATCAAGCAACCAATTACCCTATTGATATCGCTATTGTTGATTTAGGCCTACCTGATAAAGACGGTATGACACTCATATCAGATATCCGTAATGCCGATGTAAAAGCGCCTATCCTTATACTAACTGCCCGAGTTAATTGGCAAGATAAGGTTGAAGGATTAAATGCAGGTGCAGATGATTACTTAGTCAAACCATTCCAAAAAGAAGAGTTAGTTGCTCGACTTGACGCCTTGGTAAGACGGAGCGCTGGGTTTGTAAAACCGACCATAAGTAGTGGGCCACTACAATTAGATTTAGCGGCAAAACAAGTCACGCTAAATGCTGAGGTTATGGAAGTTACTGCATTTGAATATTTAATTCTTGAATACCTCATGCGTCACTGCCATGAAGTTGTAGCCAAGCAACGTTTACTTGATGTCGTTTACGGTGACAAAGAAGGCGATCCGAATACCATTGAAGTCATGGTCAGCCGTATTCGAAAAAAACTTAATAAAGGCGGTATGGATAACCCAATCGCTACCATCCGCGGTCAAGGATATAAATTTAACCTACCATGCAGCTAAGGTTTAAGCCCAAAAAACGCCTTCTCACGAGGATGTTTATTACCTCGTTAACTATCATCGCACTGGTAGGCTTTGGCCTTGCATGGTCAGTAACCATTCTTCATGCGCAAAACAGTTACAATAAAGAAACGGCTCAGCTTATCGCTGAAATGCCGCAAATTGCAGCTGAGCTGCGTGAACACGACCTTATTCCAGCCAATAATAATTGGTTAATGGAAAACAATAAGCAAAAACGCTATATGATGGCCAGCTGTAGTCAAGACTTTGCAGACGTATGGACGTCATCGCTCGCTACCGATGCTGGGTTAACCAATATATGTGAACGATTTGAATCTATTGTCGACTCCAATCCCCCTTACTTTCTAAACATGTCAGATAATCGTTCCTACTTTGCTTATTTACTGCCCGTTGAACTCAATCAAACCCAATACAATATGGTGGTATTAAAAGAAGCTGACACCGTAGAGAACGACTTTAAACGTTTTAAAAAGTTGACTTATTTGCGTCTTGGCGTCGTCATGTTACTTGCATTTATATTACTGATTAGTGCAGCCTATTGGGGAATGCGCCCACTGACGAGGCTCAAAAGTGAATTACAAGCAATTGGTGACGGCAACAAAAAGTCACTATCAGATGGTTACCCACAAGAATTAGAAGGGGTAACTCAAGCATTAAACCAACTATTATCGCAATCGAGTGCGCAACAAGAGCGTTACCAGAATGCCATGAATGACTTAGCCCATAGTTTAAAAACGCGCCTTGCCGCTGTTCATGCAATAACTGATGACGCGACGTTGTCAAAATCAGATGCCAGTGAAAAAATCATGCAGCAAGTGGGACAGATGGATCAGTTGGTAAAATATCAATTAAAACGCGCTTTAGTCGGTCGTCAAGGGCTTGTTCAAGAACAAACACCGGTTCAACCTATGGTTGAGCAATTGTCGCAAATGTTGTTCAAGATTTATCAAGAAAAAAACGTCAAATTTAGCAGTCACATCGATTCTGATATTAACTTTCCTATTAATAAAGGGGATTTAATGGAGCTGTGTGGCAACCTAATGGAAAATGCATTCAGGCTTTGTATTAGTGAAGTTATTGTTACTGCGACAATTGATAGTGAGGGGCATTCAATCCTTTGTGTTGAAGATGATGGACCTGGCGTTGATGAATCATTAAAAGCACGCATCATTCAACGAGGAGTGCGCGCCGATACCCAATCACCAGGTCAAGGCATCGGTTTAGCTGTGTGTAACGAAATTGTCAGTAGTTACCATGGTCTATTATCAATCACCGAAAGTGAGCTTGAAGGGGCTAAATTTACTATCAAAATCCCCCTCAATAACAATAAACACTATTTACTGTTTAATGGTGCATAGAGCTGCTCTGCTCGATTAAACATAATCCAAGAGGTGGCGATATATTTATCACCACTGATTGGCTTATTACCTTTATGGGTGTGAGTGAAACCCGCTGGGGCAATAACCATGGTCCCTTTTTTAGGTTTAATGCTTTTCTGTTGGTAAAAAAACTCCGTCTCTCCACCCTCTTCCACATCGTTTAAATAAAACATATAAAGTAGTACTCGATGTAAAGCTTCATGTGAACCAGATTGCGGAAAATGCTCAGAATGCCAATGAGGGTAGCCCCCTAGCCCCATAGGATATTTTTGCAAATTTACATTGCCACTTCGATACAAATACTTGGTTAGCGCTTCTGCTCGAGGCGCACCTAAAGCATCGAAATTGTTGGGTTGTAAAGTCACTGCTTGACCATGCTCATCAGCGACAGCTACTGACACCGCTCCCATTAACGCCATCGAATATTGAGTAAAGTATGAAGCCGCATGCTTAAGCGTTAATTGTAAAATTTCATTTCTTAGCGGCGCTAAATCAGCATGAATGTCTAAGGTTAAATCAAAACTATGTTTTTTAGCCTTATCAACACCTTGACCAGTTTTACCTTCAATGACTCCTGGGTGCTGTTCAAAAGCGGCAATCAATCGATCGCATAAATCTTCATCTAACGCATTTGGTATGACTTCAATAAAATCCATATTAAATAAGCACTTTTTATATCTGTTTGGTAATATGCTGCCATGGAAACTGTCGATTAGCAAAAGGGATGAGTACAGATGGTTAGCTACATAATAACAAAAATAAATTTAGGTACCTGTTTTAACCTATGAAAAACACAGTAAAAGTTTCAATCGATGAAATCCAAGTCGGCAATTTTATTTGCTTGCCTGTATCTTGGAAGGATCACCCATTTCTATTTAGTCGTTTCAAGGTTAAAAGTCAGTCTCAAATCGATTTAATTAAAAGTTTAGGTATCGAAACCGTTTTATTCGTGCCCACTAAAAGCGATACTGAGTTACGTGATAAACCCGCTAAAGATGCAAAAGAAGTACTTACAGATACTGCTTCTCTCGATAAGCTCAAGCTTGAAATGGATCAGTACAAACATGATCAAATTGAAACGCAAAAGAAGCTTAGAAGAGGACTTAAAAAGACTGAGCAACAGTTTGACCGTTCATTATCAATTATGCGTTCTAGTATCTCAAAACTCGGTAGTCGACCATTAAATGCTGTCAACGATGCTAAAGACATGGTGAGCTCGATGACCACTATGCTGCTTAATTCTGATGATTTAGTGTTACATCTTATGGGTGATGTCAAACCTGGCGATTTAATATATCACCATTCACTGAATGTCTCAGTGCTTTGCATGATGTTAGCAAAAAGCTTGAATTGGTCACGAGAAGAGATTGAGCAGATTGGCTTAGGTGCCCTATTTCATGATATTGGCAAACTTAAAATTCCTAGCAATGTACTGAATAAACAAGCTCCTTTAAATAAACCGGAACAAAACCTTATAAAGCAGCACCCTTTAATGAGTCTCAACTTCCTTAAAATTGCCGATACTTTTCCTGAAGAAGCTAAACCCATGATAGCCAATCATCATGAGTTTCTAGACGGTTCTGGCTACCCCAAAGGACTTAAAGGAGATGAGTTAGATAAATACTCCCAACTTATCACGGTAGTCAATGAGTATGATGATTTGTGTAACGGCACTAAGACTACAAAAGCGAAAACGCCTTATGCTTCTTTAGGTTATATTTATAAAAACTATAAAGATAAGCTCAATCAAGAATATGTCGGCACCTTAATCAAAACCATTGGTATTTACCCACCTGGTAGTGTTGTAGAGCTTTCAAGCGGTCAATTTGGCATGGTGATGTCTGTAAATATAAATAAGATTTTATACCCTCAAATCATGCTATACGACGCACTCGTTCCAAAAGAACAAGCACCAATCATTGACTTAGAACGCGAAGAAATCAGTATTGCACGATGTTTGCCGATATCAGCATTACCCGAAAATATTCTAAAATATTTAAGCCCAAGAGAGCGCATAAGCTATGGTATTGGCCAAGGGTAATCCTTATTAAAACAAGCATAAAAATCTATTTAACAGATACAAAAAAGCCATTAATAACTTAACGTTACTAATGGCTTTTAATATTAACAAAGGACTTAAATAGGTTTTATAACCAGCCTTTTCGCTTGAAGAATAAATATGTACCACCGGCACTAGCTAACATCAATCCTATCGCCATTGGGTAACCAAAACGCCAATCTAACTCTGGCATATTAACAAAGTTCATTCCGTAACTACTTGCAATTACCGTTGGTGGTAAAAACACCACGGCGGCAACCGAGAATATTTTAATAATCTTGGTTTGCTGAATTCCACTGAAGCCCATGGCTGCGTCGAGCAAAAAATTCAACTTATCAAAGATGAATTGGCTATGAGGCATTAACGACTCAATATCCGACAACATCTCACGAATATCCTTGATATTTTCTTCAGATAAATGATCGCGGTAGTAACGTTGGATATATCGTAATGAACGCTGAGTATCGAGCAAACTTAGACGGATTTTACCGTTTGAGTCTTCTTGCAGCGTGATCATTTTGAATACTTCATCTAACTCTTCATCATCAAACACTTTTTCGCTTACATCATCAAGAACAGAGTAAACGTCTTCAATTAAATCAGACAGGTAATCCACTTTTAGATGGAACAGCTCTAGCATTAATCCTTGAGGCGTGGTGGCATCCAAACGGCCAAGACGTAGATAGTTGCGTAATAAACGGATCAAACCGACATCATCTTCACGGATAGTCAGTAAGAAATCCTTTCTCAAGTTAAACGATACGTTAATCGCTCGCACATCCGAGCCAACACGTTGCGGGAATAACGAATTAATATGCAATCCATCTTTACTTTGGAAAAAACGAGCCGAGGCTTCAATTTCGTTGATGTCTTCTTCGTCGGGAACTTCCTCGACCGAAAACCGACTCAACCATTCCCTTTCATCATCATTGGGTTTGAACATGTCTAACCATAATGTTTGTTCGGGTATACTGTCTTGAACATTCAGTTCGTGAACAGTTAACTTGCGATTTTTATAAACATAGGCAGTAATCATGTATCCCCCACATAGTTATATTTTCATAACTATCAATATTAGGTTTAAATTTGTCGGCTAGTGTACTTAAATAAATTCAAATTTAAATCTTTAAATGTATTTATGCCTAAATTAGCTCTTATATGTACCGAAATCGTTAAATGCATATAATAAATGCAAAAAAAAACGCCCATATGGGCGCTTTAATTGAATATTGTTTCTTTATTCACCTTTAAGGCGGCGATCTAACTGATCTTTCAAGTTAGCTGGAACACCCTTAATAAGAATGGTGTCAGAAATAGGATCGTAGATAACTCTCTCACCTAAATGGCCGCCATCAAAGCTCAATGTAACGCCACCACCAGTACCCGAAAACTTCTTCAAGGTGCGTAAACTGGCTTTATCAGCAGGAAACTCCTCATCTAACTCGTAAGCGCCGCCACAAGCAAAGTCGTAAAACGAATCCATGCCAGAATCGGCCAATTCATCAGCCAAATCTTTTACTTCGATATCAGCGCCTTCATCGGCACGCTCACTGCAGTAATCAAACACTTTATCACGACATTGTTGACGCTCATCTTTAGTCAATTCACTACTGGCGACAAAGTCTTCAACTGCGTGCATTAATGTTTTATTCTGCGCCTTAGTATTCACGCCTTCAACACAGCCCATGAAATCCAAGAAAAAGTCTGCCACTTTACGGCCCGCACGACCACGTACAAACGAAATATATTTACGTGAATCTTTATCTGCTTGCCATTCTGTTAAATCAATTCGAGCTGCCAACTGAACATTCGTTAAATCAAGATGGTTGTTTTGCGATAGTTCCATATCATCTAACACCGTCATTGACGATTTTGCGTTTAACAATGCCACGAATAAATAATCACTTGTCATGCTGGTATAGCAAGACATCAACAAAAAGCCGCCTTGACTAAAGTCATATTTCGCAAGTTCTTCCTGAAGTAACTTACTTGCAGCACTACTAAACTCAACAAATCCTAGTTCGCCGCTTCGATATTCATTTAATGCGTCAGAAAAAGCAGGGTTGGCTTCACCATCTTCACCGTGTGTGCCAAAAAAGCCAAAGCCTTTACCAGCTTTACCCGTATAGGTTTGATGCAACTCTTCTAGCATCGCTTCTACAGCACTGCTATTTAGTAGAGGTTGTGGTCTTAAACGACAACTGAGTTGACCCTGACTGTCTTGGGAAATTTCGTGGATAATTGCTTGTTCGATATTGATGCTCATAAGCCCTAACTGAATCTGTAATATATGGAAGCGAAATAGCGCTGAATATCATAACAGACACGTTAAAAAAGTCTCAAAAAATATTACGAAAAATGCCAATAGCTTCAAGTGCCAATTTTAGTTAACTCAACCGTTATATTTATTTCAATTTGTACTTAACAAGGCCATTAAATTGCTAAATTTCGACGCTATTTTCACCACAATAAACTACAGCAAGATAATATGAAATCCGATATAATAGGCGGCTAATTCATTACTTTTTGAACTTTTCTGATTATGGCTATCCAATCTAAATATACCAACACCCAAGTTGAAGCGTTAATTACTGAGTTATTAGCAGTACTCAACAAGCATCAAGCACCGACTGATTTAAGTCTGATGGTATTAGGTAATTGTGTTTCACATTTACTAGAGAACAAAGTACCTAGCGAATCTCGTCAACAGGTTGCTGAACAATTTGCAAAAGCATTGGCACAATCAGTAAAGGCTGACTAAGCCATATTAAAAGGTATTTTAATTTATCAAGGATATGTTAGCTTTGAAGCATATCTTTGATAAAGATAGGATTAGGAAAACAACTCCGCATGGTTGAGCGCAAAAAACAAATGACTCGCGATAAAGTATCGCGCCTCGTTAATTGGGGTCACTGGTTTGCCTTCTTTAATGGCTTTTTAGCTATGATAGTCGGTGCCCGTTACCTCAGTAGTGTGGGTTACCCTGAAACCTTTATTGGTTGGGGCTATCTTGCCGTTAGCACCATTGGTCACTTCAGTTTTTTAGCTTTCATTGTTTATGTAGTCTTTCTTTTTCCTGTCACGTTACTATTACCTTATTCTAAAATTTTACGAGGCTACGCCGCCCTCGTCGCGAGCCTAGGCTTATGTATCTTATTGTATGACACAATTGTCTATGACGATTATGGTATTCATCTAAGCCCCTTCGCATTTGATTTAGCTTGGACAGATCTGAATGCATTATTAAAAAGTACCTCCTATATAGTGACTCCCATCTCGATTATATTAATCGAGCTAACAGCAGCTAACTTCATATGGAAACGCATCGAAAAGCTGGAGAAGAAACAGCTTGGTAATAAAGCGATTGCTTTTGTCGGTATTTGCTTTATCAGTAGCCATTTAGTTCATATTTGGGCTGATGCATCTGACGTAACACAAATTACCCGTTTTGATGATACTTACCCTTTATCATACCCAGCTACTGCACGGTCATTCATGGAAAGCCATGGTATTGAAGGTACCAATATAGAAGATAATCGCTACCAAACTAAGTCACGTAAACTGAGTTACCCTGTTAAGCCATTACAATGTAAAACGCCATTAATCCAAGAGCAGCAATCTAATGTATTGATAGTCTCTGTCGATGGTTTACGTGCAGATATGGTGAATGAACAAACCATGCCGTTTCTGACGCAATATCAGACTGATAACAAACAATTCATTGACCATTTTAGTGGTGGGAATCAGTTTAAGACGGGAATTTTTTCAATACTGTATGGCCTTCAGGGCAACTATGGTGACAGAAAAGAGTTTTATCATACTGCACCTGTTATGACACAAACCCTTGCCAAAGCAGGTTATCAGCAAGCTATTTTCTTACCGCAAGATAATGCTAATCCGTTTATCGGGCGCGCTATTTTTGATGAGCTAACACCGTTTATCAACCATAGCGATGAAGGCAGTGCTAAAACAGATAGTAAAAATGTGGCCCAGTTCATCAATTGGCAAGCATCGCAGCAGTCACATTGGTTTTCAATTGTGAACCTCACGGCTCCAAAACATTATGACACGCCTATTGGTTTTTTAGGTATCGAAACCGTTAAGCCTCACATAATGTTGAAACCTGCAGAAAAAGTACTTTATAACCAATACCGACAGTCATTGTATTTTATCGACCAGCAACTCAATCAACTACTTGATAGCGTTGATAAAGATACAGTCGTGATGATTACAGGTACCCATGGCCAAGTGTTTAGTAGTAATCCATCTGAGGTTAACCAGAATTTATCCCCTGGCAACGTAAAAGTGCCTTTTGTTATGCATTGGCCAAAAGCAGCTGCAGACACAGTCACATACCGCACCAGTCATTACGGCATAGTGCCGACTATTATGAGCCAAATCTTACATTGTAATAATCCATCTACGGATTACAGTTCTGGCTACAGCTTATTGCAGCCAAGTGAGCAAAGCTGGGTCTATATTGGAGATAGTCGTACATTTGCCATCTATCAAGATGCTGAAATCACCGTTTTAGATCGACACGGTAAATATCAAATATATGATATTAATTATGACAAACGACTCAAGCGCAAGTTGAGCGCACCTGAGTTAATTCAAGTCATGCGTGAAGGCCGACGGCTATATAATCAATAACTCGTGATAAAAATACGCTATAAATTGAGTGATTAAGAGCTGACTTAACAAAAGGTTAATTGACTATATATCAGTCAATTAACCTTTTTTATTTAAAAATAAGTTGCGCCTAAAATGACGAGTTGTTAGTTTATTTACGCATCAGAAGTAAAGTCATCGGGATATGGCCTAGTCCGGTAAGGCGCTTGTCTGGGGGACAAGAGATCACAGGTTCAAATCCTGTTATCCCGACCAATTCTTACACTTAATACCATTCATAGTAAGTCTTCATATTAATAAAATATTGACGACCTACACACTGTTTTTCTCGTTAGCTCTCACTAAGAAGATTGCTGTTTTTTGAACTGTATCACCTAAGCTGCGATATTATGTGACCACTTCGACAGAACAACCTAAATTGATTGCGATATATTGCGTCAGCAAAAATCAAAATAATTAGGAGAGCAGAACCATGTGGTGGCGAATTATATTCATTTCATTAGCGTATGTATTACTTGCAGCGCATTTTCTTCGATTTGGACAAATGCCACTTGCAATCACTTGCGTCATGCTACCTTGGTTATTATTGCTTAAGAACAATATTATTACCCGAGTCATTCAATTAGGCTTAATCGTAGCGACTGTGATGGTTTGGGGCGTATCAACTTACCAGTATATTGATATGCGGATAACAATGCATGAACCTTGGCATACACTCGCCATTATCATGGGTTCAGTTATCGCCTTTAGCCTTTTTGCAAGTTACTGTTTCAATGGGCTGGTTAACCCACCCAGAGCCAAGAACTGTTTATTTCGCTAAAGTCCGCACAAGTCAAATTCAAGCTTAATCTGACTATGATAATTTAAACAATCAGGTTGACACAAAAGGGTTAAACTAAACCGCGCCTATAGCGCCAATAGCAAATAGGGTTTGCTATATAAAACAACACCGGCAATGCCGGTGTTGTATCATTAAAAATCAATTGGCCACATTAGTTAATAAATCAACTCTTAAACCGGTGACATAACTAACGTTTTAACAGCCATTTTTTAATCTGACTTCTTCTTAGCCACAATAAAGCCGCAAAGAGAACGAAATAAATACTCGGCTCGATGATTTCTGATTTTACAGACCAATAGAAGTGTATTGGCGCTAAAATCGCGACAACATAAACCCAATTGTGTAATTGCTGCCAACCTTTTCCCATTTTACGTTTTATTGCTTGAAACGAGGTCAAAGCTAGAAGCGCTACAATAATCAACGCCACTGCGCCAACTAAAATATACGGCCTTTTAACCACTTCTTGTAACAAATAACCCCATGCAAAAAGTAAATCAAGGCTAATAAAAGCAGCAATATGTAAGCTCGCATATACAAAAACATACAAGCCAATTAATCGCCGAGTTTGCAGTAACATCCCTTGCTTTAAAAATTTAGCTAATGGTGAAACCACTAAGGTAATGATTAACGAATTAATTGCACCCATCCCAGTAAAATGGATGATGTATTGCACTGGATCGCCACCAGCATTGTCAGTCATAACTAATAAAACTAAATACACTATTGGAGATAAAAAGCTCACATGCAGTAAGCCTTTTATCCAAATTAGACCTTTAGGTGTTAACCGCTTCAATAGAACTTCCTTAAATCTAAATCTTTATATAAGTCAGCCACCTGTTCTGCGTAGCCATTAAACATTTGCGTCGGAATACGTTTTGCAGAGAATAAACCGCCTTCACCAATGCTGCGCTCTGTCGCTTGTGACCATCTAGGGTGATCAACCTGTGGATTCACGTTGGCATAAAAGCCATATTCATGGGGTGCTAGTTGGTTCCAACTGGTAGGAGGCTGCTTATCTGTTACTCGAATTTTCACCACAGACTTAATGCTTTTAAACCCGTATTTCCAAGGTAGAACTAAACGAACTGGAGCACCATTTTGTGGCGGTAAAGTTTTTCCATATAAACCAACAGCAAGGAATGGTAACTCGTTCATTGCTTCTGCAATGGTTAAACCTTCTACATATGGGTAGTGGATCCCACCTCCCATTAGGCGATTTTTCTGACCGGGCATTTGATCTGGGTCGAATAAAGTTTCAAATGCAACATGCGTTGCCTTATTTGAGACTCCAGCCATGGTTAATAGTTCAGCTAACGAAAAACCAACCCAAGGCACCACCATTGACCAAGCTTCTACACAACGAAGACGGTAAATGCGCTCTTCTAAATCAAACTTGGTCGTCAGGTCATTTAAGTCAAGTGTTAATGGTGTATCCACTAAACCTTCAATTCGCAGCTCCCAAGGATTGACCTGAAAACCTTGTGCATTTTCAAATGGGTCCTGTTTACTGGTACCGAATTCGTAAAAGTTATTATGGCGAGTAATTTTATCTTCTGGCGTCAGTATATCGCTGATTTGAAATTGGTTTGGCTTGCTGTAATCAAGCCCTTGAACAGCAAAAGCAGGTTTATCTTCGCTGCCGAATAAGTCAAATAACCCAGCTTGAACCTGCCCAGGTAGACTTGCTCCTAACGCGCCTAAACCAAGTGCTTTTACAATCTTGCGTCTATCAGCAAATACCCGCTCTGGTGTTACTTGGTTTTCTTTTAATGCCCAACTTGGCGTGTTGGCAATGCCTTTTGTAAACCCTTTTTTTGCGACCATAACGCCTCCTAAAGCAAACCTATTCTACAAAGTCATTCTACTGTTAAACTAATAGACACGTTTATACGGCAATTAATTTCAAATAGTTTACAGTTTTTAAGCTATTGAGTTTATTAATTAAGCGCTTAAGTATGAAATCACTCGATGTTGGCTTGCGCCATGTGCACTGCCATGAGAATCTTAAGCATTCATTTTTAAGCTGGCCGTATTCATGACGCTTCCTACCTCTTTATCCATTGCTGAAATCATCGCCCTCTGTGCTGTCGCCTTTTTAGGGTTATTAATTGGTGCGCTACTTAACCAACGTTTGACCCGCCAACGATGGGAGCAACATCGAGACAAACTCCAAGCTGAAATGGCGCAGTTTGAATCAGATATGGCGATAAAACAGCAATTACTTCAACAACAAATCGACGACAAAGAACTAGCGCTGCATAGTGCTAGAGAAAAAGCAGAACTTTTAATTGCTCAGCTTTCAAAACTTGAAGCGCAAGCTGAAAGGTTACCACTTCTAGAGCAGCAGCTTAGCGACGGCCAACGTAAGTTTATGGAGACTCAACTGGCTCTGTCTAAATCAAATGCGATGCAACAAAGCATCCAATCACAAGCTAACACTGAAAAAGCGGCGCTCAATGACAAAATAGCTTTACTAGAAAGTGCAGAAGAACGATTAAAGTTACAATTTGAAAACCTTGCTAACCGCATATTTGAAGAAAGAAGTGAAAACTTCAAACAACAGAATGTGACACAAATTGATGGGGTTCTAGGGCCGCTAAAACAACAGTTAGAAGGATTTAGGCAGCAAATCCGAGAGTCATATACTCAAGAGCAAACTGAGCGAAGTGCGTTAAAGCACCAACTCGATCACCTCAAAGATCTTAATCTTAAAATGAGCCAAGACGCGATTAATTTAACTAAGGCTTTAAAAGGCGATAATAAGCAGCAAGGCAATTGGGGTGAAGTCATACTAGAGCGTGTTCTGCAAGAAAGTGGCTTACGTGAAGGACACGAATACGACACTCAGCAAGACTTAAAAGATGATGGCGGAAAGCGATTTAAACCAGATGTTATCGTCCACCTGCCTGAACAAAAAGATGTCGTTATTGATGCAAAAATGTCATTAATAGCCTATGAACGTTTCTTTAATAGCGAGGATGAATTAGTACAGCAACAGGCAATTAAAGAGCTTGCGCTATCAGTTCGCCAACATATTAAAGGTTTAAGTCAAAAGGATTACCACAAGCTGCATGGCTTAAAAAGTCTCGACTATGTGTTGATGTTTATTCCAATTGAGCCTGCGTTTTTACTGGCGTTAGAGTCAGATCCGAGTTTAGTCAGCTTTGCACTCGATCATAATATTATGCTGGTCAGTCCAACTAATTTACTCGTCGCACTTCGAACGATTAACAATATTTGGCGTTATGAATATCAGAATCAAAATGCCCAAGCTATCGCTTCGCAAGCCGCAAAAATATATGACAAATTATGTGGCTATGTAGAAGACATGGATAAACTTGGCCGCGCATTAGACACTGCAGATAAAACTTATCAGCAAGCCATGAGTAAGTTGTCACAAGGTAAAGGTAACCTAATTAGACAAGCTCACGTAATGCAAAAATTAGGTGTTGAAACCAGTAAAAATCTTGACCCGCAATTAATTAATAAAGCGTTAGATGAGTCAAAAGAGTAGCGAGTAATTGAGTAAATGAGCAGCACTTTATAACAGCAGTTCAAAAGTGAATATTATCATGCAGGTTTATAATGATGAGCTAGTATTTAAAGGCTCATCATCGTTACTATTATAACCTTTAAGCATGATATAAATGCCATGTACAAACATGCTCTAATATCCGATGAGTAGATGAAGTCGTTGAGTAAGAAAAGTTTAATTAAAATAGGTTCGTAACAATTGGTTTCGCAACAATGTCGTACTGGGACGGAGGTTCTCATTATTATGCGTAACAGTGTGTTTTTTTTAGTTAGTGTATTTATTTGTCTGTTAATGGCAGGGCTTAGCTTGCCGGTTTCGGCTGCAAAAACAACTTATACCACTGAGCAACAACTTTATCTTGATGCCCGTAAAGCACTCGATAAAAAACAAATGAAAACCTACCAGGCGCTGCGAAAAAAACTTGGTGAATATCCATTAAATGTCTACCTTGACTACCATGAAACTGGAAGTGACATCCTGTCGCTAAACGGTGAAGATGCCCATATCGCTATTGAGAAATATAAGAAAACGCCCCTCTATAACACCCTACGCTACCGTTATCTAAAAAATGCAGGGAAACGAAAACAATGGCAGAATTTTTTAGCCATTTCTCCAAACACGCCTAACGATATTGCATTGCAATGCTATTACTATCGAGCGCAACTTTCTCAAGGCAATAAAAAATCCGCCTTCGATGGTGCTGAGCACATGTGGCTTTATGGCCGTTCACGACCAAAAGAATGTGATGTCCTCTTTAGTGAATGGACTAAAGCAGGAAAACGGACTCAGGCATTAATTTGGTCAAGAATGCTATTGAGCTTTAACGAAAATCAATATGGTTTAACTCAATACCTTGCCAGAAAAATAACCAAAAACAAGAAAGAAGCTGACTTACTGATTTCGGTTTATCGAGATCCCAATAGCTTACGCTATACAAAAAAGTTTTCATCAAGCTCAGCTATCGTTGGTGATATTGTCAATGTAGGCATTAGAAAACTTGCTCGAAAAGATCTCAAGCAAGCCGTAAAACTGTATAACAAATATGATAAAGCTAATCGCTTTACTGCCATCAAAGGTCAGCAACTTAACCGATACATCGTCAGAAGAGCACTAATCCGTAAAGAGGCTGATTTACTTGAACACATTGATGCCAGTTTGCCCATATTAGATTCAGATGACCTATTCCAAATACGTTTACGTTGGGCTATCAGTGAACAAGATAATGACAGCATAAAACGTTACCTTGCCTTACTCAGTGATGATGTGATTGATGACAGCCGTTGGCAATATTGGTCTGCCAGAATGGCATCTACTGAAACAAACAACGCCCCCCAAAAAAACACCACAATAGAACAACTCAGCAAAGCTCGTAATTTTTATGGTTTCCATGCGGCGCAATCAATCAACTCACCGCTTGCGATGAACGATGATAAGTTACAGTCCAATCCTAAGCTTGCCGCTAAAATCAATGATGACCCAGCAATGGCCAGAATAGTTGAACTCATTGCAATTGATAAAACCCGAGATGCTCGAGGTGAATGGGTAAGCATGTTACGACGACATGACAATGCCATGCGAGCTGAATATGGTTTATATGCCTTACAGCAAGGTTGGTTTGATTACAGTGTCGAGGCCAGTATTCAAGCGAAACAATGGAACAGCTTGCAACTTAGGTTCCCTAATGCAGCACAAGACTCATTTGAAAAAGCCAGTAAACAGTACCAAGTCGATATTGATGAGATACGCGCCATAGCCAGGCGTGAAAGTGCATTTTACCCTTATGCGACATCCGGTGTAGGTGCAAGAGGATTAATGCAACTCATGCCTGCAACTGCAAAAGAAACCGCTCGTAAAAACAAGCTCAGTTTTAAGAACAAAATTCAGCTTTATCAAGTTGATTATAATGTGCAGTTAGGGAGTGCCTATTACAGCCAATTACTAAAACAGTTTGACCAAAATCGAGTACTAGCCACTGCCGCATACAATGCTGGACCACATCGAGTGACTCGGTGGCTTAAAGAATCCAACGGGACGCTGGATGTTATGAGCTTTATTGAGACGATTCCATTTAAAGAAACTCGAGAGTATGTTCAGGCTGTTTTAAGTTACCGAATGATTTATCAGCATAATAAAAACATTAACGCCAGTATGTTTAGTGAACAAGAAATGGCATTTGCATACTAAATTACACTTTTTCAGTCTTAAAACTTGTTAAATCCTTTCCTTATATTTAACGACAAGGTAACGTAATCAATTCGATGTATTTGTTACTGGCAGTATCATGTTACTGCCAATTAACTAATGGAGTAATGCGTGCCTGCGTCAAAACTACAACAATTATTATCGCAATTAGAAACGGTATTATTAGGAAAACCTCAGCAAATAAAATTGGCCGTCGCCTGTATACTTGCAAAAGGTCACTTACTGATTGAAGATTTACCAGGCATGGGAAAAACCAGTTTGTCTCAAGCGCTTGCGACCTCACTTGGTATGAGCTATCAACGGATTCAATTTACCAGTGATATGTTACCTGCTGATATCCTTGGTGTTTCTATCTATCAGCAACAAACACAAGAATTTCAGTTTCATCCTGGGCCGATCTTTAATCAAATGCTATTAGCTGATGAAATCAACCGAGCAAGCCCTAAAACACAAAGTGCTTTACTTGAGGCAATGGCTGAAAGGCAAATTACTTTAGATGGCGCAACCCATGCCCTTCCCCAACCCTTTTTTGTTATCGCAACGCAAAACCCCATTGAGCAATCAGGGACATTCCCGTTACCAGAGTCGCAATTAGATCGCTTCATGATGCGCATTTCAATTGGCTACCCCAATGAACAAGCTGAACTTGAAATGTTAAAAAGTGATACGGCCAAAAACACCGCTACCACTATGCCGCAATGTTTTACGCCGGATGAACTCATTACTCTTCAATCACTCGTGCAAAAAGTCAGTGCATCGGATGCTGTACTTAAATATTTAATTCATTTGGCACAATATTCTCGAGAACAAGCTGACGGAAATGGCCTATCACCCCGTGCCAGCATCGCTTTACTTGATGCAGCCAAAGCGTGGGCATTTATGCATCAAAGAAACTACGTGGTACCGGAAGACATTCAAGCGGTATTTCATTGTGTAGCCGAGCATCGAATTCGTAATAATAACCCTATACAAGGCCAAGCTATCTCAGATCAAATATTGGCTAACGTTAATCCAATTAGTTAGTGACAATGAACAAGAACATCGGTAATTCTGCTCATTATCAAACTCCGCCCAAGTGGTATTCTCGCTTTATTCCTAAAGTGATAAAGCAGCGCTGGGCGCGTTGGTTAACACGTCGAATCCCACCCAACCAACAAGTGACGTTAAGCCATAAAAGCATTTTTATCCTACCGAGTGCCTTTGGTATCGCATGGTTTATGTTAATCGTCGTGCTTTATTTATTCGGCACCAATTATCAAAACAACCTAGTCATTGGCTTAAGCTTATTACTCGCAAGTGTGCTGCATACGTGTATCATTTACAGTTATAAAAACCTGGCAGGTTTAACATTAACAGCCTCTATGCCGCCAGAGAGTATCGCTAATACCAGCTTGGCATTTCCGGTTGTTCTTTCGAGTAAACAAAAAAAGGATTTAAGCCACACAAACCACCAGCAGATTTGTTTAAACTTTGCTCAGCAACGCCATATTCGTATTGGTGATGTCGGTGAATCCTTCAACGCAACGGTCGGATATTCGCCTCAAAATAGAGGACCATTCAATCCAGGTCGTATTCAAGTTTCTTCTAACTTCCCATTGGGTTTATTTCGCGCTTGGTCCTATGTTGATTTAAACATCGAGCAGCTCATTTTCGCTGAGCCATTGCAAACAACCGTTTCACTTACCAGTTTAGATGATGACAATAATACCGAGTTTGAACACGGTAAATTACAACCAGGAGTTGATGATTACAAAGGGTTGAAAACTTATGTTGAAGGTGAATCGTTAAAGCAAGTGGCATGGAAACAATGGGCGCAAGGGCGTGGCATGCTCAGTAAAGAGTTCGCTCAGCCAGAAGGTAAACCCGTATGGTTAAGCCTAGCGGACACACAAGGTGATGATCTTGAACATAAACTCAGTAAATTAGCATGGCAGGTCAACGCGTTATCACAAGCCCATCAAATATTTGGTTTAGCATTAGATAATCAAATCATCGAACAAGACAGCGGCGAGTCACACCGAAAACAATGCCAACAATTGATAGCAAGTTATGGTTATCGAGATATTACCCGTTCAACACAAGGTGAACTCGATGAAAATTAGCGATGATTTTAATGAGAATATTAGCCGTAACACCTTATTTTGGCTGTTGCTAACTAATGCCTTGGTATTATCACCACTATACCAAGACGCCACACTGTGGAGCATTGGTATTTGCTGTATATGCTTTGTTTGGCGCATCGGCATTTATTTTGGCAAAGTCGCGGCCCCGCCTAAATTGCTGGTCACCAGTCTGGCTATTGGCGCAGCGATAACATTAGGTTTAGTGTCAAAAGAAATCGGTATGCTCAATGCACTCGTTAATTTATTGATACTTGGTTACGCCTTAAAATACATCGAGATGCGCCAAATACGTGATGTAAAAGTGGTTGTTTTAGTCGGGTATTTTCTCATTGCCTTCGCCTTATTAGAGCGTCAAAGCATGCTTGATACGGTGCACTTACTCTTTGTTTCGCTAATCAATACCTGTGTACTTATCAGTGTTTATCAACATGCGACTCGTAAGATAAACTTCAGCTTTGGCGCTAAAGTGTTACTCCAAAGCCTTCCTTTGGCTATCTTGCTTTTTATTGTATTTCCTCGCCTTGGCCCTCTTTGGTTAGCGCCCAGCATGAAAAATGCGACAACAGGCTTATCTGATGAAGTGTCATTGGGCGATATCAGTAAACTGACGCGCTCACCTGATTTGGCATTTAGAGTGGGGTTTGACAACGAATCATCCAACGCCAGCAAGATCCAACTTATCCCTAATGAGGCGTTATATTGGCGTGCCCTTGTAATGGAGAATTACGATGGTAAAACGTGGAAACAAGCAAACTTGCGTAAAAATGCGCAGCAGCGAGCTTATCGCGAGCGCAACCAAAGAGCGATGCCAGCTCAAGTTGAGCAATCCAATTCGCTTAATTATCAAGTGATCACTGAGCCGACTTATCAGAAATGGTTATTTGGCTTAGATCAGGCATTTTCAGAAACGGATCACGTTGTTGAAATGGATGACTTTCGCTTATATTCCGTCAGGAATATTGACCAACGTTTCAGTTACCGCGTGACTTCTTACCCTATGAGTATGCTTGAGCCTGTGCTAACACCACTGACTAAACGGATAAATCTATCACTGCCGAAAGAAACCAACCCTCAGACTCAAGCTTTAGCTCAGCAGTTCGTAAAAGATTACCCGGAGCCACTGCCTCGCATTAACGCTATGATGCAGTATTTTAATCAACAGTCTTATTTTTATACCTTGAGTCCACCGCCGTTGGGCAACAATCAAGTGGATGACTTTTTATTTAAAAACAAAGCAGGATTTTGTTCTCACTACGCATCAGCGTTAGTGTTTATGGCACGCTCCAGCGGAATACCAGCACGTATGGTGGCTGGTTATCAAGGTGGTGAATACAACCCTAAAGCCGGTTATTACAGTATTTATCAGTATATGGCACATGCTTGGACTGAAGTATGGATTGAAGGCCGAGGTTGGATAAGGTTAGACCCGACTGCGATGATTGCACCTGAGCGGATCTTGGATGGGTTCGATGCCATGTTTACAGGTCAAGACAGTTACCTTCAAGATAGTCTTTTTACCAGCTTACGAGTAAAAGAAATTCCTTGGTTAAATGACATTCGTCTACAGTTAGCCAGCTTAGACTTTTACTGGAGTGTTTGGGTTTTAGGTTTCGATGAGGAACGTCAGCAGCAAGTGCTAAGTGAACTATTAGGTGAGGTCAATACCAGTAAAATCATTATCTTAATGATTGTGAGCTTTAGCATCATCGCACTGGTTATTGCGTATTATGCAGGCGTATTTGCATTAAAGCCTAAACAAGATCCATTAATTAAACGCTATAGCCATATTTGCTCAAAATTTGCTGACAAGGGTTACCCAAGAGAAACAATGCCTCCACAAGCCTTTGCAAACTTTATTCATCAAGCTATTCATCAAGAGCAGCCACAACTAGCTGCTGATTTTAATAAAATGACCGAACACTTTATCGCACTGCAATATCAAGTATTAAATGATAAGCAAGCCCAGCAACATCAAACATTATTTAAACGTTATTTTAGAAAAGTTAAGCAAGGTTTATAGCGATTAAAGCGCCTTTCGAATTTAATTAGCATTAACCAATATTTAGGTTAGCTAATATAGATTGGTTCAAGACAAGCGAATCTAGGGTTAATTCAAGCGTGAGCAAGATTATCCATCTCAATATTTCCTCGAACTTTTGTCATCACAATCAGACATCCGAAAACAAAACCTCATAAAGCGACGCTAAAGATTTCAGGAGGCAAAGCGATGTTCATTGCACTAACTTGTCAGACTCTCGTCAGTAAGCATAAAGACAACCGTGGCTTTATCGCGATTAGGCGTATTTATGACCCAGTAAAATGACTCCTACATAAAAGTCTTTAAAACGACATTACAACCACTTAGAATGGTTTTTATCATCAGCTTTCGAGTCAGTTATGCTTAGATTAATTCAATCAAATCAGATGGAAGTGTTATCGGAACAACTTTCTAAAATGTTGGCAATTCCACTTGATTCAACGCATTTACTGGCCAGTGAACATATCTTGGTACAAAGCCCTGGTATGTCGACTTGGTTAAGGCTTGAAGTCGCTAAATACAATGGCATTGCTGCAGCGCTTTCATTCCCATTGCCTTCAAGTTTTACTTGGCAATTATGCCACGAACTCTTACCTGATGTTCCAAAAGACAATGCGTTTACTAAAGCTGCAATGACGTGGAAGTTAATGGACTTGTTACCCAAGTTATTAACGGATGAAGATTTTGCGCCATTAAAAGCTTACCTTGAGCAGCAAGCGAGTACATTAGTCGAACCCACTACGACTAGCAACGAACTCTCACCTTTATATGCTCAACATCAACAACATTTTGATGCGATGAAGCTATACCAATTATGTGGTCGAATAGCCGATATATTCGATCAATATTTAGTATACCGTCCACACTGGATACTTGGCTGGGAGCAAAATGAGCATCCTTTGTCTCTTGAAGATAATCAGTTATGGCAACCTAAACTATGGCGAGCATTAATTGAATACAACCAACATCAAGTTAATGCCAGTTTGTATCACAGAGCTAACTTGCATCAGGATTTAATTACAGCACTGCAAAACCCAAATACGGTAATCGAATCTCTACCTGAACGTTTATTTGTATTTGGTATTTCATCTATGCCTCCGCAAACGTTAGAAGTGCTATATCACCTTGCAGAACGTATTGAAGTTATTATGTTCTCACTCAGTCCTTGCCAGCATTACTGGGGGGATATTGTTGACCCGAAAGCCCGTGCTCGCATGGCGCTTCAGTATGCCAATAAAAAGCAGCTAGGCGAGCAATGGGAAGAAAAACTTGAAGTCGGTAACCCTATCTTAGCGAACAACGGAAAAATGGGCCGTGAGCTATTGGATTTAATGCTCGCGCTACCTGCAGAGCATACTGATTTTAGTTATGATTGTTATGTTGAACCCAGCCAATCCACCGATGAGTTAAGCCTACTACATGGTTTGCAATATGATATTTTGCAAATGGAAACCTTAGGTGAGCCATTAGGGCCAGATGCGCATTTTTATCAAAACACCGAAGCTCGAAGAACATTACATTCAAGCGACGATTCCATCACATTGCGCAGCTGTCATAGTCCATTGCGAGAAGTCGAAACGCTGCACGACCACCTTTTACATTTATTATCAAATGATGCCGACTTATTACCAAAAGACATTGTGATCATGATGCCAGATGTGGCCGCTTACGCCCCCTACATCGACGCTGTTTTTGGCACAGGAAACAGTCAGCAACAACATGGAAATCGCTATATTCCTTATGCCATTGCTGACCGAGGTGCTGCGCAAGAATCTCCATTAATCAATAGTTTTTTAAACTTACTCAATATTAATCAAAGCCGCTTTGGCTTAACTGAGATTGTTAGCATTCTTGAAGTTCCAGCCATTTTACGTAAATTTCAACTAGATGATGACGGATTACAGCTTATTAGGCGCTGGTTAGATGATGCTAACGTTCGCTGGGGGCGTGATGAACACACCCGCGTTCAACAGGGTGTACCAGGTTTTAATCAAAACTCTTGGGCTTTTGGTATTACACGGTTAATTCAAGGCTACGCGTTTAATGATGAGTCCTCTATTTATCATGACACTTTGCTGGTTAAAGGGGTTGAAGGACAGTCAGCACAAACGTTAGGGTTTTTACTCAACTTTTTAGAAGCCATTGACGAATACCAACTTCAACTTGCAACCCCTTGCCCTACGCTTGAGCGTATTGAGCAACTCTATCAACTGCTGGAAGTATTCTTTGAAGCTGATGATGACGAACGTGAACAAGTACAAACCATTCGCGAAGCGCTCACCGCCTTAAAGGATGAGTTAGAAGCTGCAGGCCATCATGGTTCGCTCGATATTGAAGTATTAAAACAATGGTTTAATCATCGTCTTAACGAATCCCGTGTGGGTCAGCGTTATCTAGCGGGCAGCGTTAACTTCTGCACCCTTATGCCAATGCGCTCCATTCCATTTAAAGTCGTTTGTTTACTTGGTATGAATGATGGGGTTTACCCACGAGTTCAACACCCTGTTGGCTTTGACTTAATGGCGCATAACGGCGCAATGAAAGGTGACCGCTCTCGTCGTTTAGATGACAGATACCTATTTTTAGAAGCCTTATTATCAGCTCGACAACAACTTTATATTAGTTACATTGGCCACTCTGAGCGTGATAATGCTGAGCGTATTCCGTCAATGTTAGTATCTGAGTTAATTGAATATTATCAGCTTTGTTATTTTGCGGATTATCGTTTACTCACGAATAATAAACAGCGCAGAGATATCAATAACGATGACGCAAACCTCGCCATTATTGAGCATCTAATTATTCAGCAACCATTACAGCCTTTCGACGCAAAGTTATTTTCCCCAAGCGAACAGCTCACGACAAACAGCTCGCCATCATTAATGCAAAGTTATAATCATCAATGGTGTCCGCCACAACATGATCCCAGCGCAGAAAGTCAACGCCCTTTTATTACAGCTAAACAAACCATCGATATTGATTGGCAGCTTGAAGAAGCAATGCCCGCCCAAGCAACAGCGGACGTACCTAATGTAGATATTGGCCGACACACACTTGAGCTTTCAGCCTTGCTTCGGTTTTATCGCAGCCCAGCACAATTTTTTTTAAATCGCAGCTTAAAAGTAGATTTCAATCTTCGTATTCAAGCTGATGATAATGATGAGCCGTTTAACTTAGATTCACTCGAGCGATATAAACTGCAATCGTCCCTGCTAGACAGTGCGATTAGCAACCAGTTAGAGCACGCAGATATGGAATTTATCGCCCAATTAAAAGCCAGCGGCGAGCTTCCGATGCGTCCTTTTGATGACTTGTTGCTTAACCAATATCAGCGAGATATCGCTCCATTAATTGGTCGAATTCAATTTTTAACCGCGGACCAAGAAAACACGCGAGAAGTTGATGTTGATTTGTGCTTTAACCACATGCCGTTGAATCAACAGCAAAACATTCAAGTCAATGTCGTCGGTCGTATCGATAATATTTATCCTAAAGGTCAAATTAATTATCGACCTGGCACAGCCCATGGTCGTGACTTTTTACGAGTGTACTTACGTCATCTTTGTATCAATGCTTCTGGCATTGAAAAAAACAGTTACCTATTAGATATCGGTCATTTTCATGCCTTTACTGCCATAAAGCAGGCTCAAGCCTACACACTGCTACAGCAATTTGTGCAAGGTTACCTTAATGGTCAAAACAAACCATTATGCTTTATGCCTCGCACAGCCCTTGCCTACGTTGAAGCCGAAGGCGAGCATGCTGACAAGTTATTAGCAGCTCAAAGCCAATGGATAGATGAGCAAACAGAATTTGGCGAAGGTAACGATCCCCATAACAAACGATTATTTCAATTCCCAGATGACTTTACCGAAGTTGAGTTTGGCAGCACAGCGATGCAATTATTGAGTCCTATGCTGAGTGTGTATCACAAAGGGACATTAGCAGAGTTAGATGAATACATTAGCGAGATCACCAGTGTTAACACAGAGGGCAGCCACTAATGACCAACGTCACTAAGCTTGACCCGCTCACTTTACCTTTTGCAGGCAGTAGTTTAATCGAAGCCAGTGCTGGTACAGGTAAGACCTACACAATATCGGGTTTGTACTTACGCTTGTTATTAGGTGATAGAGACAAAGCACCATTAACTTGTGAACAAATTTTGGTGGTGACTTTTACCAATGCGGCAACAGAAGAACTTCGTGACCGTATTCGTAAACGTATTCAAGTGGCGTTTAAATGCTTTCTTGGGCTTGAAACCGGCGATGCCTTCGTCAATGCCCTTTATCAACAAATGCCTGTCGAAGAACATTCAATGGCATTAAGGCGATTAGATTTAGCCTTAAAATCATTAGATGAAGCAGCCATTTTTACCATTCATGGTTTCTGTCAGCGCATTCTATCGGATATGGCATTCGAGTCATCTTTACTGTTTGAGTCTGAATTTACTCTGGATGACAGTGAATTTTTACATCATGCCGTTCGAGATTGCTGGCGTGAGGCCTGTTACCCACTACCGCCTGTATTAGCCCAAGTCATTGCAAATGAGTTTGGTAGCCCTGATGAACTAGCGAAGCAATTACGGCAATTATTAGGTGCAACCCAAGCCAGTACTTCTCTTGTTACTAAAGACTTTAACAAGCTCACCACAGAGCTAAGTCAAAGCTTATCTCGTTTTAAAATGCGCTGGAAAGCAGATAGTGAAGCAGAACTTGAATTACTACACAGCTTGCCTTTAAACGGCGCAAGGTTTGGTAAAAAAGCCGATGATTACCCCAAGCTTGCAGCCATGTTTGATAAACTAACTCATTGGGCTAGTGCTGAGCACGCGAGTTTGCCGCCAATTAAAGAACTTGAAATGCTGGCATTATCAGGACTTAAACTCAATAAAGGCGGTGAAATACCCACACCTTCTGAAGCACAATTATTGGATCATATCGAGTGCTTATTCGACTTAATTAACCAAATTAAACCGGCTTTTTTAGTTAAAGCCAAAGAGGGTATTAAGTTACGTTTTGCTATGCAAAAAGCGCAGCGCAACTTAATGACACCAGATGACTTACTGATGACTTTAGCTGGGGCGCTTCATTCTGTAGTCACTAACGAAACTAACGCAGAATCTGACGACATGGCGTTGGCATCAAATACACAAACTGCACAGCAATTAGCAAAAGCGATTTCAACACGCTTTCCTGTGGCATTAATTGATGAATTCCAAGATACTGACCCGCTTCAATTTGCGATATTTTCAGCAATTTATCAGCAACAGACTCAACTAGAAAAACTGAGTTTACTCATGATTGGCGATCCTAAGCAGGCCATTTATGCTTTTCGTGGTGCCGATATTCATACCTATATTAGTGCAAGAAAACAAACTCAATCGCATTACAACCTTGAAACGAATTATCGCTCATCAACCGCTTTGGTTAATGGGGTGAATCAATTATTTAGCCAGCACGATGATCCTTTTATCAGCGATGCGATTCCTTATGATGTCGTTAACACGCCAAAAAGCGCCGATACAAAAGTACTTACTGAAGCGAATAATGACCGCTCAGCCCTTCGAATAAAATTGTTATCTGAAAATGAAAGCGGATTAAACAAAACCACCGCTAGAAAACAACTCGCAGGTGATGCAGCCAGTGAAATCAAACGACTGCTCACTGAATCTCAAGCAGGACAATGCCACCATAATGGTAAAGCACTCGTGGCTAAAGATATTGCTGTATTAGTGAGAGACAGAAATGAAGCGGCCGTAATGAAGCAGGCATTAAGTCAGCGTAATATCGGCGCAGTTTTTTTAAGTCGTGATAGTGTTTTTAAAACCCAAGAAGCTTTTGAACTCGCCATCATTCTGCGAGCCCTTGCCACGCCAAAAGATGAACGCTGTTTGCGAGCCGCAATGGCGACTGAACTCATGGGTTATAACGCCTTGCAAATTCATCAGTTCAATCAAGATGAAGAGCAGCGACAAACCTTATTAGACACCTTCGCACAATGGCACCAATTATGGTCTAGGCATGGGATCATGCCTGCACTGTTATCATTGGCTAATGAAACTCAGCTTATTCGACGCTTTTTGTCTCAAAGTCATAGTCATTCAAAAATTGACAACAAAATTGAGTCAGAGAATGATACCAGTCAACTTCATGAGAGTGGTGAGCGACGCTTAACCGATTTTCGTCATCTCTCTGAGTTATTGCAGCAAAAAGCCACTGAACTTGATGGCAGTAGCGCATTGATTAATTGGTTTGAGCAACAATTAATTGAAGCTCAAGGCAGTGATGAGCAACAGTTAAGATTAGAAAGTGAGCAGAATCTTGTTCAAATTGTCACGATTCATAAGAGTAAAGGCCTTGAGTACCCTGTTTGTTTTGTACCTTTTATCAGTTTAGCCCGTGACAATCGCAGAAAGCCGACACCAATGCTGTATCACCAAGATGATCAACTCATTTGGGATGTAGAAGGCACCAAAGAAGGTTGGGAGCAATACAAACAAGAAAACCTCGCTGAAGATTTACGCTTGTTATACGTCGCCCTAACCCGCCCTGTGTATGTATGCTATCTCTATATAGCCAATCACAGCCGTATGTTAAAAGCAGGCATTAGTAGCCAATTATTTGAGACTGCAATCGGTTATTTACTTGGCATCACCAGCAAAGATTGCGATTTTGAACAGCTAGAACAGCAAGCACAAAAATTACTGCATCTGGAATCGGATGATGAACTATACCGCTGTGCAATCAGTATCACTGAAATTAATCAAATCGATGAGTCCGTATTTGTTGACAGCCAAACGTCTTTAGAAGCCTTAGCTGCCAATACACTCAATCGAGGTTACGATACGCCTTGGCGTGTCGGAAGCTATTCAGGTTTAGTAAAACACTTAGCTCATGAGAAAGTGTCACCTGGCGCTGACGATGAAGATTTCAGCCAAGAGCTACAAGTTGCATTTGAACCCAGTAATGACATCAACCCATTTGATAGTGAAGCAGAAGTTAATGCCATTAATCGCTTCACCTTTGAGCGTGGTGCCAATGCGGGTAGCTTTATGCATTTAGTAATGGAATTATTTGACTTCACCCAAGCCGATATTGAACTTGCTCCTGCACTAGAAAAAGCCATGGAGCAATACGGTTTTGATAAAGAGACATGGACGAATACCTTAACCGAATGGTACCAGCAAATACTGCATACTCCATTACTCACCGGCTTTATCGACAATGATCAACAACTGCTGAACTCAGATGGAAATATCATTAGCTTAAGTGAGCTAACCCCAAAACAAACATTGGTTGAAATGGAGTTTTATCTACCAATTACTCGTCTTAAAGCCCAAGGGTTAAATACAATATTATCTCAATTTGGCTACGATGCTGGCTTTGAGTTTGATGAATTACAAGGCATGCTCAAAGGCTTTATTGATTTAACCTTCGAGTACCAAGGACGTTTTTATATAGCCGATTACAAATCGAATCATTTAGGTGAAAATTTTAGTGATTACGATACTCATGCAATGGCAAAAGCCATCAGCAGTCATCGTTATAATCTGCAATATATTTTGTACACCTTAGCGCTGCACCGTTACTTAGCATTAAGGCTTCCGCAGTATGATTACAATACACATATTGGCGGCTGCTTCTATCTATTTTTACGTGGAATGACACCACATGAGCCTCAAACTGGCGTCTTTTTTGATAAGCCTCCTCAAGCGCTTATAGACGCATTAGACAGGTTATTTCAACAAGGTGATGACACCTATTTGGAGTCGCTAAAATGAAATCAATACTCCAATTACAAGCCCCGATTCAACAATTACTGAAACACTGGCAACAACAGGGTCTTATAACGCCTCTTGACCGCCATTTTGCGTTAGAAATGCTAAAAATGCAGCGTAGCCATGTTGATGCCAGTCATAGACAGCAAGATGACGCGTTTTTACTGTTTATATGCGCCTTATTAAGCCAGCAACTGTCTAGCCAACACAGTTGTTTAGTGATCAGTAATATCAACCTCGAAAACCCGTTATGTGAACAACTGGCTTTATGCCAAATAAAAATTAATCATGGGCAGTTAGAGGATGAAATCAAACAATTAAGTTGTGTTGGTGAGCCCGAAGATAATTTGCCATTAATCATTGAATATGGACGCCTGTATCTAAACAAATACTATCATTTCGAGGCTCAAGTTGCTCAACGGCTTAATCAAATGGCAGCTATCAACTTAGTGTCCAATACTGAGTTACTGCCAGCCTACCTTAATGATTTGTTTGATGAGCAAGTAAATAGTAAACAGAACAACACGAATGAACCTCTCATCAATTGGCAAAAAGTGGCTACAGCAACCGCATTAACTAAATCTTTAGCGGTAATTACTGGCGGGCCTGGAACCGGTAAAACCACCACAGTCACCAAATTATTATTATTGCTATTAACTCAGTCATCATTGACCATCAAGTTAGTGGCGCCAACAGGGAAAGCTGCCGCAAGATTAAGTGAATCAATTAAAGCGTCAAAAGCAAGGCTAGCAAGTCAGGTAGAACAGACTGGTAAACAGGAACTTAAAGATGCGCTAACACGTATCCCTGAAGAAGCAGCGACTTTGCACCGGTTATTAGGCGTGATTCCGAATTCTCACACCTTTCGCCATAATAAAGCCAATCCATTGCGATTAGATTTATTAGTCGTAGATGAAGCGTCCATGGTGGACTTACCCATGATGCATAAATTGCTCAGTGCATTACCACTCAATGCACGGCTAATTTTATTGGGCGATCAAGATCAATTAGCCTCTGTTGAAGCTGGCGCAGTCCTTGCTGATATCTGTTCTGGCCTTCAACAGCATCAAGTAAATGCAAACACTACAACTCAGCCTTGGCAAATGCGTTACTCTGCCGAGCAAGCTCAGTTGCTTGAAAAACTGACCCATCAACCCACCAGCCAATTCGTTCACCCCCAACCTATGATTGGTGACAACCTTTGTATGTTAATGCACAGCCACAGGTTTAAAGGCGATGCTGGTATTGGTTTATTAGCGAGTGCTGTTAATTATGTCGATATTGCGGGTATTCGCCGAGAATGGCAGCATGGTCACCAAGAGCTCACTTGGATTGAACATCAGGCTCAAGCTACAACTCAAGGACATTCACCTGTAGCAGGCACGAGTAAAACCCAAGCAAATACTCAAAGTCTGCAACTTCTACAGGTATCTGTTGCAGCTTATGGTCAGTACTTGCAAATGATCCTTGATAACCAATATGCCTATACGCAACTTGAATCTAGCTCAGCGGCGCTGGAAAACTTACATAGCCCAACAGCCATTATCGACAGTTTTAACCAATACCGCATTTTATGCGCGATGCGTTCAGGCGAGTTTGGCGTAGATGGGATGAACCTTGCGATGACCAATGTGCTTAAAGAAAATCAATGGATCAAGCCAAGCCAAGAGTTTTACTTAGGTCGCCCAATCATCATTCAAAGTAATGATTACAACTTAGGCTTATTTAACGGTGATATCGGGCTTATTTTACAAGACGAGCAAAAACCAGAACGCTTAATGGCTTATTTTGTTAAAGCCGACGGTAGCTTATTAAAAGTACAGCCTGCTCGTTTACCTAACCACGACACCTGCTTTGCGATGACCGTACATAAAAGCCAAGGCAGTGAGTTTGAACAAGTGGCTTTTGTATTACCGCAAAAGCCCAGCAACGCTCAATGGCAATTGCTCACAAAAGAACTTGTTTACACCGCAATCACTCGTGCTAAAGAACACTTTATTTGTTTAGGCTCGCCTTATGTTTTTGAAAAAGCATGTCAACAGGTCACTTCAAGGGCATCAGGTCTAGCAATAAGATTATGGGGAACTCATTAATACTGAGTCGTTAATATAGAAATAGTTAATATCTAAGAGCTGCTTCATTTAAACCCATTTAGCAGCCTATATCGCATCACAGGCTGCTTGTTAATTAGATTGTGGTTACCTTGTCTCGTTTGTGGTTTTAGTTGCTGCATTTATTGAATAGTATCGACCTATTACCACTGTCAAAATGCCACCTAACACCACTAAAGATGAAATCATTAGACGATAAGTTATCGGCTCTGCCACAAATATCACCCCGCCTATTGCAGCAATTATCGGCACTGATAATTGGATCACTGCAGCTTGGGTAGCACTTAACCCCTTTAGCGCAATATACCAAATACTGTAACCTATCGCTGAAGTTAACCCACCAGCTATGGCAGCCAATACTACCCCCTGATAAGTTAAATGTAAGCTATCAAAGGCCACGATGATTAGCACTAAAACCAAAGGTAATGTGCGAGCAAAGTTATAAGCTGTATCCATAATTGGCGCTTGAGAATGTCGCCCTTTAAGGGTGTAAACTCCCCATGCAACACCTGACAGAGTCATCAAAATAAAGCCATTAAATGACGGTGAACTGACGTCAGGTAACACAAGATAAATTAACCCTGAAAACGCCATCAAAATACCAACCCACTCAGCAAGATATAAACGTGTACCAAATAAAAGCGATATGGCTATCATCGTTAATTGCACTGAACCAAAAAGTATTAGGGCGCCTGTGCCAGTATCCACAGTGATGTACGCATACGAAAAGGTTACTGCATAAATGAATAACATAATACTGGCAAACCAACTGCCCGAAACTGGTTTAACGACCTTTAACAGATTAATTGATTGCCCATGACTGAGTGATTTAACACTAACAATGATTAACAGCACTAAAGCCCCAGTAATCAGTCTTACTGCGGTAAAGCTTGCTGCATCTATCGCCTCTTCTGCTAGGGCCAGTCGACTTAAAACAGAGTTAGCCGCAAAGGCAATGATTGCTAGCACAGTTAACAAACAAGTCTTTAAAAGAGAATCGGCAGCTTTAGACGTCGATGAGCGTAAAGTTGACTGAGAAATAGCAAACACCTTCAATCGTAAGTTATTTTGTATAGATACTTATCATATAAATTAGAATATATAGATAAGATTATCCGCATTAGTTTTAGCTATATTTCACCTATAGTAAAAGCACTAATAAATATTATTTAGATGACTTTAATAGATTAAAGCGCTTTCTCCATCACGATGTAATGTGCCATGCTTAAAATAGGTATTAAAAAGGCTTACAACAGATACCGTTATAAGCCTTTTATTGAGTATGAAGTCCACCATAGAGCCAAAAAGCGTGGCGCTAAAAACTATCACCTGGTATGCGTACCCAACCTTCCATTAACACCCGTGCACTTCGGCTCATACTGGCTTTATCAACTTGCCAGTTCCCATTATCTACACTGGCCTGCGCACCAACTTTTAACGTACCTGAAGGATGACCAAAGACCACTGACGTTCGCGGTTTCCCGCCAGCAGCTAAATTAACCAATGTACCTTCCACTGCCGCCGCGGTACCGATTGCAACAGCAGCGGTGCCCATCATCGCATGGTGCAATTTCCCCATAGATAATGCCCTTACCTGCAGATCAATATCCGCTGCACTGATCGCTTTTCCGCTAGACGACGTGTAATCGCTAGGTGGAGATACAAAGGCTATTTTAGGCGTATGTTGTCTTGCTTGAGCCTCATCTATATGGTCAATCAAGCCCATTTTTACTGCGCCATGAGCACGAAGCATCTCGAAAAAAGCGAGCGCCCCTTCATCACCGTTTATCGCATCTTGTAGCTCATTGCCGACATATCCGATATCAACAGCATTAACAAAAATGGTAGGAATACCAGCATTGATCATCGTTGCCTTAATGGATGAATTAGCAGATGAGATTCCTTTAGCGCTAAACTCAGCAATTGATTGTGGCAAAACTAATTCATCAACGACATTCCCAGTTGGAAACATTGCTGCATCTGCATCAGCTGGGGCAAGAAAGTCCACCAAGACTTCAGCAGCCGGAAACGTCACACCGTCAAGCTCAAAGTCGCCAGTCTCTTGTACTTCACCGTTAACCATAGGTACATGGGCGATGATGGTTTTACTGATATTAGCCTGCCATATTCTCACCACGGCAATACCGTTTTGAGGTATACGACTCTTATCAACCAAACCATTAGAAATGGCGAATGATCCAACGGCTGCGGTTAAGTTTCCGCAGTTACCGCTCCAATCAACAAAGGGTTTATCAATGGCAACTTGGCCAAATAAGTAATCAACATCATGATCAGCTTGCTCACTCTTAGACAAGATAACCGTTTTACTGGTACTGGATGTTGCGCCGCCCATACCATCAGTTTGCTTGCCGTAAGGATCTGGACTGCCGATGACTCGCAGTAATAAGTTATCGCGGGCTTGACCTGCAACTTGAGCCACTTGGGGTAAATCAGTGAGGTTAAAGAAAACACCTTTACTGGTCCCCCCGCGCATATAAGTTGCCGGAATTTTAATTTGTGCAATAGTAGACATCTTTTATCCTAAGATGAATTAGCTGAAATAAAGCAAACGTTAATCAGTTAATGCTTTAATCAGCTAATGTTAAAGCTATATGTCAATACTAAGAAGTAGCGACATGTTAGCTCAAAACGTTAATGAGTCGCCTCTAAGAAGTCCTTAGCAAAGCGTTGTAATATCCCGCCCGCCTCGTAAATAGACACTTCTTCAGCCGTATCTAAACGACACTTCACAGCAACAGTCACTTGCTCACCATTGGCACGTGTGATGATGAGTTCAAGCGCAGCGCCAGGAGTTCGCTCACCAACAACATCATAGGTTTCAGTGCCATCAATGTGATAAGTATGACGATTGTCACCTTGGGTGAATTCAAGTGGTAATACACCCATGCCCACTAAGTTAGTGCGATGAATACGCTCAAACCCTTCAGCAACAATAACTTCAACTCCAGCAAGGCGTACACCTTTTGCCGCCCAGTCACGACTAGACCCTTGGCCGTAATCAGCGCCAGCAATAATAATCAACGGCTGTTTACGATCCATATAGGTTTCAATTGCTTCCCACATGCGAGTCTCTTGTCCTTCAGGTTCAATACGAGCCAGTGAGCCCTGCTTAACCACAGGCTTGCCATCTTTGCCTATTGTCGTCACCATTTCGTTAAATAATTTAGGGTTAGCAAAGGTGGCACGCTGTGCAGTAAGGTGATCCCCTCGATGCGTTGCATAAGAGTTAAAGTCAACTTCAGGTAGGCCCATTTTAGCAAGGTATGCACCTGCAGCACTGTCGAGCATAATGGCATTTGAAGGTGATAAATGGTCAGTTGTGATGTTATCCCCAAGTACTGCTAATGGCCGCATTCCTTTCATGGTGCGCTCACCTGCTAATGCCCCTTCCCAATAGGGAGGACGACGAATATAAGTACTTTGTGGGCGCCAATCATATTGCGGATCAATTTTTGCTGAGCCTGTGCCATATTCAACTTTGACATCAAACATTGGCTCATAGACTTGACGGAACTGTTCAGGTTTAACACTTTTAGCAATAACCTCATCAATTTCAGCATCTGAAGGCCATAAATCTTTCAGGCGAATATCATTACCTGCGCTGTCTTTTCCTAACACATCTTTCTCAATATCAAACCGGATTGTCCCAGCAATAGCATAAGCAACAACGAGCGGCGGCGATGCCAAAAACGCTTGTTTTGCATAGGGATGAATACGGCCATCAAAGTTGCGGTTACCAGATAATACGGCTGTTGCGTATAGGTCTCGGTCAATCACTTCTTGCTGGATAACAGGGTCAAGTGCGCCACTCATGCCGTTACAAGTTGTACAAGCAAAACCCACAATACCAAAACCAAGCGCTTCAAGTTCTGGCAACAAATTGGCATCTTCAAGGTAGAGTTGCACCGCTTTCGAGCCTGGAGCTAATGATGTTTTCACCCAAGGTTTACGCGTTAGCCCTTTCGCATTGGCGTTGCGAGCAAGTAAGCCTGCTGCAATCACATTACGAGGGTTAGACGTATTAGTACAGCTGGTAATAGCTGCAATAATACAAGCGCCATCAGGCATTAAACCCGCTTCATTTTCGACTTCGCCACTGATACCTTTTGCAGCAAGATCTGTCGTTGAGACTCGGCGGTGAGGGTTTGAAGGCCCAGCGATATTACGCCCGACTGTCGAAATATCAAATTTCAGAACCCGTTCATATTCAGCATGTTTAAGTGAATCAGCCCATAAGCCATTGGCTTTTGCATATGTTTCAACCAGTTCAACTTGCTCTGCGTCACGACCAGTTAATCTAAGATAGTCGAGCGTTTTATCGTCGATATAGAACATCGCGGCTGTCGCGCCAAACTCAGGCGTCATGTTTGAAATAGTCGCGCGATCACCTAGTGTGAGATTTTCAGCGCCTTCACCATAAAACTCAAGGTAAGTAGAGACCACTTTTTGTTCACGTAAAAACTCAGTAATTGCCAGCACAATATCAGTTGCTGTAATACCGGGTTGGCGCTCGCCAATAAGCTCGACACCCACAATATCAGGTAGACGCATATAAGATGGACGACCCAGCATCACGCTTTCAGCTTCTAAGCCACCGACACCAATAGCAATAACACCTAATGCATCAACATGCGGTGTATGACTATCAGTCCCAACAAGTGTATCCGGAAAAGCAACGCCTTCACGGGATTGCACAACTGGTGACATTTTTTCAAGGTTAATTTGATGCATAATGCCGTTACCTGGCTGAATAACATCAATATTTTCAAAGGCCGTTTTGGTCCAGTTAATAAAGTGGAATCGATCGTCATTACGTCGATCTTCAATAGCACGATTTTTCTCAAAAGCATCTTTTTCAAAACCTGCATGCTCGACAGCCAAAGAGTGATCCACAATAAGCTGCGTTGGCACAACAGGGTTTACTTTGGATGGGTCTCCACCCTTTTCAGCAATTGCATCGCGTAGTCCTGCTAAATCTACTAATGCAGTTTGACCTAAAATATCATGACAAACTACACGCGCAGGATACCAAGGAAAATCTAAATCGCGCTTGCGTTCAATAATTTGTTTAAGTGAATCTGTTAAGGTTTCAGGAGAGCATCGTCTAACTAGATTTTCAGCATAAACGCGTGATGAGTAAGGTAGTTTTGCAAAAGCACCAGGGGAAATAGCATCTACCGCAGCTTGAGTATCAAAATAATCTAGTTGGGTGCCTGCAAGGTTTTTTCTGTATAAGGTATTCATGTTAGCTTCCATGATCCACGCACTATGGCGTTAGCTGGAACAAAGTAAAAAGGTTAACGTGTCGCATAAATCAAAAGTGCTGACAAAGGACAACACGTTAACCTTCCACCATTATCTTTGTGCAATCGGTGTTACAGTGCGAGGTTCTGAACCAGTATAATCAGCACTTGGGCGAATAATACGGTTATTTGAACGTTGCTCCATCACATGTGCAGCCCAGCCTGTTAGGCGTGAACAAACAAAGATTGGCGTGAATAACTTCGTTGGGATCCCCATGAAGTGATAAGCTGAAGCGTGGAAGAAATCTGCATTACAAAAAAGCTTTTTGGTGTCCCACATGAACTCTTCACAGGCAACAGAAATATCATATAAGCTAGTATCACCAAATTCATGGGCTAACTTTTCTGACCACGCTTTAATGATGACATTACGTGGATCCGACGTGCGGTAAATCGCATGGCCAAAGCCCATTATTTTTTCTTTACGTTCAAGCATGCCAGCCATTTGTGTTTTAGCATCTTCTGGCGAAGTGAACTTTTGGATCATATCCATTGCAGCTTCATTTGCTCCACCATGCAGTGGACCACGTAAAGTACCAATTGCACCTGTGATACACGAGAACATATCTGATAATGTTGACGCACAAACACGTGCTGTGAAAGTTGATGCATTAAACTCATGCTCTGCATAAAGAATTAACGACACGTCCATCACTTTACGGTGCTGCTCCGAAGGTGTCTCGCCACGTAATAACTTTAAGAAGTGACCGCCAATTGAATCTTCATCAGTGACACAGTCAATCTCAACGCCTTCATGGCTGAATTTGTACCAATAGCACATGATTGCAGGAAAGGCTGCTAACAAACGATTTGCAGCAGTGTTTTGTTGGCTAAAGTCAGCTTCCGGTTCAAGATTACCAAGGAATGAACAGCCTGTACGCATAACATCCATTGGGTGTGCATCGGCAGGAATACGCTGCAATACTTCTTTTAACGCCTGTGGTAAATCACGCTGTTCCATTAACGATGCTTTGTAACTTGCTAATTGATCTACCGTAGGTAATTCACCGTTAAAAAGTAAATATGCGACTTCCTCAAAAGTGGCATTTTCAGATAAATCAGCAACATCGTAACCGCAATAAGTTAACCCTGAACCCGATTTACCTACGGTGCATAATGCTGTTTCACCTGCGCTTTGGCCACGAAGTCCTGCGCCACTTAATTTCTTGTCTACCATAATGATGTCCTATTCTTTTATGTTTTTAATTGTTATCTGTAGGGGTTAAGCCGCTTTATCTAATTTATCTATTTACCAGAAACTTACTTTGTTCCAAAACAAGATTTGTATATTTTTTAAGCAAACCTTGTGTTCTGACAGGTCAAGATAAACGCGAAAAATTACTTGTTTTTACCTTCAGCAAATAAGCTATCTAACTTTTGCTCGTAATCGTGATAACCCAAGTAATCGTATAAATCCATACGAGTCTGCATCGTGTCGACAACCGCTTTCTGATCGCCATCAGTCAAAATAGCGCTATAAACTGTTTCAGCTGCTTTATTCATCGCTCTGAATGCACTTAATGGATAAAGCACCATGTCTGCGCCCCATTCGCCTAATTGCTCTTTATTCCACAGTTCTGTTTGGCCAAATTCAGTAATATTGGCCAAAATAGGCACATCTAGTGCTTCAGAAAAAGCACGATAATGCGCTTCGGTCTTAACCGCTTCAGCAAAAATACCGTCCGCGCCTGCTGCTACATAAGCCTTTGCGCGTTCAATCGCCGCCTCTAATCCCTCTTGGGCAAACGAGTCTGTGCGTGCCATGATGAAAAAATCTGGGTCGGTTCTAGCATCGACTGCGGCCTTGATTCGGTCGACCATTTCTTCAGTTGATACAATCTCTTTATTTGGACGATGACCACAGCGCTTTTGAGCCACTTGGTCTTCCATATGCACGGCTGCAGCGCCAGCTTTCTCCATATCACGGATAGTTTTCGCAATATTAAATGCGCCACCCCATCCCGTATCGATGTCGACCATTAAAGGTAAATCACACGCAGAGGTGATTCGTTGTACGTCAACTATCACATCATTTAATGATGTCATACCTAAATCCGGTAAACCGTATGATGCATTCGCAACCCCGCCACCAGATAGGTAAATAGCCTGATGACCAATTTGTTTTGCCATCATGGCAGCATAAGCATTGATGGTACCGACGATTTGTAATGGTTTATTGTCAACTAAAGCTTGACGGAACTTTTTACCAGCACTCATGATTTCCCTCTCTATTGTTATTGTTTGTACTTGGGCTGTCTTAGCCCACAAATATTAATATTTTCTAGTGATTGTTTTGCTTGTCGTTATCGAGCTTATTTTCGATATTGGCTTTTGAATACATAATGTGTCGGCGCATCAGCATTTCAGCTAATTCTTCATCACGGTTCGCAATGGCTTTAACGATATGTTTATGCTCATCAAATGCTGTTGTCACCCGTGGCCCAGCCATGCCTAATTGCACTCGATACATACGAATAAGGTGGTACATACCATCAATCAGTACTGAAATAAGATGCTTGTTTTTGCTACCTAGAATGATGCGATAGTGGAAATCCACGTCTCCCGCTTCTTGGTAATAAGACTCGCCTGATTGAACTTCGTCGAAATGATGATTTAGTAAACCATTCAAGTCGGCAATTTCTGCGTCAGTCATGTTTTTTGCGGCAAGTCTTGCAGCCATTCCTTCAAGCGATTCACGTACTTGATACAGTTCAAGTAATCCTTCTGGCGACAACGCAACAACTCGAGCCCCTACATTGGCTTTTCGTTCAACCAAATGACATGACTCTAAGCGATTAATCGCTTCACGAATGACAGCTCTGCTTACTTGATAGTTTGTCGACAATTCCGTTTCACTCAGCTTTGAGCCTGCAGCAATTTCACCTTCAACAATATCCTTTCTTAATTCAAAAAAAGTTTTGTCCGCTGCGGTAATGGGGTGTTCGTTGAAAAATGTCATCGTTACTCTACTGTCAAATTACGACCAATTGTCGACAATATAGTCTTATTTTATTGCAAACTCAATATAAAACTCACACATTGTCGACAAAGGTCTAACGTTAACGTCAATTAATCAGTACATTTTGTTGTTAGAAAAAGTCACTTCAAACAGAATGGGAAAGCATGTTGTCATTTATTAACAATATAAGCACAATAGGAATACAATCGAGGGCGATAGTTAATTACAATAATATCAAGGCTTAATATGGAAACTAATGCTGCAACACCTAAGGTTAACCCTGCGGAGAAAAAAGGCTTTTTAAACAGCATTAATCATTTTCGCGGGATTGCGATTATTTTTATTGTGATGGCACATTGTTACCGCCCCGCGGGATGGCAATTAGAGACTTTAGCGGATAAAGCATGGTTCAACTTAATGATGAATGGCACAGTCTTTTTTGTCTTTATCTCAGGCTTTTTGTTTCATCACGTGTTTTACCATCGCTGGGACTATAAAAAGTACATGAAGAGCAAGACCAAGTTTGTATTTGTTCCTTATCTACTTTTATCTTTACCTTGGATTATTTGGCACATAACTGCTGGAACAGATCCTGCTTTGCATGTTTTATATGCCGATATAGACAAACCTGCCGTAGCAGCAAGTTGGTACGTTATAACAGGCAGAACGTTAACTGCTTATTGGTATATCCCTATGGGAATGATGCTATTTGCGCTTTCACCTTGGGTAATGCATTTGATTAAACGTCAGCATTTGTTAATCGTCGCGATTCCCCTCTTTATTATTGCGATGATTATTCATCGACCCGAATCCAACCTTAATGCAATTCAGTCGTTGTTTTACTTTTTACCTGTATATCTGTTTGGTGTTTGGGGATCGGCACACCGAGATAAGCTATTTCCGTTTATCGATAAATACTGGTTAGTGATGTTGGTATTAGCCATCTTGCTGGCTGTCGGCCAAGCTTACTGGTTTGGCGCTGGGGTATTAAATAAAGCCGCGTTTGAGTTCACTGTGCCGGACTTAATGTTGCCACAAAAAATACTACTTACCTTGGTCATTTTGGCGATTTTAAATAAATTTGAACATATCAGTATTAAGCCACTACAAAAACTCGCCGAAGTCAGTTTTGCGATTTACTTTATTCACCCTTGGCTCACAACACCTTGGTGGATGATTTACGAAAGTCCCGACTTATTTGGTTTTAATGGACAAGGAAACATTCTCACAACATTGATTGTGACCATGGGCGTTATCTTCATTTCTTATTTTATTGCTGTTGCCCTTAAAAAGGTGCTCAGCAAAAAAAGTCGTTATTTAATTGGATGGTAATGCTATATAAACCAACACTAATCACTTAAAAACATAAAGCCTTATTCACAGTAATAAGGCTTTTTTTATGTAAATTTGCTTAACGTATTAGTTTGATTAAAAATTAATAATGCTTATTGATGAATAGATAAGCAGTTACCGCAAACCTTTCTTGCGTTGAACCTTGCCAGTTCATTATCATGAACCTATTAAACTGGTAACGACTTTTTCTTCACGAGGCATTATGACGACTTTTAACGTTCTCCTTATTTGCGGTGGTGGCAGCGCTGAACATGATGTATCTGTGCTATCGGCTAACTTTTTTGAATCGTCATTATTGCAATCTAATAAAATCAATCTGCTAAGAGTTGAGTTAGATAGCAACGGTCATTATTTTGATAGTGAAGGTAATAGTTGTGAATTAACTAATCGGCGTGAAGTACGATTTGATAATGATGTCAAAACGACATGGGCAGTGGATTACGTCATTCCTTGTATTCATGGTTTCCCTGGTGAAACTGGCGATATTCAATCTTATTTTAACTTAATTCAATTACCTTACTTTGGTTGTGAGTCAGAAGCATCGAGTAATTGTTTTAATAAAATCACCGCCAAAATGTGGTTTAGTGCACTGGGCATCCCGAACACGCCTTACATTTTTTTGAATGACTATAATCAATCAGCTATTGAGCAAACCCAAGCAGCACTATCTAAATGGGGCTCAGTGTTTGTAAAAGCAGCTTCCCAAGGCTCATCTGTTGGGTGCTACAAAGTCGATAGCCAAGAGCAAATAGCACAAGTGTTAAAAGATGCATTTAGTTTTGCACCTTCAGTTGTGGTTGAAAAAACCATCATAGCGCGCGAGTTAGAAGTCGCAGTATATGAATATCTAGGTAAAGTCATCGCCACGTTACCAGGCGAAATTATTTGCGCCGACAATACTTTTTATACTTTCGATGAAAAATACAATGCTTCAAGCAAAGCTCGAACTGATGTAGTTGCAGGAAATTTATCACAACAAAATATCGATAAGATCAGAGAATACGCCTTAAAAGCATTTACAGGTATGAAGTTACGTCATTTGTCGAGAATTGACTTCTTCTTAACGGATGACGGTGAAATTTTATTAAATGAAATTAATACCTTCCCTGGTTCTACACCCATCTCAATGTTTCCAAAAATGATGCAAAATCATGGTGAAAATTTTACCGACTATCTCGTTGATAATATTGAAACGCAGTTAACATCTCTTAATACCATTCGTTAATTTGATTAACTGTTACCGGGACATATTAATCGAAATAATATTGGAGAATGTTTGCTGTTGGCCAGCATTTTCCAATTCATCGCGCCATGAGTTCTCTTGAACTTTCACCATGTAAAAATGTTCTCTATAGGTATCAGTCACAAAGGCGATGCCATGCTGCATTAACTCATAATGTATATCGTGAACAAACACCAAAGAAAAATTTTGTCTCCCAGTTAATTGATTAATATCTTCACGGGTTAAACTCACCCCTGTTTCCAACTGCTCAAATTGTAATTTAAGCCAATTAGCAAAGTCTTTAGAACTTACCATCGACATAGTCACCTCCAAACAAAGCCCAAATATATTTCAGCGGATATCTCATCCGTTGAGAGCTAGCTGAATAGTCAAAGTATAGTTTGTTATGGAAATGTTGTTTTGAAAGCAGACATTTTATAGACTAAAAGGACATGAGAGTAATACTTTAGTGCTCAATTATTACAAGTTCAGTGACACTACGCTTAATGGGTTAATGACGAAATGTTCAACCAATTCATCCAATATCCCATAGTTAGTTATTAATAATAGACCTTTAGCAATTTCAAATTTTGTAATTGTTGGCCTTACTCCTGCGTCAATTATCACATTATTGTCAAATTAATGACTAAATAACTTGATTTAAACGTACTGTAATAAGATTATTGAGGTTGCTACTTTAGTAGTAAAATTTTCACATTCAAAGCATATTATTAAACATAAGATTACATTAATAGGAATAAACAAATGCTCAAACAACTCTGTGTGATTATGTTGTTGGCTCTAGCAGGATGCAGCTCTAATAACCATTTCAGTGATATCGCAACTTCTAATGTCGCTGGACAATACTTCAACGATGATGGTTTCGGCAACCAAACTAACCTGATTTTACATGAGAATGGTCGCTACGAATCTACTATAGAAGGAGTGGCTGGAGTTACAAGTTATTCACAAGGAACTTGGTCAAACATAGGTAATAAGTTTTTTTTTCACCAGAAAGTAATTCAGATAAATTAAAGTTATCCATACAACCTATGGAAGTTGTTGAACAAAACCATGAGCTATTACTAGTACCTGTTAGAAAAGTTAACCTTCATCAGCAATTAATGGCAAACTTTGGAAAATCTACATATACATATAATCGCTAAAACTTTAAAATATTGTATTAGCCTACCTACAAGGAAGCACCGTAGGCTTCATTAATCCTCACCATAAAACCATCTTGATACATTGAATTCAGTGCCTCAACTAATGCATCATGCTTTGACTCTTCTAACTCTCTATTACACGCCATAGCTCTCAGTGCAGTATAAAAAATCAATTCAGGCTCACCCAATTGCACTTTAGATTGATCCATAATGGTTTTGGCACTAATGATTTCAGATGCCCAAAGTTGAATCCTATCTCTTTGTAGCTTTTTAATATTGAGATTATCATCGTTGGTCAGCTGTACTTGATATTCAAAAGACGTTAAGTATTCTCCAATCCCACTTCCTAAAAAGGTGCCAATTGAATAGGATTTTGCATCTTGTAAGGTAATTAATGGTAAGGATTTATCCTTGGCACTAAACAAACCGTAACGTGAAATTAATATTGGTCCTACCCAGCGAAACTCACTCTCTCTTTGCTGGGTTCTATCAATGGGTAACACACAAACACCTTGGCTGCGTGACGTCATGGTCAATCCTCTTTTCAAAGGATTAAAAATAATCTTATAGTCAATATCTGCCCGAGAGAATAATTCATCAATGATTTCTATAATCATACCTTTATGAGTAGTATCGGTTTGCTCTGCATAAGGTAAGTGTTGATAGGTATAAATGGTAATCTCTTCTGCCTCGACCCATTTAGGAAAACAGAACAATAATGAAAGTAAAACCCATGTTTTTCTACCAAACATTGATTGCCTCCTCAAACGGTAAGGTTTTACCTTTTACTGACGTTTCCTTGACTGGTTTCAGGGAGCCTGGTTGATTTAGCCAGAAAGAAGGTGAAACTTTAGGGTTCACTTTAGGACCACATGTCATCTTGCTTGATTGGAGCTTAATAAGATGCTCATCAATTTTTTCAGCTAAGTTATTCATGCCTTGGGCAACGCTGACTTCGCCCGTCAAAATGTGGCTTACGGCTTGCCACCAGTAACCTGCCATCCCAGGATAATCAGGTACATTGGTTCCCGTTGGAGTCCACACATTGCGTGCTTGACTACGATAAAACTCAACGAGCCCGCCTAAATACTTTGCCTTATCAGTCATATAATCAGAATCAATATCTGATTGACGGATTGGTGTTGACCCAACAATTGTTTTTCTTAATGATACCGTTTTAGATACAACAAATTGCGCATATAACCACGCCGCGAGTTGTTGCTCTTTTGGTGTATGATTTAAAAATGTCCAAGCTCCAGTATCTTGATAGCCAGACTTCATACCTTGTTGCCAATACTTCCCTACCGGTGATGGTGCAACTCGCCATTTGGGCGTGCCATCTTGATTCATCACAGGTAAACCTGCTTGGGTGAAATCAGACACAAATGCGGTGTACCAAAATATTTGTTGAGCAATATTGCCTTTTGCCGCCCAATCTCCAGATTCTGAAAACGTCAATTGCTGCGCTTCAGGCGGTGCATACTCTATTAACCAATCTTTGTATTTTTCGACCGCATAAATAGCTGCTGGGCTATTTAGGGCGCCACCTCGTTCAATACTTGCACCAACTGGATGGCAATCTTCAACTCTGATCCCCCACTCATCCACAGGTAATCCATTAGGCAGGCCTTTATCACCCACCCCTGCCATAGAAAGCCACGCATCCGACATACGCCAACCTAGAGATGGATCTGATTTACCGTAATCCATGTGGCCATAAACCTTCACTCCATCAATAGAATGAATATCATAGGTAAAAAAATTAGCAATATCTTCATAGGCCTGCCAATTTTGTGGAACACCCAATTTATAACCGTATTTGGATTCGAATAATGCTTGATAAGTTGGATCTGCAAACCAGTCACTGCGGTACCAATATAAGTTGGCAAACTGCTGATCTGGTAATTGATAAATTTTACCATCAGGGCCTGTGGTAAATGCCAGCCCAATGAAATCATTCAGTGCAAGAGTCGGCAGAGTATACTTCGCAGCGTGATCGTTCATTAATTCAGTAACAGACTTAATATTTTGCTGTCGGAAATGACTACCAATTAAATCACTGTCACTAATATAGGCATCATACAGACGCTGACCAGTCATTAGCTGAGCAGATAGCTTCTTAATCACATCATCTTCATTAGTTAACTCATGGATGACATGAATACCCGTAATGTCATAAAACGCTTTTGCTAATACGTTAGATTCATATTGATGAGTTTTAATACGTTCTGAGATGACACGTATTGTCTTGCCCTTAAACGGCGCAGCAGTATCTCTAAACCACAATAATTCTCGTTTTTGCTGTTCGATTGATAATGTTGATGGTTGAAACTCAGATTCGAGCCAAGTGAGAGATTTAAAGTTCAGCGTATCATTTGCAACATGACTACTGGCAGTATTGCTTGTTAGCTCAGATAAGTCAGTCTGAAGTTCAACAGGGGTAACAGGTTTTTCTTCTGTCCCCTCAATTAACGCTAATAGGTTTACTTGAGGCTCAGCATACAAAGGGGTAATTGACATCAGAGCTAATAAACCAAACAGGCTAATTAACCATTTAAAGGAGGATAGAGAAATGTTTCTTTGCATGCTTCCTCTTCAGTTATTGATGTCAAAAATAGAAGGTGTGATTAACGACAACTACGACTGCAATTACAACTGAATCATTAATATATTTAATATACGTTAACCAAATAAAAAGGCCAGCATATGCTGACCTTTATTAGTGAATTTAATGATTTATTCAAATCAAATAATCATTAAAACCCTTCAACTCCAGCCATGTCAGGCAATTGGTGAGCAATCCCTTTATGACAATCAATACAGGTTTTTTCACCACTGGCTAATGACGTTGAATGCATTGCTGACGCACGCTTAGACTGACGAGTAAAGTCCATATAATCAAAGTTATGACAGTTACGACACTCTAGTGAATCGTTAGCTTTTAAACGGTCCCATTCATGCTCAGCTAGCTCTCTGCGCTTAGCTTCAAATTTTTCCCGAGTGTTTATCGTACCAAAAACTTTACCCCAAACTTCCTTAGAAGCCTGCATTTTACGGGCAATTTTATCCGTCCAGTTATGAGGGACGTGACAGTCAGGGCACGTAGCACGTACACCACTACGGTTAGTGAAATGAATGGTTGTTTTCAACTCTTCATAGACGTTATTTTCCATTTCATGGCAGCTAATACAGAAAGCTTCAGTATTTGATACCGATAACGCCGTATTAAAACCACCCCAGAAAATAACACCAGCAACGAAGCCACCAAGAGTCAGAAAACCAAGACTATAGTGAACACTTGGACGGCGAATAACCTTCCAAATCACTTTAAGATTTTCTAGTAGTTTTGCAATCATACTTGCTCCTAGTGCTCGTTATTAGCAGCGTTTTTCATTAAATGTTTTACATCAATGAAATCATTTTCTACCAATAACTTGGCATCTAATTGCGATACATGACACTGGGTACAGTAGTAACGACGAGGCGATAAAGATGCCAAGAAGTTATTTTCTCTATCCATGTAATGCGTCACACTCACCATAGGTGCTTGGGAATGTCCTGTGCTATTTCTAGCATGACATTGCATACATTTATTGACCTTCAAATCAATCTGGTAACCGTCAATACGATGTGGAATGATCGGAGGTTGCATTGGGTAATTACGCACTTGCTTAACATCAGAGTTAATCACCTTCTGCATAGCAGGAGGTGTTGGCTCAACATCAATTGGGGCAAGGCGCAAAGTAGCAACTTTATCTTCTGGTATTGGTGCAGTTTCAGCTAATGAGCTAAAAGAAAGACCCAACAAGACAATTACTGATAAAACGTTACGTGTTTTCATGGTCATTCTCCTTAAGCTTTGACAATCTTAACCGCACATTTCTTAAAGTCTGTTTGCTTTGACAATGGATCTGTCGCATCAAGCGTTACTTTATTAATGAGCTGGCTAGCATCAAACCAAGGAACAAACACTAAGCCCATTGGTGGCTTATTACGACCTCTGGTTTCAACACGAGTCTTAATCTCACCGCGGCGAGAAATCACTTTAACTTCATCACCTCGACGTAACCCACGCTTCTTAGCATCATCAGGGTGCATAAAACACACTGCATCAGGGAATGCTTTGTAAAGTTCAGGGACACGCTGAGTCATAGAGCCTGAATGCCAATGCTCTAGAACACGACCGGTCGATAGCCAAATATCAAACTCTTCATCTGGCATCTCTGGTGCGGGCTCATAAGGTAATGCAAAGATAATGGCTTTGCCATCAGGCTTACCATAAAACTCGAACCCTTTACCTGCCTTAACATAGGGATCCGCACCTTCACGATAACGCCATTTGGTTTCTTTGCCGTCAACAACAGGCCAACGTAAACCATGCTCTTCGTGATAACGATCAAAGTCAGCTAAATCATGTCCATGACCACGACCAAATTCAGCGTATTCTTCAAACAAGCCTTTTTGAACATAAAAACCAAAATGTTTTGCTTCATTGTTCATGTATTTAGGATCGGTATCGCTTAATGGGAACTTCTCAACATTGCCATTTTGGAACAAGACTTCGAACAATGTTTTACCCTTATATTGAGGGTTAGCAGCAAGCACGTCTTTTGACCATACTTCATCAGTCGTAAAGCGTTTTGAGAACTCCATTAACTGCCATAAGTCAGACATGGACTCACCTGGTGCTTGTACCATTTGATGCCAAAACTGAGTACGTCGTTCAGCGTTACCGTAAGCACCTTCTTTTTCAACCCACATCGCTGAAGGCAATATCAAATCAGCAGCTTGGGTTGTCACAGTTGGATAAGCATCCGATACAACGATGAAGTTTTCAGGATTACGATAACCTGGTAGCCCTTCCTCGTTCATGTTGGCTGCGGCCTGCATGTTGTTGTTCACTTGCACCCAGTAGCAATTTAAATCACCATCTTTAAGACGACGATTTTGCTCAACTGCGTGATAACCAGGTTTAGGCGGAATAATCCCGCTCGGAATATTCCAAATGTCTTCAGCAAGTTTACGATGCTTAGGATTTGTGACCACCATGTCAGCAGGTAAACGATGTGAGAAAGTACCTACTTCACGTGCTGTACCACACGCAGAAGGTTGACCAGTCAACGAGAAAGGACTGTTACCTGGGGTTGAAATTTTTCCGACCAGTAAGTGAATATTGTAGATTAAGTTATTACACCACACACCACGAGTATGTTGGTTAAAGCCCATGGTCCAGAATGATGTAACCTTCTTTTTAGGATCGGCATACAGCTCGGCAAGCTCAATCAACTTGTGCTCGGGCACACCGGATAGCTTACTGACACTTTCAACATCATAATCTGCAACAAACTTAGCAAACTCTGCAAAATCAATTGGAGTTGAATCACCTGCAGTATCGACGTTTTTAGCTTTCTTTTGCAGTGGATGAGATGCACGTAGACCATAACCAATATCCGTTTCACCTTTACGGAAATTAACGTGTTTATTGATAAAGTCTTGGTTCACTTTGCCGTTTTGAATAATGTAATTAGCAACAAAGTTAAGAATGGCCAAATCGGTTTGCGGAGTAAACACAATAGGCAAATCAGCTAAATCAAATGATCTATGCTCAAAGGTAGATAGAACAGCAACTTTCACATGGGGAGCGCTTAGACGTCTATCTGTCACACGAGTCCAGAGAATAGGATGCATCTCAGCCATGTTTGAGCCCCATAATACGAATGCATCAGCCGCTTCCATATCATCGTAACACCCCATTGGTTCATCAATACCAAAGGTACGCATGAAACCACCTACAGCTGATGCCATACAGTGACGCGCATTCGGGTCAATATTGTTTGAGCCAAAGCCAGCTTTCATAAGCTTAACTGCTGCGTAACCTTCCCAAACTGTCCACTGACCGGAACCGAACATGCCCACAGCGGTTGGCCCTTTAGCTTTAATGGTCTTTTTCCATTTTTCAGCCATGGTATCGAAAGCGGTATCCCAGCTTACTGGTGTGAACTCGCCATTCTTATCATATTGACCATTTGTCATACGCAGCATTGGAGTCTGCAGACGATCGCGGCCATACATAATTTTCGATAAGAAATAACCTTTAATACAGTTTAAGCCACGGTTAACTTCACTTTGAGCATCACCATGAGTAGCAACCACCTTACCGTCTCTAGTAGCAACAATGACTGAACAGCCCGTACCACAAAAACGACATGGCGCTTTATTCCACTCTAACTTTGTTTGCTCAGAACTCGTTATTAAATTACTTGCTGTCGCAGGTAAAGCCATTCCAGCAACGCCAGCAGCGGCAATCGCGGCATTGGCTTTCATAAACTCACGTCTGTTCATACTCATTCTTCACCCTCTTCTAGCTCTTCGCTTTGGTGATAAACCATAGTGGCACTTAACACACCAGGGATTGCGTTAATGGTCGAGATATCATCCATTAAAGAACGCTGAGTCGGCCCTTCAATTACCACGACAATTTTCATCTCATTGTTTACTGACAATTCAGCATTTTCCATCGCCATAATTTTTTGGCGAACTTCAGCCATTTGCTCTGGTTGAACTTGCACAATCAAACTGGTTACATGGATTTCTTTTTTGCTCATTAGCACTCATTCTCTATTATTTTTTGTTATTAATTAAAGACTAACCGGCACCTGGCGGGCCTGAAAGGATTTGACTAAACCAAATGGTAAAGCCAAGTGCACTGACTAAAAGTGCCGATAAAATAGGCGCTAAAAAAACCGTTAGGAAAATAAAGATTTTCAACTCTAAGCTTTTTTCGCTTTGTGGATCTGTACTCATGGAGCCTCCAGCAGAGGTTTCAAATGAAAGATATGTAACCTAGTTGTTACTGATCATGATTCGGAAGAATTTTATCTTTAATCAATGACTAAACTATATACTCACAAATTGGTAAAACGAATTTAAGTTGATCTAGATCATAAAATTCACCAAACATTGACCTGCATAGGTTTATATTGACCAAAATAATTAAACGGAAAGATGATGTTAGCGTTGTTAAATGCCAGTTTACGTTTTACACATTGTTTAGCACTTTAGTATATATAGCTGCTACACATAAAGTTATCAACTTGTTAATAGCATTTCGATGTAATTAAAATGACAGGTGAAAGGCATTCAGATAATGATATTTACATCACGTAAAAAAGATTTGAAGGTGCTTTAATCAGCATAAATGAATACAAAAGAGTCAATGACAACTGAATGAATATTCAATTGTCATTAATCAAAGTCCGTTTACACTAATTTATAGCGTAAAACTTTAAGGGATTTTTGCTCATCAATATCAGCAAAAATAGTCGGGTTATCTAGACGCTCGATAAATTGTAATGAAGGCGCCGTTTCAGATACTTGCTCCATTAAAAAATCGCATCCTAATTCAGGCGCATTCAAACAAAGCAATACTTCGCCGTTTTTGGCTAGCAGTTCAGGTAAACGGCGTAAAAGCCTTACATAATCTTTAGTTGCTACAAAACTGCCTTTTTGATTACTTGGCGGATCTGCAATAATTAAATCATAAGGGCCTAATTTAGTCAGTTTTCCCCACGATCTAAAAATGTCATGACCTAAGTAACGTGCCCCCGAATCAAAACCATTCAATAAATGATTCTGTTTACCAATACTTAAAGCACCTTTACTCATGTCCATATTAACAACGTCAGTCGCTCCCCCCTGTAAAGCCACAACAGAAAAAGCACAAGTATATGCAAATAAATTCAATACTTTTTTATCTTTACTTTGTGTCTTTACCCAGCGTCGTCCGTTAGCCATATCAAGGAAGATTCCGTGATTTTGGCCTCTTAATAAATGTACTAAAAATTGAGCACCATTTTCAGTGACAACATGTTTTTCTGGCACTTTACCTGCGACAACTTCCGTTATCGTTTGGCCAGCGTTGCGATATTGAAATACTAAATTAAACGCAAGATCACTCTGGTATTTCTGCCATACCAGAGTAATGTATTCAATTAGCTCATTACGGTTAGTTTCATTTAACTCTTTAAAGCTAGTTAACAATAAAACAGGATTAAACCAATCTAAGCATAAGTGCTCTAGACCTTCAAAACGGCCACCTCTACCGTGAAAAATACGGCATAACTCATCGCTAAGTTGCGCTTGTGCTAACGCTTGAGTAAGCGGAAAGTCTTCTACTGAATTTATCTTCATTATCACTATTAATTTCTTTTACTGTATTTAGATGCAACACGTATAATTCGCATACGCATTGCCTTTAAAGTCCGGTCTCTACCTAAAAAGTAAGCCTTTATACTTTATCAATTGGCTCGGATGTAAGCTTATCTGATGAGTCAATATCAATTTGCGGCTGATTATCTTCGTCTGAATCAACATCGGATAATAAAATAGCAAACCATTTGCCACTTTCACTCGACTCAAGTGCGATTTTTACAATCATGGTCAGTGGAACGGACAGCAACATACCGACTGAGCCTAATAGCCACCCCCAGAATATCAATGACAAGAAAACCACTAAAGTTGATAAGCCTAAACCACGCCCCATAAAGCGAGGTTCAACCACATTACCCATAACGGTATTCGTGCCCAAATATAATAAAGCTGTCATCCCAGCAGCACCTGGGCCGATTTGGATAAAGGCGAGTAACACTGCAGGAATAGCAGCAATGATTGAGCCGATATTTGGAATGTAATTTAATAGAAAAGCCAGCACTGCCCACAATAACGCGTAATCAACGCCGATAATGCTTAAACCAATACCAACAATAATACCGGTGCCAATACTGACTAAGGTTTTGATGACCATATACTGATTAACTGAATGCAGGAACTTATCAATCTGTTTTAAGCGCATATCAGGATCATCAACCGCTAAATGAAACTTCTTCGGTAATGACTGAGCTTCAAACAACATAAAGATAACGGTCAAAATAATTAAGAATAAGTTAGCCATAACATTACCAAGCCCTGACAGCATATTCGTTGTCATGCTTAATGCCATACCTGGATCAAAATACTCCAGCACTTTATCTTTTGAAATATTGATATTTAACGCATTAAGTTTTTCAAGTACCCATGAAAACTGCTCAATAAGTTGTTGACGGTACATTGGCATTTGATTTGAGAATTCATTTATCGAACTACCGACTAAGCTGGCTAACCACAACCCCATTAATACAATAAATATCATTAATAAGATGACCGAAAGCCATTTAGGCACTTTATATTGCGTCATAAAGTTGATTGCTGGATTACAAATTACCGCTAAAAATGCCGACAGTACAAAAGGAACCACAATAGGACTAGCTGTTTTTATGCCTGCTAAAATAACCACGAGGCAAGCCATAACAGCAAAGCCGCGCAATGCCATTGATGAAGAGTTACCGCCACTCATAATGTAAATCCTTTCTATTGTCAGTATTGATGGTGAAGTTGGATCATCAGTTTGCTGCGCTACAAAAACGACTAAACATGAAAATAATGCTTAGTTCCATCTCGTTCAAAATCAATAACACAGCTTAATTGAATAAGGTTTAACCAGTAAACTGGCTTAATTATAATTACTTAGCATTATACTCATTATGCTTTATCAGGATATGAATAAATGAAAGCTAATTAATCCAATGGATAAAAATAGATTATCAAACTCAAGCTGTACCAAAGCTAAATATTCAATGAAAATATGTTTGATCTAGGAGCTTGATAAAGTCGTAAATATCTATGAGGTCTGCTTTTTTTTGCGCTAAATTAACTATAGCCTGAATATCAGATTAGTTAACTATCAATGTAAATCTACACGACAAGTAATGGTGAGTATATGAACATATTAATGACTGGAGCAACAGGGTTTGTTGGGCAACAATTAGTGAAACTATTGAGCCAAAGTTCTGAATCCCATCAGCTCACCATTATTACCCGAAACAGTCAAAATGCTAAAAACATATTAGGCAACAACCACCAATACCTCAATAACCTAGACAGCCTTCAACATCTAAATGAATTTGATTGTGTTATTAATCTTGCCGGTGAGCCCATTGTCGGTAAGCGTTGGAGCCACCAGCAAAAACAAAAAATTTGTAATAGTCGCTGGAATATTACCGCTAAACTAAGTCATCTCATTAAACAAAGTGATACGCCACCAGAATGTTTCATTAGTGCATCAGCAATTGGCTATTATGGCAGGCAAGGCTCAACGGCTGTTGATGAGCATAGCAAAGCTCACGACGAGTTTAGTCACCAAGTGTGCAATGAATGGGAACATTTAGCCTTACAAGCACAATCTGAATCAACTCGAGTTTGTGTCCTTAGAATAGGTATCGTCTTGGGCAAAAACGGGGGGGCATTAGCCAAAATGCTACCGCCATTTAAACTTGGGCTGGGGGGGCCAATTGGTAAAGGAGTACATGGTGTAAGCTGGATCCATATCGATGACTTAACTGCACTGATATGGCATTTAATGTCGACGAAATCAGCCAAAGGGGTGTTTAATGCCACTGCACCAAACCCTATAAGCCATAAACAATTTGCACGCTCTATCGGTCAGAGCTTAGGCAGACCTGCAATAATCCCAACACCGGTTTTGGCTTTAAGAATAGCCATGGGTGAAATGGCAGACTTAATTGTTGAAGGCCAATTTGTGATACCCAAAAGGACATTAGAAAGTGGTTTTCATTATCAATACCCTGATATTAACCCTGCTTTAGATTCCATCCTTAAAACATAATCCTTGTAAAACAGTTATGCTTTAGCTTTTTACCAAGGTTTTAATTCTATTAATAAACCAGTCATACCTTTTGGGTTGTGGGCGATGTTTTTTGCGGATCATAAATAAAGGCTCTTTTACGACCTTTGGCAAATTAGCCACGGTAATATTACCTTGCTCATAAACACTGTTTACTGCAAATTCAGGTAATACAGTAAATCCTAGCCCTTTTGTTATAGGCATCAATATTTGATTTAACTGATTAACGTAACTGGTTAACGGTATATCATCTGCTGAATAATCATCAAAATTACAGCTCATCACTTGCTGTAAGTAATGCTTGGCATCTGGATGTGAAACCAAGCCTAATGTTAATAACGTCTCAAAAGATAAGTCATCGGCATCAACAGACTTAGGTAACACCATGAGCAACTTCTCAAACCCAACTGGCGTGACTTCAAGCTCTGGATTTGACACAAATTGAGTAACGATGCCAATTTCTATGTCGTTGTTTAGCACTTGTTCAACAATGCGTTTATTCGGCGCAGCTTCAATGGAAACATGTAGTTGAGGATGTAATAACTGGTAATCAATAAAGTCTGGATAAAGCCACATGGCTAGTGAGCCTGAACAAGCAAACCTGCACTCCCCGATAAATGCTGAATCAAGCTGTATATCACTTAATAATTGCTCTTGTTGCTTTAATAGCTGTTCACCATATTTCTGCAACTGCATTCCGGCATCGGTGAGTTCGAAACGTTTACCAAAACGCTGGATCAACTGCGTATTAAGTTGATTTTCTAACTTCTGAATATGCTGACTAACACCAGGTTGAGTCATAAACAATTTGTCAGCAGTTTGTGTAAAGTGACCTGTTTCGGCTAACTTTAAAAACGTTGTTAACCATTTTTGATTTATCATGATGATTCCATTAAACATTACCGGCATTATCTATTGCCTTAAGCTATTAAGATACCATAATCAATAAAAAAGGAGAGCATCAGCTCTCCTTAAAATTAACGTGCATACAATAAAAGGGACATCAGCCCGCTTTTAGTAAATCACTGCACGAGCGATTCAATAGCTGCCTACAACGCCACATACCTAAAGTGGCAACCACAGCCGCACCGGATAAAGGTGCAATTGCCCACCAAGGCCAGTGCATGTATACAACTAATTCAAAGACTTGTGTTTTAAGCATATAAAGGGTGAATTCAGCAACTATCACCGCCAATATACCCGCTATTGCGCCCAATAAGGCAAACTCCAAACCGGTTGCAGAGCGCAGTAACCATCCAGATGCACCAAATGTTCTTAACACCGCCAATTCACGCTGTCTAGTGGCCATTCCCGCTTCAGTTTGCGCGATTAACACCAAGGCACTTGCCAATAATACTAACGCAAGCACTAAAGATAAGGATAGCGACACTTGCTCAATGATTTGACGTAACTGCCCCACCATAGCCCCGACATCAATCACTGATATCGTAGGGAATTGCTGGATTAATTGCAGCACAACCCCATTCGCCGTTAAATCACTGCCATTCGCTTGCAAATCTTCATCATTAAGATGGAAACTTGCCATAGAAGTATAAGAAAACGGCTCTAATGCTTTAGGCCTGAAAATCATAAAGAAATTTGGCTGTAAGGTTTCCCATTGCACTTGCCTAAAACTGGCAACCTTAACACTAAACTCTTGATTATCAATCGTATAAGTCATAGTGTCACCAAGGGATAAACCTAAGCGTTCAGCAACTTCGGCCTCAACTGACACCTCATCATCAGCTTGGTTAAACGTCCCTTCAATGATTTCATTATTAGGCGGAAGTGTTTCACGATACGTCAGGTTCAGTTCACGTGAAATCCCAACACGTCCTTCAACTCCGTCTTTCTCTTCTTGACGAGAAATCAGTTCCTCATCGTTGATATGGGTTAAACGGCCACGGATCACAGGATAGATATCAGTTGCATTAATATTGTGCGTTGTTAAAAAATCATCCAATGGTTTAGTGTCTTCAGGAGCAATATTGACCAAAAAGTAATTAGGTGCATTTTCAGGCAACTGCTTTTGCCATTCATTTAACAAATCTTGTCTGAGAGCCAAAATTGTTAATAACAAAACAAGCGCACTACTAAAACCGACTAACTGAACCGCATTTTGTCTTGCTCGACGTCTAAGACCTGCAAGTGCTAACTGAAATGGGTTGGTGGTTTTCATACCAACACTATGGCCTAAACGGATCATCACAAATCCAAGCACACTGAGTAACACACCTAAAAGTAATACCGCCAGCACTACGGTCATAGTTAACGCAATGCTTTTTGAATATAAGTATCCCAGTAAGGCCATCGCACCAAGGCTCAATAGCAGGTGGAGCCACATGCCAAACTGTAACCCTTCTAATTGACGCTGAAGCACCCGTAAAGGTGGAATGGCTAATAGTCGCATTAATGGGTAGGCAGAGAACATGAATGCGCTGATCAATCCGGTACTCACGCCAAGTAACAAGGGTCTTGAATAGGGGGGAGAGTATGCAGCAATTTCAGCAGGCAAGAATTGATTGATGGCTAAATCTAACATTACGCCGCCAATTAACCCTAATACGATCCCCACTACAGTCACTAGCAATAGATGGGCACCAAACAGCATTCGAATTTGCTTTGCAGATGCGCCAAACGTTTTTAGCATCGCAACAACGTCATAATGACGTTGGCAATAACGCTGTGCAGCAATACCAATAGCTGCACAGGCAAGCGCAATACCTAATAAACTCGCTAATAATAAAAATCGCTCAGCACGTTTAACGGCTGATGCAATAGGTGAATCCCCAGATTGCACATCAGTCCAGCGCTGACTGTTATTTAGTAGTGGTTTAGCTTGGGTTTCAAATTGGGTTAACGCCGCGGCCTCACCAGCAAATTGGTATACATAACTGACACGGCTACCAGGTTGAATAATACCAGTAGCTTCAACATCATCTAAACGCATTAACAGCACGGGTGAAGAGGCAAAGGGGTTAAAGCCAGCATCGGGTAATCGGCTGATTTCGGCAGATAAATTAAGTTCGGTATTACCAAGCTCCAGTGTGGTCGGATAGCCCAATAAGCCACCTAATCTATTTTCATACCATGCTTCACCAGTCTTTGGCAGTCCTTGGGTAACGCCTGATGATAATTCTATTTCGCCACGCAATGGATACCCGTCACCCACCGCTTTAATTGTCACCAGTTGAAAATTATCACCCGAATACACCATCGAGTTGAATTTCATGTTTGTCACATGTTGAATATTCAGAGATTCAGCCATGTTGAGCACTTGCTCAGACAGAGGCACAGGAGAATCAATAATACGATCTGCAGCAATAAAATTAGCCGCTTCACCATTAATAGCGACTTGTAAACGCTCACTGACTCTTGCTAAACCGCTCACCGATAACACGGCCAAGGTTATCGCCAATACAATGAGTACTAGTTGCCCTTGCATCAATTCTCGTTTAAATAAGCGCCAAGCTAATTGTAATTCCATTAGCTAACCTCCTCAGAAATCTCGTCAGCATGATTAACATGGCTCCCAGAGGTATCTGACTCAGCATTTGGTTCTGATAAATGACCACTTTCCATCACTAATTGTCGCTTACAACGCTTGGCTAACTCCAAATCATGAGTCACTAGTACCAGCGTAGTATCACTTTCTTGGTTTAAGGCAAATAACATGTCTGCGATTTTGTCGCCATTAGCACTATCCAGGTTTCCTGTCGGCTCATCTGCAAATAATACTTTGGGCTCACAAATAAACGCACGAGCGATCGCTACACGTTGTTGCTCACCGCCAGATAATTGTTTTGGTAAATGTGTTAAACGATGAGAAAGCCCGACCCGCTCGAGCATCTGCTCGGCTTTTTCACGAGCTTGAGCCACGCCAGCAAGTTCTGCTGGTAGCATGACATTTTCTAACGCTGTGAGTGTGTCGACTAACATGAAAGACTGGAAAATAAAGCTGACTTTTTGTTTTCTAAGTGCCGCTTTTTGTTCTTCGTTTAATCCCGACAACGCCTGTCCATCAAGGAGTATTTCTCCAGATGTAGGTGTATCAAGCGCTGCAAGCAAACCTAATAAGGTTGATTTCCCTGAACCTGATGGGCCGAGAATCGCAATACTGTCACCTTGCTTGACATCCATATTAATGCCATTGAGGATAGTAAGCTCTCCCTCTTGGGTCACCACTGTTTTTTTGAGGTTAGTAACGTTAATGGCACTGGAATTATTTGCAAAAGTAGTCGACATACGATCCTTCTTATTTTTATCGGCTAAACGCCTGCGTTCTGCGGCGTTAATGGTTGTTGTTTCAACAATGTTTATTTCAACTTCTAGCTATGCTGCCACGATTTTAATCTTAGGTGATAGTCTAAGCGCAGGTTATGGCATGTCGGAAGAGCAAGGTTGGGTACAATTGTTACGTAATCAATACCCTGAACATGACATTATTAACGGCTCAGTTAGCGGAGAAACCACCGCAGGCGGTTTGCGTAGACTCCCAAGCTTACTGGACTCAAGCGCATTTGACCTTGTTGTCGTAGAGCTTGGAGGCAATGATGGCCTTCGAGGTTTTCCTCCGAATAAGCTGAAATCAAATCTTACAAAAATCATTGAGTTGTCTCAAGATAACGGGGCAAAGGTTTTATTAACAGAGATTATGGTGCCACCTAATTACGGTCCAAGATATACCAGCATGTTCAATGATGTCTATCACCAATTAGCTGATGAATTCGATATCGAATTAGTGCCTTTTTTCATGTTAGAAATAGCACCAAACCCTGACTTAATGCAACGTGATGGCATTCATCCAAATGTTGAAGCTCAACCTCGAATTACGCAATGGATGCAACCCTGGATCATTAATGCACTTAAAAAGTAACAAAGGTTAAAATATTTCATTCAAAATCACTTAAAAAGTCTAAAAAAGTAATTTTATTTTAAGCTTTAATGATTAAACTGGATGTTAAATGGATTTGTTTAAAACGTTATAAATACCAATGATGCAAAGCACTTACTTTGCTTGTCATCTAAATTGGTAACACCCTATGGCTAAAAGGAAACATTATGTCCGTCAGTCGTCAAAAGAAAGTGTATTTACCGACCGCCACCCGTAAAAATCAATATATTACTGTTGGCTTTACCCTAACTGATGAATTATTAGCGTCATATAGTGATTTAACTAATTGCTATCAAGAGTTTAGTAAATTAGTTTTTCAAGTCGCTGATAAATATGAACTGTTTAATGTTCATGTGGTTGCAAGCGATAAACTCCCTATGGTGCGTTTTCACAGTGAGGCTTATTGCTTAACAACAGAAGAGCAATTACGCTTTTTCTACAACCCTGCACATCATGAAGCAAATCGTCTTCATACTTTGCCTGGTTACCGAGCTAAAAAGCTAAAAGTGGTTTTTCTTGCAACAGGTACCGAATTACGAAGTCATTCAGCTGAGTTTCACGCTAAAGTTCAGCAGTTTTTAGCTGAGATCAAGCCACTATTACCAGTTCAAGGTGTACCAACAAAAATACGAGACCACCAGCACATCTCTTATGACTTTTTTGCCAAAGCAAAAGGCTTAAAAGAATCCTATGCTTACAAACTACGTGCTGTAGATAGTCGCTATAAACGCCGTGAGTGTAACCTACCTGAGTCGGTTAGCGCGCTTAACTACGTCACGGTCAGCTTACCAATGGGACGTCGAATCAAAAAGCAATTAGCAGCAGAAAATGCGACTAGCTTTGGTGAAAAATATCAACGTGTTGCTGACCACTTCATCAAAGCAACCAGCGATAATAAATTAAACCGTGTTGCCATGGTCGCTAATGGTAAAGTGCCTCTCGTCAGAAACAGTAAATACGAGCAACTAAACAGCACTGCAGAATTCCAAATGGTTGGCTTTGACCCAAGTAATGCAGCACCAGACCCTATTTGCCATTGGGATGACACTAAGCTTGCTGAAGCTATCCGCTTTGTTATTGTTGCAGCTAAAGAAGACCAAAAAGATGAAGGCTATGGCCGCTTTATGAATCAAGTTCAAGATGCGATTCGTCAGTTCACCAATCAATTTGATATGGATAAAGAACACATTGATGTGATTGTTCGCTTCCATCAGCATTTAAGTTATAAAGCGTAATATCGGCAACCTTAATTGCTGATTGCTTCTATCTAACTTAAAAGTAAGCTAATTAGTAGATTATTTAAAACGACAGCATTGGCTGTCGTTTTTGTTGAATAATCCATTTTCACAACAAGTCATTCATAGAACCAAAAAACATATGTTATAAAAATGTGGCCAGATCTCACATTGATTAACAAATAACAAACAAGGCATGTTGGAGTCATACGAATCTAATCGTATCCACTCCATCGGCGGAACAGATAGGAGTAGGAAGACATAATAAAAAGCAGGAGATGCTATGTTCAACAAGAAAATGCCTTGGCTGGTACCTACCCTTGTAGCAACAGCCGTTACGCTAAACCTAAGTGGTTGCGGTTCAGATGATGAACCAACCGTTACCGAAACCCCACCCGTAGTTCAGCCACCCGCAGAAACTGGCCCCACTTTCCCAGAAGGGGCAATAATGGTTGAAGCAGGTGATAATCTCACCATCAGTATTCAAGAAGCCTTAATTAATGCCCAGAGTAACGATGTCATTGTCCTTCCAAAAGGTAATTTTAAAATAGAATCAACATTATTGTTTGATGGTGATGTCGACGGCGATGGCAGTTTTGCTAAAAACATTACCATCATGGGCTATGGGCAAGACGAAACCGTTTTAGATTTTTCAGAAGCCAATTCGGGTGATGGCATATTCGTTCAAAATGCCATCAACATCATTATTCAAGACTTATCAGTAAATGAAGCAAAAAATAACGGTATTAAACTCAAAAATACCAACGGCATTATTTTACGTCGCCTTGCAACCGTATGGGAAGGTGAGTTAGATGAGGGAAATGGTGCTTATGGCCTTTACCCTGTTGAGTGTGAAAACATTTTAATCGAAGACACTTATGTACGAGGTAGTGCCGATGCCGGTATTTATGTCGGGCAATCACAGTACATCGTTGTCCGTCGAAACATAGCAAAAGAAAACGTTGCCGGTATTGAAATTGAAAACTCAAAATATGCTGATGTTTATGACAATGAAGCTATGGGCAACACAGGCGGTATTTTAGTATTTGACCTACCAATTAATAACCACCGCTATGGGTCAAGTGTTCGTATTTTTAACAACAAAGTATACGATAACAATACCTTAAACTTTGCTAATGCATCCTCTAATCCAGCTGGTGTTCATATCGTACCACCCGGCACAGGGGTGATTGTGTTGTCCACCGATGATGTCGAAATTTTCAATAACGAAATCACTAACCACGACACTGTTGGTCTCACCATTTCAAGCTTTTTCATTGCCGAGCCCGATATCAGTACCTTTGTCGGAAATTACGGTCAACCGGGCCAAGCCATCGATGATGGTTGGCGCCCTACTCCTCGAAATATTTCAATCCATGACAATGTCATCACAGATTATGGCCAAAAACCAAAAGGTTATTTAATTGAAGACATTATCAAAGCTTATGTACTAACCCATGGCGCATTACCGGGTATTTTATATGATGGTTTGGGTGAAATGTTGTCAAATAATGGCACCGCTGCATACCTAGGGCTACAAGAAACGCCATTCAACCCTGATGGAAGCGATAATGTCTGTGCCCAAAATAATGGTGATGTAAGTTTAGGACGGTTATTTGCCAATAGTAATACAGACATGAACATCGCTGACGTCTTATATGAAAAAACACAAACTGACTTAATGAATTGTGCCCAAGTCAGTCTACCGGTTCACACTGTGACTTTCGGCGATGAAATATTTGGTTGTGGTGTGGATGATGATACTGAAGGCTGTGATGGCGGAAACTTAATCGGTGGAGGCGGCTCTATTGGCGAAGGTGAAGGTGGCCTTGAAGGCGATGGAGATCTGAGCCTATGTGCAGCATCTGGTGATAACGTCAGCTGGGATGCTTTACTAAAAGCTAACTGCCCTAAGCTATCGGACTACAACTTATTTGCAGATATGACCAACCCAACAGCGTCGCCAAACTCGAACGGTTTACCGTACGATCTTAACACGCCTTTATTTACTGACCATGCCACTAAATATCGCTTTATATATTTACCTGATGGCACCAAAGCCGATTACACAGAGAATGAGTCTTTTGACTTCCCTGTAGGGACTGTCATCAGTAAAACGTTTGCCTTACCGCAAAATACTAATAACCGCGGCTTTGCGAATGAAGATGTGATTGAAACCCGATTGCTTATCCATCGCGAAACAGGTTGGAGCGCCCTACCTTATGTATGGAAAGCCGATAAATCTGATGCCATGTTGGCAAAAGCTGGTGCTATCCAAGGTAAGCAAGTCACGCATAATGGAGAAATGCTAAACTTTGATTATGTAGTACCAAGCATGAATCAATGTAAGCAATGCCACCAATTCAAACCTGATGCCGACAGTAATGCGGTGTTCATGCCTATTGGTCCAAAAGCTCGTCACTTAAATCGTGATTATACCTACAGTGATGGCGTCATGAACCAACTATCTAAATGGCAAGCAGCAGGAATGTTACAAGGGGTACCTAACTTAGCCGATGTAGATAAAGTTCCAGAATATCAAGATGGCGATGAATTAAATATTGAATCAATGTCAGATACTGAACTCATGGCAGTAGCCAAAGGTTACTTAGATATTAACTGTGCGCATTGTCATCGCCCCGAAGGTAATGCATCTAATACAGGTCTTAAATTAGAGTATTGGAGAAGTTATGACGATGACGCAGGTTTCTCGCACGGCACGTGTAAGTCTCCTGTTGCCTATGGCGGTGGCAGTTTAGGCTATGATGTTGTGCCAGGTAAGCCTGAAGAGAGTATCTTGCACTTCCGTATGGAGACCAATGACCCAGGTGATAGAATGCCAGAAATTGGTCGTAGCTTGTCCCATGATGAAGGTGTGGCACTTATTAGCGAATGGATCAAGCGACTACCTGCTGCGTCTTGTTCTTAGACTAGCAGTAATCTATAGAGGATGAGCGAGTTTCATCCTCTTCTTTTCATCCGCATTTTATTAACCCACTGCACTAAACCAGCAACATTGAACCAGCAACATCCAATTCAAGCCACCGCTAACACTAGGATACTCTCGATGCCGCATTGTCCTTTATTCATTCAGAAAAAATTATTAATAAAGCTGTTAATCATAATGACCGCTTTCACATTAATTGCTTGTGGCGGCTCAAACTCAAGTGACACAGATATCAGCTCAACAACCCCATCACTCCCAGATTCAACACCAACGACTCCCGCTCAACCAGATGATTCTGATGATGTGTGTTTGCAAACCAGTACTGAGGTCAATTGGGCGGCGTTAATGGCTAAAGACTGCCCTCTATTAAGTGATTACGGCTTGTTTACCGACCCCAGTATCCCCACTCAATCACCGACAGAACCTGGAATAGCATATCAATTATCAACGGAATTATTCTCCAATTATGCCAGTAAATACCGTTTCCTATTCGTACCTGACAACCAGCAATTAACTTACATGCCAGAGCAGGTTTTTGATTTGCCAATAGGCAGCGTGTTAGTTAAAACATTCGCTTTGCCTTTTGATACACAAGCAACAGGCGAAGATAACGAAAAGTTAATCGAAACAAGACTATTAATCCACCGAGAAACAGGCTGGACTGCCCTTGCTTACCAATGGCAGGCCGATGATAAAGCCGAATTAATTATTGCAGGCGCTAAAGTGGCACATACCCTCAATAATCAAGGTGAGTCCGTTAGCTTTGACTACGCTATCCCCAGTAAAGTTGAGTGTAAAATTTGTCATCAAACAACACATTTGGACACCAGTATTATTCGTCCTATCGGTCTTAAAGCTCACTTACTCAACCGAGAAATAGCAACACAAACGGGTATACAAAATCAATTAATCTTATGGGTTGAAAAAGAGTTACTCAGCAGTATGCCGGCACTCGACACAGTCGATAAGTCATACCCTTTGCATGATAGTTCCGCCTCTTTAACAAATCGTGCCAAAGGTTATTTAGATATCAATTGTGCTCATTGTCATCACGAGGGCGGCTTTGCCAGTATTTCTGGTTTAAGACTGAATTATAACGTCGACCATACCTCATTCGAATACGGTGTATGTAAGCAACCTCCAGGCTGGGATGGTGGGCCAAATGGTTTGGCTTACGATATTGTTCCCGGAAATGGAGAGCGCTCAATTGTTCATTATCGCCAGCGCTTAAATGCGCCAAAAGATAGGATGCCACCAATAGGGCGAGAAATCATTCATACCGAGGGAACAGAGTTAATCAAACATTGGATAGACAGTATGTCACCGACCATTGGTCTTTGTGAGTAAAACGGGATTACTCCATGTGTAACTGGTTAAGCCTTAAAAAATGTCCAGGAGGATAACCTAACCAATGCTTAAAACTCTGCCTAAAATGACTAACATCGCCATAACCAAGGGTTTCAGCAATATCTTCAATAGGCAGTTCATCAGCTAAAATAAGGTTAATTGCTGCTTGGCATCTCACTTGATCGACTAACTTTTGATAAGTCGTGCCTGCAGCGGATAGCTTTCGCCTTAGGCTTCGAGCACTCATATGCATGGTTGACGCAAAAGGTTCTAATTTGGGAGGGGTCGGCATACAAGTTCGTATATGAGTTAACACCTCGTCAATGAAAGAAATACCATCAGGTACCGCTATTTGAGAAAGTTGATCAAATTGATAATCAAGCGGCGTTTTCAACACATCAAGATTGATCCCCCATTCAAAAAAATCACAATCAAACGTCATTTGGGCCCCAGTAATTTGGCTTAAAAAAACTGTGGCATGCGGCGAAGAGGCAAAATGAATTTCGTCAATATTTACTGACGCTTTAACGAGTTGCCTTGCAGCACCCAGTAACGCACATACGCTATGTTGAAACTGAAAAGAAAATTTATCTGCAGAGACTTTCCCCGTATTAAGCCAGCGAACCCAAAGTGTTGAGTCTTCTACTCGTATAAGTGTATCGGAGAAACTGCCTGCGAGATCAGGATTTTTAATGACAAACGTTAAGCATTCACCCAAGGTAGTGAACTGGTCAAAGAAAGGAAGTAATACATCGAGCGTTGAAACTTGGTAACTTGCCCCTAGTCTAGCGCCGATTTCATGATCTGGGCTTAAAGTGCGTAATTGCTCCATCGCAAACTCAACTTGCCATACATAAACAAACTGCATAGCGCTGAGTTCCGATGGTCCTAAGCCCAGTTGCTGGTATATTTCATTAGCAACACTCTCACCGAGGTGAGTTTCAATAAAGTTCAGTAAATTTCTCAATTCAAAAGCGGGATAACATTGGTCACCCACCATCATATTGGCTTTATATCCTGACTCTTGTTGCATTTATACCCTTGTTATTTAATTGTGCTTTCGCGTTCTATCAAACGATTAATAACACCATCAACCGATAATGACGCTCCATGTGCGATTTTATCAGCAAGCTTTTTCTTCATTTGATATTTAATTTTAATAACTTGATGCTCTTTAACTAAACTCAAAATGACGTCATCACTGGTAGAAATAGCATCAATTAACCCTAGCTCAATAGCTTGCTGACCATACCAATGCTCACCAGTTGCGACCTTAGCAATATCCATTTCTGGGCGATATTTGCTCACAAACTCTTTGAATAAAACATGGGTTTCTTCAAGCTCTTCTTGAAACTTCTCACGACCCTCATCTGTATTCTCACCAAACACAGTTAATGTGCGTTTAAAGTCACCTGCTGTATGCTGCTCATAGTCGATATCATGTTTTTTAAGTAAACGACTAAAGTTGGGTAATTGCGCAACAACGCCAATAGAACCAACGATAGCAAAAGGAGCGGCATAAACTTTATCTGCGACACATGCCATCATGTAACCACCACTGGCAGCCACTTTATCAATACAAATTGTCAGTGGAATATTGGCTTGTTTTAATCTATCTAGCTGACTTGATGCCAACCCATAGCCATGGACCATGCCACCGCCACTTTCGACATTTACTAATACTTGATCATCTTTTTCTGCTATGGTTAAAATCGCAGTGATTTCCTCACGTAAAGAAGCAACTTCCCCAGCATCAATGCTGCCTTTAAAGTCGATAACAAACACCTTTGACGGCGTTGTTTCATCTTTTTCAGCCGCTTTTTCGTCAGCTTTTAATTGCTTTTCGTAAGCCTTGTATTGTTTTTTAGAGAGCAGTTCTTCCTTTAACTCTTTTTCTAGCTGTTTAAGCTCATCAGTCATGTTCGTTAACTTAAGCTCACCTTTGTCTGCTTTTTGTTTCATGCTGCTAGCTAAAACAACAATGACAACTGCAAGGATGGCGACAACGATAGTGACGGCTTTAGCGAGAAACATGCCGTACTCAGATAAAAACTCCAAAATACACTCCATAAAGAAAAACGTTATTAGCACTATCTTAGCAGGAACTTAAACCATGTAGACAATAAAAAACCCAGCTAGTGCTGGGTTTTTAATCAATTAACGATGAAATATCATTAATTAGCTACAAGGTACAAGCACATCAGGATTATCAACAAGAATCGTCGCAGCCCCTAAGCCTGCAGTCTTGGCAAAAGCAGCAACTTGAGATTGCATTTCAACTGTTGCTAGTGCAGCCATGCCATCAGTAACGCCATCAATTTCATCAGGGCTCACTAGCGAGCTGTGATGACCTTTAGCGAAACGAACAACACCAGAACCTGCATTAGTTGAACTGACACAACCTAGACCTAAACCAGAGATTAACGGCTCAGTACCTGATAATGGGAAACCTTCAACCATATTAGGTAATACTTGATCAGGTAAGTTACCCGCACCATCTCCTGCGACTTCAATAAGGTGCACAGGTAATTGTGTATCAGCAAGTGCTGCTGCATGGTTTAATGGGTCTGCTGAGTCAACCGCCGTTTGTACTGCGAAAGCGAATGTTGGAATGAAGGCAGAGTAAACGGCTTGAACTAATGCTTCATACTCAGGTGTACCAGGCTCATAGCCCGCTTCATTAGCTTCTTCAACTAACTCCATGAATGCTTCAGTACCTGTCACAGTATCAAATAATACTGGTCCAAAAGTAGCTGAACCAGCAAATGAACCTGCTAGACCACCTGCTGGTGCCACTAATGATGCCGCATTAATACCATAAGCATTAGGTAATTCAGTACCCGTTGTAGGGTCAACTAAACCAGTTGAAGCGTACGTTGATAACGTCGTACCTACAATGCCACCTAAGCTTAAGCCTTGAGCACTGATTTTACTGATATCAAATACTTGCTGACCACCCGCTTGAGCAATTTCTGTATACATACCTGTTAACAGTAGACGTAAACTTAAATGATCAAGGGTTGCTTGACGGAAGTTATCACGCACAGTAAGCGTACTCGCCACATTGACAAAAACTAATGGGTTACCGTTAGCATACTGAGGACCAAACAACTCGCTCGTTGCCGAGATGTCATAAACGCCATTACCTGTTGCATCGTATGAGCGATCGCCATGAAGTGGCATATCAATCGCAATCGTCGCAACACCAGCTGCAGCATAAGTACCAGCGTACGCTAATGCCATTTGCTTAGTTCCACCAAGACCATGTAAAGCCATAACCGTTGGCCAACCATTCGTCGGTGCAGCAAAAGGTAATCCAGCTTGTGCACTAAATGCCGCCAATTTAGCCGCATTTGGTAAGGTGATCTGAACTGTAACGTCTTCATAGCCCATTATCGCTGGGATAGGGTTAAACTTGGTTAAATGTTTAGTTGGATCGGCATCAGTACCGTCGTCTAACTTCCAAATTTTACCTGCCATAAGCGCAGGATTTTGCAGCGCAGCAGCTGGGTCAACGCCTTGAGCGACAGCTTGAGAACTAAAGTTAGCAACACTCATTGAGCCAGAATCAAGTGCTAATAATACTGAAACAGGACTATCACCATAAGCATGCCAACGACCATTTGGCGCTGTAGGTGCACCATCAACAATCGGAATTGTACAACTTGCAGAAGAACAATCACCGTAAATAGGCATACGAACTACTGCAGTATAAATTTCTGCTATGTCAGAAACGACATAAGCAAGGCCATCTTCAACCGTTAAACCTGCCGCTTGCGCCACAGTAACCACACCACCGAATCCGTTATCCATTGGCATTGGAGGCTGAACAAATGCAGGCTTGTATGGATCGCTTGAAGCCATTAACAATTTAGTTGTCTCGTAAACATCTGCAACAGACTGCGTAGTGAATAAACCTGAATAAGAAACAGTTTCAGCATCTACACCGTGTTCAGCAGCTAACCCTTTCTCGTAGCTATTCACTAAACCTTGAAGTAAAAGTTGCTCATCAGTTTCTAACGGCTTAGTGTCAATATCGAGTTTCAGTAATGTATAAGTACTTGATGGTTCAATAGAACGACCTGCAGAATCTTGAATAAGATCCGTCGTTGCATAAATATATGATTGATTAGGTTTTAAGGCTTTAAGCGGCACAATGGCAATTGTGTTACCTGAAGCTTGCGCGATGAAGTCAACGCCAAACTGAAGTTCTGCGCCAATCTTACATGCTGAAAGTGTTAACGCATCTGAACATTCTGGATCAGTTGATAATGCGCCACCAACAGTTGCTTCAAATAGGCGTACAGCGCCAGCTTGGAAAACTGAAGCTGCATCGATTGATAACATCTCACCTGAATTATCAGTCGCAAGATCAACTGTGATTGAAATTGGAGATGTTGTAGACCAACCATCTAATGCACCTAAGGCAAGAGTTGGGTCAACATAGTCAATACCGTCTTCACCAGGAATCGCTAACGTACCATCTGTTGTACCGTTAAATAAAAGGTCATTTGGTAATGGCACTTCACCTGCTGCAGGATCAAATACCATTTGAGAGAATGGAATGAGTGGCTCGACAGAATCTTTTGCTTCATTTGTACTATCTTCACTACAGCCGCTGAGCCCAAGAGCAGATGCAATAGCAACACCCAATATGAGTCTTTTCATCTTTTTTCCCCAAATCTTGTTGTAATAATTTTAATTTCCCCAAAAATTGGTCACAATAGCGTAAACACATGACCATAAGGACATATTTTTGTCCTTAACTCATCTCAAGTTAACGTAAAATTATTGAGTTAGCTACATATTTGTTACATGCAAAAGTGCTACACGTTAACATTTATCAGTCATTTGTTTAAAACGAACGTTTATCTTTTGTTCGAATCTAGATTTGACGTGCTTTTGCGGCCGAAGGAAAAATTGAACCATGTTGGAATATCAAGCTAAAAAAGATTTACTAAAAAATAAAACAATTCTTGTTACTGGCGCTGGTGCTGGGATAGGTCGTGTTGCAGCAATTAATTTTGCAAAACATGGTGCTACTGTCATATTACTAGGTAAAACAGTCAAAAAATTAGAAGCCGTTTATGATGAAATAGAACAAGCTGGTTATCCAAAACCTGCCATCGTCCCTTTAGACTTAAAAGGAGCCACAGAGCAAAACTATAAAGATATGGCTGATACCATCGCTGAACAATTTGGTCACCTTGATGGCGTACTACATAATGCCAGCTTACTGGGCGCTTTAGGTCCATTTGAGCACATTGACTTAGCGTCTCTTGAAGATGTGATGAAAATTAACGTTATATCTCAAGTGATTATGACTAAAGCATTACTGCCAATTATGCGCTCTGCCCCTTCTGCTTCATTGGTGTTTACTTCTAGTAGTGTTGGCCGTAAAGGGCGAGCTTATTGGGGGCCATATGCTTTTTCAAAATTTGCTACTGAAGGCATGATGGAAGTTTTAGCACATGAGTGTGAAGGCACCAATGTTCGTGTTAATAGTATTAACCCTGGTGCAACTCGCACAGAAATGAGAGCAAAAGCTTATCCTGGGGAAGATCCATTAACCTTAAAAACAGCTCAAGACATCATGCCAGTATATTTATATTTAATGGGCGATGATGCAAAGGATGTTAATGGTCAGCAGCTTAATGCTCAATAAGTCAGCCCTTTCAGCGACAACAAACAAATTAAATTGGTCATAAATTAGCGATAAAAAAGGGAGCAAACGCTCCCTTTTACTTTTGTGCTTTTTTAAAGCGAGTTAAAAACTGATTTGTTTCGCATTTTGTTCCACCAGCTTGTCACCAATACCCGCTACTTGAGTCAATTGATTAAGATTACTGAACTTACCATTTTTAGCACGGTAATCGACAATGGCCTTTGCCTTAGATTCGCCAATCCCTTTCAACTGCTGTAATTCAGCCGCGCTGGCTTTATTGATATTAACCTTAGCCATTTTTGAACTAGTCTGCTTAACAGTGTCATGTTGAGCAGCAACCTGTTTAGCAGTGCTATCCACTTGCTTTGCATGTAAGGGGGATTGGTACATCACAGAAAGTGCGCAGGCGCATACAACGCCCACTAAAAATGAGTGTTTCATGTTGAACTCCTTTAGTCCTATATTAAGTCGATCTGCTTCCTTAATTCCTTGATCGACACTGCAGCTACTTAAGTAATAACTAAATAACTGTCATAAAACTGTAGTCAAAAATCACAACAGGTCAAATTTCACCCAACTTAATCCTATTTTTGTACCGTTAACGTGGCTCTGATTCGACTTTGTCTTTCGAAGAGCTGAGAACCGAAGTCGAAAAACGCTTCAATTCACCCAGAAGCTGCTGATGTATCTGCCCGAGCTTAGGTCGGTTAGCCTCTTTAAATTTAAGAGGACGACATAGGTGCATCGCCTGATAGCCTAATCTAGCGGTTAACAAGCCTCCCCCTAAACCTTGTGCAAGTCTTGCTGAGAGTTTTCCGGTCATTTCAACGGATAGTAGCTGTGTACCTAAATCCGTTACGACTTCTGTTGTACCCGCGTACACAATATTGACGATGATACTTCTGATAAGTTTTATTCTGCTCCAGTAGCCAAGTTCGATACCGTAAATATCTGCGATTGCATTAATCATTCGCTGATTACGCCACAATATTATTGCCATATCCAAAACAGCAAGTGGGCTTGCAGCTAGCAAAAGTGCAGATTCAGCAGCAAAGCGGCTCACAACTTGTTTTGCTTGCTCATCACGCTCAATCACCACTAAGTCATCAAACAGCATGACCATTTCAGCGTCATTATGTTCCTGAGAATTTATCGCAAGGTATTGTTGCTTACCTTTAGAGTCAGGGTATTGCTGAATCAAGGGGTCGATGAACCCCTTAGCTTCACCTCTTTGCATACTTTGACCTAGGCGCGCACCGACTTCTTGAGCATCTGCAACCCCTCGCAGTGCTGTCAGTTTTCGCCATTCCGACAGCGTAATGCTCAGAGCCCACGCGCAAATAACGCCCGTAACAGACATATAAAACCCAAATAGCCATGGGCTTTGTGTAAGCGCATTATTCAAGCCTAAAATTGTTTGAACAATCACCATAGCTAACATGCCGACTAAAGAAAGCTTTGCAAGTAACGACCAGCGCTTGGGTGATGACTTAGCCTCAAGGATATCAATATCTTCTGCCAATTCCGTCAGTGCACTTTCACAAATAAACTCAACTTCTTCAAAGGATTGACTTGGCTTTACATCAGTTTGCCCTTCAACAGAATCAGTACTAAAAACCTGCTGTTTTTTTAATGGTGTGTTCGATTGCGTCTCGTTTGACTGGTTCATTATTGTAATTTGTCCCCAAGTAAAAACTGCAGCAAGTGATCTAAACGAATATGCTCAAAACGCGGGTCTGAGATTGATGACTGAGTAATTTTAGGTGGATTAAATGACACAAAGTTAAACCCTTGCTGGTGCCAAAAATTATCATCTGGTAGGGTTTGCGGCACTTCACCTGGGAATATTGTTAGCAGCTTATTGCCTTGATCCAATCCCCTAACCACTTCTTGCTCGCCACTTGCTGTTGTGACCATGCCATGTTGTGTGGCTTTAATTGCACTAATCGCCATAGTTTCGACTTCGCAGCCCTCATAATTGGCAAAATGTTGGCTGTGTTTTAATAAGTCACCCAATAAGTTAAGCACATGACCTTGTTGATCACGTGTCACTCTATCCACTTTACTTGCAGCAAATAATAACTTATCAATTTTAGGGGAAAACAACCGCTTCAGCAGGCTTGATTGACCAAAATGAAAGCTTTCAACAATACTATTTAGCGCATTGCCCATATCTTTAAATTGAGCTTTACCACTGTTTAAGCCATTAAAACAATCCACCAACACTAATTGACGATCGAAGCTGGCAAAATAATCACGATAAAATGGCTTTACAACAACGGATACATATTCTTGATATCGGTTTTTTAACACTTGGAAATAGCTGTTTTCTGGAGCAGATTCAAGTGTCGCTAATTGATCCGAGCTTAAATTAATCAATGGAAAAAATGCCAGCAGCGGAGTGTCAGCAAACTCACCTGGCAGTAACATACGACCAGGCTGCGCAAGATAAAAACCATGTTGATGAACCAAATCAAGTAATAGTTTTTGATATAAATCAGAAATTTGCTTTAATTTATGCTCGTCAGCTGTCTCGGTGAGCGCTAGAGAATTGAGCGCAACCTCAAAATCTTCAAAATGTTCAGAATATTGCAAACGGCTCTTTACTTGAATTTGTGATTCTACCCATTGCGAATACGATTGCTTAAGCATAGGTAAATCAAGCAGCCACTCTCCAGGATAATCAACAATATCCACATATAAAGTGGCGGTTTCGGTTAACTTAGCAAGTAACCCTTTTCTTGGACGATATTTAATCGCTAACCTAAGCTCAGAGATATTTCTGGTTGATGCAGGCCACTGTGCTGGTGATTGTGTGAGCGCATTTATCGCTCCTTGATAATCAAAACTAGCAATCGCAAGATCAGGCTGCATTGCTCGCTTAATACCAATCAACCTATTTTCTCGAGACACTTGCCATAAAGGTAATGGGTTATTTTTAACATTACTGCCCGCGTGCAACATCTGATTGACTAAGCCAGTAATAAACGCTGTTTTACCTGCACCAGATAATCCCGTAACAGCGAGACGAACATGCCTATCTGTGCTTCGGTGAACAATTTGCTGGGTCTTTTTAGAAATTTTACTGATAGAACGATCAATAAAGCTCATATTGTCTCTCAAAATTCAATGAAATAGCATTCATCAGCTGCAAGAAGTGGTTAAGAATTAATATAACATTAAGGTGAAAGCAGAAAAACTCAAGGGCGGTAAACCGCCCATTGGAATGATTAGTCGAGGCCAATAATGATGAACTTAATTACCAATATTTTTAAACGCGCCTCACGACTAGATTAAACTAAAACAACCTTGATACAGCAAACTACAAGTTATTGATTTCTCTTTTTAAATCAAAATTATCAGAAGTCACATGGCGTTCTAATCGTTGCAGTCTTATTTCTAAAGCATAAAACTGACTATTCACTTCATGTAAAGCTCGTTTAGCGGGTTCTCCAGCCTGCCAAACCTTCTTTTTCACTCCAATATCCTTGTGGTTTTTCGCATGTGTTGTATCTTCTGGTTTAATGTCCAAAATCATCCATAGTGCTATGTATATGACGATTACCGGACCTCCGCCACCCAATAAGAATATTGAGATGGCCAACACACGCACCAACCAGGTTTCAAAGTTAAAGTAATCGGCAATCCCTGCACATACACCTGAAACCTTACCAGTTTTGGGAATACGGTATAAAGTACGACCGTTAGCTTTGCTCATCTTTTCCCCTCCATTCTGGTGCTTCTGTATCTAAAATAGCTTCCAATGTTTCGATTCGCTGGCCCATTTTATCTGCTTGGGCAATTAAATCATTTAGTTGAGTAAACTCCGCCTCAGTGAGCCCCTGGCTCACTTGTCGCTTGCTGCGATAATGAAGAACCAACCAGATAGGTGCCACAATTACTAAAAAAATGATAATTGGGGCAATAAGAAGATCCATATCCATAACTCACCTCTGAAAAAAGTTTACTTGTCTGATTTAGTTTTTGATTTAGGCGCTGACTTTGCTTTAACTTTCGCTTTTAACGCTTCAAGCTCTTCATTAACAGAGTCTTCAGCTTCTAATGCTGCGAACTCATCAGCCAGATTACCTTTTTTACCTAGGTCATAAGCTTCTACTTGTGACTCTAAGCCTTCTACACGACGCTCGTAGTTTTCAAACTTCGCCATCGCATCGTCAATTTTGCTCGAATCAAGCTGCTTTTTCACTTCTAGGCGTGAAGAGGCAGTTTGCTTGCGCATAATAATCGTTTTTTGACGTGCTCTTGCATCATTAAGCTTCTCTTGAAGTTGTTCAACTTCTTGCTTAAGACGGGCAATATGCTCTTCAACTACTTGAAGCTCCATTTCAAGTGTTTCTAGCATGGTCACTGTTTTTTGTTTCTCAACCAGTGCCGCTTTCGCAAGGTCTTCTCTATCTTTAGATAAAGCAAGTTCTGCTTTTGCTTGCCAGTCGATAACTTGTTCTTGTACTCGGCTAATACGGCGGAGTAATTCTTTCTTTTCTGCTAATACTTTTGCAGACGTTGAACGAACCTCTACCAGCGTGTCTTCCATTTCCTGAATAATCAGGCGTACCATTTTTTCTGGATCTTCTGCTTTATCTAATAAAGCGCTGATGTTTGAATTAATGATATCTGCAAAGCGTGAGAAGATTCCCATAATGTTTCCCTCAAATATTTTGTTAGTGTCGAAGTTTATTATTCACAACCTGTGCCAACTTTACAAAAACATTATATTTCAATGATATAACCAAAAAATTAACTTTTTCTTTATTTTAGTGCGTTAGCCAACTATTATGATTTTCACCACTTGTTAGCGTATTAGACTAAAAATTACAGTGACTAGACAATTTGAGCAAGACAATCTTATCGGACAATCTAATGCTTTGTTAGAAGTTTTAGAACACGTGTCTAAAGTTGCCCCACTTTCTAAACCCGTATTAATCATCGGTGAACGTGGTACAGGTAAAGAGTTAATTGCCGAGCGATTACATTACCTATCTGCGCGCTGGGATCAAGAGTTCATTAAACTAAACTGTTCTTCTTTAAGTGAATCTTTATTAGAGAGTGAGTTGTTTGGCCATGAATCTGGTGCTTTTACTGGGGCTAAGGGTAAACATGAAGGCCGATTTGAACGTGCGGATGATGGTACGTTATTTTTAGATGAGCTTGCTAATACCTCTGGTCTTATTCAAGAAAAACTATTACGTGTAATTGAGTATGGTGAATTTGAACGTGTTGGTGGCAGTAAAACGGTACAAACCAATGTCCGTTTAATTTGTGCTGCAAATGAAGATTTACCAACCTTGGCGGAAAATGGTGAGTTTCGCGCAGATTTACTCGATAGACTGGCGTTTGACGTCATTACCTTACCTCCGCTTCGCTGTCGTACAGAAGATATTATGCCGTTAGCGGAATATTTTGCTGTCAGTATGGCAAGACAACTAGATTTAGACTTTTTTGGTGGTTTTAGTCCTGTGGCTATTGAACAACTAATGAGTCACCGATGGCCAGGTAATATTCGCGAGCTTAAAAACGTGGTCGAGCGAAGCGTTTATCGTCGTGGCTCAGAAGGGGATGAAATTGACCATATTATTTTAGATCCATTTGCTTCCCCTTACCGCCCGACAAAACGTGTTAGAACACGAGAACGTCAACAAGAACCTGTCGCTAAGCCAAATATGATTGATGATGCAGCAACATCATCTGAACAAGATAGTAATGTGGAGCCTAGTACTTCAAACAATAATGCTGCAGACAATAAAGTAACCTTCCCGATTAATTTTAAGGAACACACAGAAAACTACGAAGTTGAATTATTAAAAAGTGCTCTTTCTGAAAGCCAATTTAATCAAAAGAAAACAGCTGAGTTACTAGGCTTAAGCTATCATCAACTACGTGGGATATTAAAAAAATATAATCTGTTGGAGAAGGCTTAATATGATATTTGCTCCCAAGTTATTAACACTGCTAAAATAGACACTTATAGTCTAAATAAAATGATGAAAAAATGCGTGTAAATACAGAACGCTGGAATCCATTAGCATTTCTCTGTGTACTATCTTTTTTAGTCACAGCTTGTGGTGAGCTTAATGTTCCGTCAGGGATAGTTTATTGCTCAGAAGGAAATCCAGAAACATTTAACCCGCAACTAATTACATCAGGCACGACGATTGATGCAAGTTCACATCAGCTATATAACCGCCTAATTGAATACAACAATGACTCTTCTGATTACATCCCATCTCTTGCCACTGACTGGCGCGTATCAGAAGATGGTTTACGTTATCACTTCACTTTACGTGAAAACGTACAGTTTCAATATAATGAACTGTTTAACCCGTCTCGCAACATGAATGCGGATGATGTCATTTTCTCTTTTGAGCGAATCATCAATATTGAACATCCCTACCATCTCGTCAGTCGTACCGGTTACCCTTTTTTCCAAAGTATCGACTTTTCCACCTTAGTGACTGACATTGAAAAAGTGAATGACCATGAAGTCATCTTTCACCTTGCCTATAAAGATGCCTCTTTTTTATCTAATCTTGCCACGGACTTTGCCGTAATTTTATCTGCTGAATATGCTGAGCAACAACTCGAGGCTGGCACCCCTGAAAATCTAGATTATTTTGCCATTGGCACTGGGCCGTTTTATTTAGCTGAATACGTCAAAAACGATTACATTCGCTTTAAACGCAATCAGTATTACTGGGGAAAAAATGCAGAAATAGATTTACTTGTATTTGATATTACTCCTAAAAGCGAAGCAAGATTAGCCAAAATTATTACTCAAGACTGCCAAGTCTCAGCCCTGCCTAAAGCCAATGAACTTAAAGTCATAAGCAAACATAAGCACCTAGAGGTCAGTACAAAACCGGGGCTTAATGTTGCCTTTTGGGCATTTAACACCCAAAAGCCTCCTTTAGATGATGTCAGAGTTCGCCAGGCTTTAGCCCATGCTGTAGATAAACAGAATATCCTTAATGTGGTGTACCATGACACAGCTGTTGCCGCGACAGGTATTTTACCACCAGCATCCTGGGCTTATTCAGAAATTGAAGATGCTAATGATTTTGACCCAGAAAAAGCCAAACATTTACTGGATGAAGCAGGAGTAACGGACTTAACATTTGATATTTGGGCGATGCCAGTGGTGCGGATTTACAATCCTAATGCACTAAAAACAGCCGAGTTGATTCAAGCAGACCTTGCCAATATAGGTGTTAAAGTCAATATTGTCAGCTATGACTGGAGTGTATTTACCCAGAAGTTAATTTCCAGTGATTATGATTCCGTACTGATTGGCTGGAATGCCGATAATACTGATCCAGATAACTTTTTTACCCCTCTATTAAGTTGCAGCGCATTAGAATCGAACAATAACCGTTCTCGCTGGTGTTCTGCAGAACTAGATAATATATTAGCCAAAGCAAAAGAAACACGTGTGATGTCAGAGCGTAAGCAACTTTATAGACAAGCTGAGACGTTAATCACCAAGAATGTTCCTATGGTAAATCTTGCTCATGCACAGAAGTTACTGCTTAAGAATACCGACGTTGCTGTTAAAAATGTCAACCCATACGGCGGAATGTCTTTCTCCAATGTGCAATTAGTTAATGAGGAGAAAACTCGCTAATGTGGCGCTACCTACTCCGACGAATTAATCTATTTTTTGCCACTTCATTAGTCATGATGGCAGTGCTATTTTTTGCCACAGGTATGTTCCCTGTAGACAAAAGTTATGCATTAACAGGTATTCAAACCCCGACAGCCGAGCAACAAATTCAGGCCACTGAAGATTATAATCTCGATGGTAACCAACTGAGTCAATTTATTGCTTACCTAAGTCAGCGCTTAAGCGGTAATTTCGGTATATCCATCAACTCTCAACAAAGTGTCGCAGACGAATTGAGTGCCGTTTTACCCGCCTCGTTTGAGCTGTCTATGTTTGCTGGAGTCATTGCGATCTGCTTTGGCGTCCCGTTAGGGGTATTGGCATCTTTAAGTAAAAGTAAGTCGATTCAACGTAGTATTTTAGCCGTAACACTTACAGGCTATTCAATTCCTGTATTCTGGTTAGGATTGACATTATCTCTATGGTTTGGGGTGCAGCTTGAGTGGTTACCCATTTCCGGGCAGATAAATTTATTATATGAAATAGAACCCGTTACTCGGATCATGTTGATTGATATTTTATTGTCAGAAGAAAGCTATCGTATGTCAGCTTTTAAAGATGCACTTTTACATATCATATTACCTGCAGTAACGTTAGCAGTCTTACCCTTTACTGTCGTCATTCGCATTACTCGCCAAGCAATGATGACTGTTATGACTCAAACGTATATCCGCGCAGCTGAGGCTCGAGGGTTAAATACTTACCGTATTTTAATCAAGCACGCCCTTCCCAATGCGCTTATTCCAGTTCTGAAAGCCTTTGGCTTAATGCTCGGTTCATTTGCCAGCTATGGTATCGTTGTTGAAGTTATATTCTCATGGCCTGGTGTAGGTTCTTGGCTTATCAATGGTATTTACCAGCGCGATTACACAGTGATACAAGCTGGGATTTTATCGGTTTCGTTATTGATTATCTTTTTAAGTATTATGATCGAACTTGTGCATACCTCTATTAACCCAATTAATAGGAAAGAAATGTATGCCAATTAATCACCTCTATAAAGAGGAACAGATCACTTCCCCCTTAAGGGAGTTATGGCGTTCATTCGCTAGTAACCCCTTTGCTGTTGCAGGTTTGTGGGCTGTTATTTTCTTATTGATACTCGTCGTCCTTGGCCCTTTGCTGGCTCCTTTTCAGCCAGAGATGCAAAATCCAAATGCGATATTACTACCACCGTCTTGGGATCCAACAGGCCATGTTTCCCATTTTCTCGGCACTGACGACTTAGGCAGAGACTTATTCAGCCGAATTTTACATGGCGTACGACTGACTTTTGGTATGTCGCTTATCGTTGTTGTCTGCGCATTAGTCGTGGGTTTTATTATTGGCTCTTTGTCAGGCATGATGCGTGGATTAAAATCCAGTATCCTTGGCCATCTATTTGATGCACTACTGTCCATCCCATCACTCCTACTTGCTATCTTGGTGGTGGCAGTTACAGGCCCAGGTTTAAGCAATGTTTTTTGGGCTGTTGGCATCGCATTAACACCACAGTTTGTAAGAGCTATTCACCAAGCGGTTCATGAAGAACTGCAAAAAGAGTACGTCACTGCTGCAAGATTGGATGGTGCAAGTTCACTGCAAATTTTCTGGTATGTCATTATGCCCAATGTATGGGAAGTGGTGATCATACAAACCACCATTGCGATCTCGGTGGCGATTCTTGATATTGCTGCCTTAGGCTTTTTAAACCTTGGTGCACAAGCCCCAAGCTCTGAATGGGGCTCAATGATATTTCAAGGGTTAAGCAGTTTGCTCATTGCACCTTGGACAATCACCATTCCAGGCCTTGCCATTTTGTTTACCGTTTTATCCATCAACTTAGTGGGTGACGGACTACGCTCGGCACTAGCGCCGATAAGAAACTAAGCTTATGCCATTACTCGATATCAGAAATCTCACCATTGAGCTTGATACGCCACAGGGCAAAGTCAAAGTCCTTGAAAAGGTCAGTTTAACCATTAACCCTGGTGAAATTCATGGTTTAGTTGGAGAGTCTGGCTCTGGCCGAAGCTTGTTAGCAAAAGCCGTACTCGGAGTACTTGGTCCGAACTGGAACATCATTGCAGATCGTATGATGTGGGATGGACAAAACCTCATGGAAATGTCGACAAAACAGCGCCGCAACCTAATGGGCTCTGATATGACGATGATATTTCAAGACCCATCAGGTAGTTTAGATCCGGTGAAAACCATTGGCAGTCAATTAATCGAGTCGTTAACCCCCAATAAAGCGGTGCCCTTTTGGCGACGTGCTAAAGACACGCGATTAACGGCGCAAAAGTGGTTGCATAAAGTGGGTATAAAACACCCTAAACGCATTATGAAAAGCTACCCTTGGGAGCTATCGGAAGGTGAATGCCAAAAAGTCATGATTGCAATGGCTGTCGCAAATCATCCACGTTTGTTAATTGCCGACGAACCAACAAACTCGATGGAGCTTAGTACTCAAGCGCAAATCTTCCGTTTATTGTCCCAGCTTAACCAATTGCAAAACGTTTCAATTCTACTGGTTAGCCATGAATTAGAAACGCTAGTTAAATGGTGCGATCGCATCAGTATTTTGTATAGTGGTCAAATTATGGAAACGGGGCCGGTAGCTGAGTTAGTTACCTCCCCTTATCATCCATATACCAAGGCTTTATTCAAAAACTTGCCTGAACATACTGGCAAGTTAAAACACAAATCATATTTACCTTCTATGCCAGGTTCATCCCCTTCATTGCAGCACTTACCTGCCGGTTGTCGGCTCGGACCTAGATGTCCAGATGCTGAGCGCCAATGTGTAATACAGCCGAGTCTTACTCACGAAAAAGACCGCTATTATGCCTGCCACTTTCCATACAAGAATGAGATAGAAGATGACAACGCCATTACTTAAAGTGACCGAACTAAGTAAGCGCTATTTTACGGGCTACAAGCGCTTTAAAGCGCAGTACAACCATGCGCTGTCCCCTGTCTCATTTGAATTAGAACGAGGCCAAACACTCGCCATTGTTGGTGAGGTCAGCTCAGGTAAGAGCACCTTGGCTCGGATGTTAGTTGGAGCAGAATCACGTTCTGGCGGAACTATAGAGTTTGAAGGCGAAGCGCTAGAAGCTAAAAACTTAAAACAGCGTTGTAGATTGATTCGAATGATTTTTCAAGACCCTAATACATCACTCAACCCGAGGTTGACCATTGGTGAGCTACTTGAAGAACCACTTAGATTTAATACGGCAATGCCAAGAGCTGAACGAATCGCTCAGGTCGTCGATACGTTACGAAAAGTCGGTTTATTGCCAGAGCACGCTAGTTTTTACCCTCATATGGTATCGGAAGGACAAAAACAGCGGGTCGCAGTTGCTAGGGCATTAATGCTTAATCCTAAAATTATTATTGCTGATGAAGCATTAACCTCACTCGATTTATCGGTGCGTTCGCAAATTTTAAACCTGCTGTTAAAGCTACAAAAAGAGATGGGGTTATCTTATATTTTCGTGACCCACAACCTCAATGTCGTCCGACACTTTAGCGACAAGGTGATGGTGCTCAATAAAGGGATATTGATTGAAAAAAATACCACTGCAGAATTATTTGAAAACCCGCAAGAAGAATACACTCGAAGACTCATTGCTGAGCAAGCTCAGTTAACCGCAAAGCGATAAACTGCTCCAACCACTGAGTTATTTTGGCTTTTTTACTAAAAATAAGTGCCATTTCGATGGCTAACTATTTATCCTAAGGCCAATGTTAAAGGAAAAAGAAAAATTATGATTATTAAACCAAAAACACGCGGCTTTATTTGCACCACAACTCACCCACTAGGATGTGAAGCAAACGTCAAAGAACAAATTGAACTAACCAAAGCCAAAGGTAAAATTGCCAACGGCCCTAAAAAAGTATTAGTTGTCGGTTCTTCAAGTGGTTATGGCTTATCATCACGTATTGCCTCAGCTTTTGGTAGTGACGCAGCCACCATCGGTGTATTCTTTGAAAAACCAAGCACCGAAACGAAACCAGGTACAGCTGGTTGGTATAATTCAGCTTATTTCGATAAATTTGCTAAAGCTGAAGGCCTGTATTCAAAAAGCATTAATTGTGATGCGTTCAGTCACGAAGCTAAGCAAAAAGTCATTGAGCTTATCAAACAAGACTTAGGTCAAATTGATATGGTCGTTTATTCACTGGCATCACCAGTTCGTAAACTACCTGATACTGGCGAAGTCATCCGTTCAAGCCTTAAACCAATTGGTGAAACTTATACAGCAACAGCTGTAGACACCAATAAAAACACCATTATTGAAACATCTGTAGAGCCAGCTACTGAGCAAGAAATTGCTGACACCGTTACGGTAATGGGTGGAGAAGACTGGGAATTATGGATGAATGCACTTAGCGAAGCTGGTGTATTAACCGATAACTGTAAAACAGTTGCTTACAGCTATATCGGCACTGAAATCACATGGCCTATATACTGGCACGGTGCATTGGGTAAAGCTAAAATGGATTTAGATAGAGCTGCACACGCACTGAATACAAAGTTATCTGCGACTGGCGGTTCTGCTAATGTTGCTGTACTCAAAAGTGTAGTGACTCAAGCAAGTTCTGCAATTCCTGTCATGCCGCTTTATATTGCCATGGTCTTTAAAAAGATGCGTGAAGAAGGTGTGCATGAAGGCTGTATGGATCAAATTTATCGCATGTTTAGCGAACGCTTATTCCGTGAAGACGGGCAAGCTGCAGCAACAGATGACAGTAATCGCTTACGTCTTGATGATTGGGAATTACGCGAAGAGATTCAAAAACATTGCCGCGACTTGTGGGCTGATGTAACCACTGAAAATTTAGCTGAATTAACAGATTATAACGAATACAAAGAAGAGTTTTTAAAACTGTTCGGCTTCGGTATAGACGGTATTGATTATGATGCAGACGTAAACCCTAACGTAACGTTTGATGTCATCAGCTTATAATTTAGCGTCGAGAGAATGTTAAATACCAGCAGGGTTTAACCTAATGCTGACACTTAAAAAATCAGCCTCAAATGAGGCTGATTTTTTTTAATATAACTGGCTAATAAACATCCCTAGTTTAACGAGCACACACCCACCCGCTCCCATCATAAATAAATACATATAGAAAAAACCAACGCCCCCCATTGAAGGATCGTTATGAGCTTCTATCGACACTTTAGACACAGCAAATATAAAACAAAAGTTGAGTAGTAAACTGATAATAAAATAGTCACCGAATACAGGACTAAACCCACCTAATGCCGCAAAAGGCATGATCAACAAATCTGAAAATTCTGTTTCATTGGTTTTATACACTTCTAACGCTCGACTCAAGGTCCAAATGATGACCCCGATAAACATGCATAGCGAAACACCTAGTGCGCTAAATACGCTATCTAGAGACAATAAAGGCGTTGCGACTTCCGAAGAGTTTGAAGTATCTGAAGCACCAGAAAAAAAACTTATTATTGTGTATCCGATACCAAAGTTACAAAACCAAGCTGTACCAAAAACAAGCAGACTTTTTACTTCTACAGCGTTACCTGCCGTTTTACGTATGATTTGACTTAGTGCGATACCTAACAGCGCCACAACAGTTAATATGGCAAACGCATAACCAAATTGCTCAAAATAAAAGAATGAAAAACTGGGAGGAATGGTAATAAAGGATTGATGAAACTCATTATCAGACTTTGATTTTTCGCTTGGTTTGTAGACAGTGTAATAAATAATGAAAGGTTGCAAAGCCATCAATAGCATTGCTAAATAGTTAATATCCATATCGTACTTCATTCCATTTTATCGATTGTAATCTTATCAAGGTAGTCAATTACCTTAAAATTATTATACTCATTTACACCTACTTGTATAACGCAGTTAACTTAAAAACAAACAAATTACAAAACACTTTCTGAAACAATAATAGAAATCATTAGCCGCTGACACTCAAGTTTACGCTCTTAAATAAAAAGGCCAAGCTGATGAGACTTGGCCTTGTGGGGATTTAGGGATGATGAATCTAGTTAATTGCTATTTCTTTTCAAGTGCGTGTTTAGCTGCATTTTCGCCAGCTTTACGTCCAAATACCACAGTTTCAGCAATAGCGTTTCCGCCTAAACGGTTATGGCCGTGTAAACCACCTGTCACCTCACCAGCAGCAAATAAACCATCCATTTTCCAGCTTTGCAAGTTAAGCACATTTGCATCGGTATCGACCGCAACGCCACCCATAGTGTGATGGATACCAGGTGCAACTTTAACAGCATAAAATGGTGCTTTAGTTAAGTTAATTGGCATATCTTCACGACCAAAAGCCTCGTCTTTACCACTTGCTTGATACTTGTTGTAATCAGCTGCTGTTTTAGGTAAATCCTTCATACCTGTTATTTTCGCAAGTTCTTCAATGGTATTTGCTTTACTTAGCATTCCTAAATGCTCGTAACCACGCACCATTTTCTTTTTCTCAACTAACTGCTCGTCAAATACCAACCAAGCATACTGATCTTTTTGCTTCAAAATCGCATCAGATGCACGGTCGCGAGTTGTTAATTCACTGATAAAGCGTTGTCCATCTGTATTCACCATAATAGCGCCAACACCACGCACGGTTTCTGAGATAAGAATACGGCTATCTTTACCAATGGTAGGATGCGCCTGAACCCAGTCAATATCAGTCATCGATGCGCCAATTTCTTTAGCCAGTAATACACCGTCACCCGTTGCGGTCACGTTGTTTGAGCTAGTCATATCTTTCATGGTTGGACGATAATAAGCCACCATTTGTTTGTTCATACCGTAACCACCCGTTGCTAACACAACAGAATCCGCAGCGACCATGTTATAACCAGAATGACGGCCATGCACCACAACACCAGCGACTGATTTATCGTCATTTAACACAATTTTTTCTATACGAGAGTTTACACGTACAGGAATATCACGCTCTTTTGCTGCAACGCGTAAAGTATCAATAATATGTGGGCCAACAGATGCACCACCTGAAGGACGATGAGTACGTTCAACACGTGCGCCTCCAGAACGTTTTAAGTCATCCATATTTGCACCTAAAGACTCAAGCCAAGCAACGGCACCAGCAGACTCTTCAGCTAAGATTTGTACCAGTTTAGGGTCGTTTTTATAGCGACCACCTTTCATTGCATCTTCTGCATACCAATCAACAGAATCTTCGATGCCTTTCGCTTTTTGTTGAGGAGTACCGACAGCATTGATACCACCAGCGGCTAACATTGAGTTCCCCCCTGTATAAGGTGCTTTTTCAAACAATACGACATTCGCGCCTGCCATTTTGGCTGAAATTGCAGCGTTAAATCCAGCAGAACCGCCGCCAACAACAATCACATCAACCGTTTCTACTGGGCCTTTATCAATGGCTTTTTGGATTTTGTCTTGGTTCCAATCGCCATCCCACTTTTTCTTCTCTTTAGCATCGGCAAATGGCATTTCCATTTCAAAGTTATGGCAGTTATTACAAGTTAGTTCAGGTTTAGCGTGCCCTGTGTGACAAGACGTACAGTTAATGTCGCCAAGATGAGATGCATGAGGATCAAACTCTAACTTGTCATTGACTAAATCAGCATAGCTACCATGGCAGTCCTGACATTGTGCATTTTCATGAGTCTGGCTATCCGTCATTGATTTCTTAATGTCTTTCATTTTTCCAGTGACGTGACAAGTTTGACAATCACCCATTTCAGTATGAAAAGAGGCTAAATCATTTTTTGCAATTGCACTACCAGACGTAAGCATCATCACTGCTACTGCCGAAGCTAAGTATTTAAGTTTCATGTGTCGTTCCTTTATGAGTTTTTTATATCTCGCTTTTTGTTGCAGCAAGATTACTCACTAAGAGGTAGCAAAACTTCGATCTTCATCAAATTTAATATTTGGTTAAGTTTTTATGAAAACCTGTTCAGTTCTCCTTAAACCGCAACAAAAAACAAACAGCTGTGACCCACATTCAAATAAATAAAATTTGAAATCTCTACGATATTAATCAGCAAATTTAGCAAGCCAAAGTCCGAAAATCTTTTTGATTATTTATACAAAGAGAAAAACAGATTAGGCACTTAACAAGAATCACATAATAAAAATTTAATTCACTAATTAACTAATTCATAACGTTTAAAAAATAAGACTTATATAAAATTTATTTATAGAACATGGGATTGAACATGAAAAAATCGACATTATCACTCGCACTATTAACAATGTTATCTGCAAGCTCATCAGCAGCACTGGCTGATTCTCCACAATTTTATGGCCGTTTAGAAATGGCGCTGACAGAATCGGATAACGGTGCAACAACGCAGAATGGAAAATCTGGCACTGTGCTTGAAAATAATTTTTCTAGATTAGGCGTTCATGGAAGTGAAACAATTGCTAACGATATTGAGGTACTTTATCGCGTCGAGTTACAAGTAAACGCAGCAACAAATGAAGGTAACGATGACTTATTCAAACCAAGAAATACCTATTTAGGTTTAAAAACAAATCTAGGTACAGTGTTAGTTGGTCGAAACGATACTGTCATGAAAACCTCCAAAGGTACTGCAGAAGCGTTTGCACTAACCAACGCAGCTTATAACCGTATGATTGCAGGCCAAGTTCGTAAAGCTGACGGAATAACTTATTACTCACCAAAAGTCGCCGATTTAATTACTTTTAATGCAACTTATTTAATGGATGACAATTATGCTGAATATGATGAAAACGGTGCTCGGACTGATTATAACCAGCAACAGTATGCAGTAAGTCTTATCGCAGGTGACAAGAAACTCAAAAAGCAGGCTTATTACCTCGCAGCAGCATATAACACTATTGGCGGCGTAGACGCTTATCGAGGCGTGGCGCAGGTTAAACTTGGCAACGTGAAATTAGGTGGATTATTCCAAAATACTCAAAGCCAAGCTTACAGTTATAAAGAAGGTAACTCTTACTTCCTTAGTGCCATTTATAATCTCAATGGCGTTAATCTAAAAGCTGAAATTGGCAAAGATGAAGCTGGCTTCGGCAAGTATTTTAAAAATAGTGCTGCCTCTTCAAATGAATATAACCGTGCTACTGATGTCGATATTAGTTCGTTTGTAATTGGTGCTGACTACCGCTTCGCGAAGTCGACAATGGTATTTGCTCATTACGCTAAATATGAAGGTGAATATCGGGTTGAAAATACAGGTCCCGTTATTGATTTAGAAGACGACAATATTTTCACAGTCGGTATTAGATACGACTTTTAATGACGTTTAGCAGCGCTGGAACCTCTCCCTTTTCTAGCGCTGCATTTTAAGTTAAAAGTTTTTACGAAAACTTGAGCGAGGTTACAAAAAAGAAATGCTAATGTCTGATTTTAGAATGGTTTTTAAATACTCAGTTATAATCACTTATATCATTTAAAGACGGTGCATAATTGATGAAAATCACCCTCAAACAATTAACCATTTTTAAAGCTATTCATAGTAATGGACAGATCTCGAAAGCAGCACAAATGCTACATATGTCTGTCCCTGCGGTGAGCATGGCGTTAAAAGAGCTTGAAAGCTCTCTGGGGACTCGATTATTTGAGCGTAGCAGTAACGGACTGACTATTAATGATAATGGTGAGGTCATTTTGCCCTATGCCAATGAGATGCTGTCTAAAGGGACGCAGTTAGAGCAAATGTTTGCAGAACGTAATGCAGTCGGTGGCACAATTAAAGTCGGCAGTAGTAAAACCGCCGGTAACTATATTTTATCTCGTAAAATTCCGCAGTTTAAAAAGCTACATCCTTTGGTTGATATAAAACTGGTTATTAATAACAGTTTAACGATTGAAAAAATGGTCTCAGAAAAAGAGCTAGATTTAGGATTTGTTGATGCCAAACCTGGCCTTAATAACCTTCAGTATGAGCAATGGATTAAAGATAAAATTTGCCTAGTAACAAGTTGTGATAATCCTATTATTAATGAAAATATCACGGCAGAGTTGCTATCAGAACAATTATGGATTCTGGATGAAACCATGTCAGTATCGAGATTACGTAATACACAACTACTGAAAAGCGCTAGAATCAACATTCAGCACGAATTATCAATGAATACTATGGGAGCGATAAAACGCGCGATAGGTACAGGTATTGGCGTCAGCGTCTTGCCATATCTGGCTGTTAAAGAAGAAATAAAGCGTGGTGAAATTGTTGAATTACAATTAGCGAATTGGGATTTTCAACGTAAATATTGGTCAACATACCGCAACGAAGAACCCCTAACTGCTTTATTGGAAGAGTTTATTAGATTCTGTAACCAATAAGCCTCACTTTTAAAGGTTGCCAGCACGATAATGATCACTCAAGACCCCGTTATTTTTGGCTTATTGGCAACCATTATTGGCTTGGTTTTTTTTACCAGTACTTCATCACATCCTATATGGCGTCAAGTATATCGATTTATCCCTGTGATGGTGATGTGCTATGTCCTCCCTTCACTACTTAATACCCTCAATATTGTTGATGCTAGCCACAGTCAACTCAACTCCATTTCATCTAATTATCTTATGCCAGCTTGTTTGGCCTTGTTGATAATCAGTGTCGACATTAAAGCAATTTTATTACTTGGGCCTAAGATTGTTATCTTGTTTTTGTTAGGCAGCTTTGGCGTCATTATTGGCGGTCCATTAACCTTATTGTTGTTTTCTTATATCGCCCCTGAGAGTATTAATTGGGTTGGTGCAGATGCGGCTTGGCGTGGTATGGCAACACTTGCTGGAAACTGGGTAGGCGGAACGGCTAATCAACTGGCGATGAAAGAAGTGTACGAAGTCGATGATAATCTATTCGCCATTATGATTTCTGTCAATGTGGTTTACTCAGCAATATGGATGTCATTTTTATTAATTTGTGCCAATCACGCTAAAGCCATTGATAAAACAATAGGCGCTGATGCCAGTCAATTTAATCAACTAGTCAATGTCACTGAAAACGCTTCAAAGACTAAACTGCAACTCCCAAGTTTACATAGCTATATGCAAATTTTTTGTGTTGCTTTTGGTGTAACTGGACTCGCACATTTTGGGGCAGATATACTCGCCCCATTTTTCGCTGAACATTATCCTGCAACTGAAAAATACAGTTTTACCTCTAGCTTTTTTTGGGTTGTTATTTTAGTCACCACAGTGAGCATCATATTATCTAATACTCGAATCCGTCATCTTGAAGATCTGGGCGCCTCTAAAGTATCCACTGTGATGCTTTACTTTCTGATAGCCAATATGGGACTACAAATGGATTTAACCATGATTGATGACTTCCCAATCTATTTTGCTATCGGGTTCATATGGTTAACCATCCATGCACTGGTGGTCATTATTGCGGGGTTATTGATGAAAGCACCGGTTGCTTATATGGCGATGGCAAGCCAATGCTGTATCGGTGGAGCAGCCTCTTCACCTGTGGTTGCAATGGCATTTCATCGTTCGTTAGCACCCGTTGCCATCATGTTTTCAGTATTTGGCTATGCTTGGGCAACATACATGGCGTGGATTTGTGCCGAAATGATGAGAATCACGGCACATTAAATTCATCTAGCAGTTAATCAAGGCCTAAATAAACTCGTGTGGCCTGTTTTGAAGGCTCTGTGATATTAAGCTGTTCAAATATCAATGGCACATTTTTTAATCGTTGATTTGTTGAACTCAACCATGCTCCATAAAGATACTTTAATTTACGCTCTAGCTCTTTATCAGACCCTAGATGTATAAAAGAAGCATACTTTCCTTCAGGTATACAAGAGTAATAAAAATACTCAGAGTCATTGATAGCAGGCTCTATGCGTTGCTTCTCTAGTGTGTTGATACTCACTGCAATATCAATATGCAATTGCTCTGTTGATTTCGGTTTGCTTTGATATACAAAATTGAATGTTCTACTGCTTGTAGGAGACAGTTGATTGGCTTGACGAAATGCTCTCATCGCCTGAATAGTTTGCGGTAAATACTGTGCTTCAGCCTGATGGCTAATCATTGCGAGATCAATCTTATCAAGTTTACAGTTGTCGATATTCACATCATCAGCAGTTAAATCATTATGCCCTTCTGATAAAGTTTTTAGCGGTTGTTGCTTTTGAAAAAATTGCCCCCAATTAGGTTGACGTTGAAAAGCTTGCGGTGATTGACCAATGGCTTGTGTAAAGTCTGTAATAAAGGCCGTTTCACTTTGATAGCCCACAGACACAGCGACCTCTTTAATTGAAATTGATTTATCAAAGCCTAATTGTTGCCCAGCTTCAAGGTTTCTCAGTAAAGCAATATATTCAGATGATGACGTGTGAAATAAACTCAAAAAAATAAAATCAAAATGATATTCAGGCACCTTAGCAATATCAGACAGTACAGATAAAGCTAGCGGCTTTGACAGGTTTTCATCAATGTGTGCTAACACCTTTTCAAATCTTTGATTAATTGTTTCCATTGACTAAAACTGATTCCTTCTGATTATTTCGCATCTTAATGATTTAACTCGAGTGACGTATTTTACTGTTGAATCTGTTGCCAATTTAAAAAACCGAAATCTGCTAGCGCTAGCATCTGCTTGTCTTCAATCGTATCTCCATAGGCATAAACTGTATCAAAAACATCCAGATTAAATTTAGATTTAACACGCCGAGCCTTTTCAGAGCCTGAGCAGTCACCACCTTTATACATGCCAGTTAAACGTTTACCTTTGGTATTTAGTGTCGCACAAATAAGATGATATTGATGTTTTTCGCACCAGGGGCGTAAATAAGCATCAAGAGAAGCTGAAACAATAACGATGGTATCACCCTGCGCTTTATGCCACTGCAGACGCTCATAAGCTTGCGACATGACGTGTTTATCGAGTGTGTGTGCGTAGTCTGCACCTTGTTGATAAATTTCTTTCTTATTACGCCCACAGAAAGCAAAAAAACTGACGATAGCACGTGTTCTCGAGCCACCTAATAGTTTACTTTTATACATTAAGATTACTGGGAACAACAATACTGTGCATACTATACGACGCCATTTGGGTGCACTTAAATGGATAAAAGGAGTATAGGTATCGTTTTCGGTGATCGTGCCATCAAAATCGAATAGCGCAATGTTCATGAGCATCCTTCTCATCTAGCTGTAAAATAAAATACATACCAAAAATAATTAAATAAAAACCAAAAAAAAGCCAAGGATAACCTTGGCTTTTTAATGTTAATACCCGGTTTTATTCAGCAACTGGGTACTCAATTTTTGCTTTTGATTTAAGCGCAGCAATGACAGAGCGGTAATCCGCTTCACTGTATTGCGGAGCTAAACGTTGCTTAATTGAATCAATAACGTTGCTATCAATCCCTTGTGCAGCATTCACTTTATCAAGTGCAATTACCGCAAAGCCATTCGCTAAAGCTGCTGTATCAAATGATACACTGCTTGCTTCAGGAGCAGGCATTTGGAAAGCCTTCGTCGTAATAGCTTGATCGATATCTTGATTGAATCTGGCTAATTGCGCTTTAGTCGCAATAGTCACATCAGTGATTTCTTCGCCAGCTTTAAGTTTAGCAAGATACTCATTGGCTTTTTCACTCGCCTGAAGGTTCGCTTTATCTTGAACCAAGCGCGCTTCAATACCAGACTTAACATCCGCTAATGGTAAAGTACCCGCATCTTGATGCTTCAATAAACGGATAACAACCACATGATTAGGAGCAAGTTCAATCACTTCACTGTTCATGCCACTGGTAATCACTTCGTCAGAAAATGCAGTGCGAACTAAATCAGGGCTACTTAGGTTAGCCGGAGCATTGTCACGAGAAAACAACCCAGTCGACTGAACAGTCGTACCTAATGCTTTAGCTGTTTCATCTAACGTATCTGGCACTTCGTAGCTAGTATCAGCAAGAATGCTTTGTAAGCTATAGAACTCATCAACTGCTTTCTTGTTTTGTAAATCAGCAACAATTTTATCTTGAACTTCTTCAAACGGTGCTGCTGCACCTGATTGAATATCAAGTAGCTTAACGATGTGGTAACCGAATTCACTTTTAACAATCTGTGAGTATTCACCTTGAGTTAGTGCAAACAGTGCTTCATCGAATGCTGGGTCCATCACACCTTGCTCGAACCAATCAAGTTGACCCCCTTGCTCCGCACTAAACTGATCATCTGAATCAGTTTTTGCAACTTCTGCAAAGTCTTCACCAGCTTGTAATTTAGCTAAGCTTGCTTCAGCCTTTGCTTCATCAGCACTATCATCGCCAGAAGCAAATAGAATATGCGCCGCTAAACGTTTTTCAGCTGTTTGATATTGTTGTTTGTTTTCTTCGTAGTATGTACGTGCTTCATCGACAGACGTATCCATCCCTTTAGCAAGTTCAGCTGCGTTTAACTCAACATATTCTAAGCTCACTTTTTCTTGATCCATAAACTGCATCAAGTTGCTATCATAGTAAGTTTTGATCTCTTCATCCGTCACACTTGCTGTAACTAAGTAAGGAGAAGAATCAACGACTAAATAACGAATATCACGAGTTTGACCTTGAATTTCAGCAAGTTGCTTAGCTTCACCATCCAACACGAATTCACTGCCCACTAACGAAGTCAATAACTGACGACGAGTCATATCGGTACGCATCATGTCACGGAAGCTATTAGTTTGATAACCAAGCTGACGTAATACTGCTAAGTAGCGCTCGTTATCAAACACACCATCGGTTTGGAATGCTGGTTCGTTAACAATCGCTTGTTTAATTTGTTCATCAGAAACACGAAGACCTAAATCTTCAGCTGCTTGAGTCATTAACTTATCAGCGATCAGGCGGTCTAATACGTTCTGCTTGATACCGTTCATGTACGTATCATCAGCAGATAATGCATCAAACATTTCGCCAAGCTGTTGCTCTAAACGGCCACGTTCATTTTGATAAGCTTGTTCTAGTTCATTTGCGGTAATGTCGTCGCCATTAACAACGGCAGCAGCTACATCAGTTGATGTGCCTAGGTAACTACTTACACCAGCAAATGCGAACGAAAGGATCACTAACACTAAAATACTTTTAGCGACAACGCCTTGTGAGCCTTCACGAATTTTTTCTAACATCTGAATTCTCGCTTGTTGCGATTAAAAAAATAAAAAGGCGCACCACTTGGGGATGCGCCTTCTTGTAATTTATATGGAGTTATCAGACGCTACCTCGGGTATGACCCAATTCCTCCGATTATTAAAATTAACACTGTTATTCTTAATAATCTTTTCGTAAAAAGCACTGCCAAAACAGTGCTTTTTAACTATGCCTTACAAAAGGCAACGATATTAACTATTCTTAGTTAACAGCGTCTTTTAGAGCTTTACCCGCTTTGAAAGCTGGGATGTTAGCCGCAGCAATCTTAATTTCTGCACCAGTTTGTGGGTTACGGCCAGTACGCTCAGCACGCTGACGTACTTCAAAAGTACCAAAACCAACTAGAGAAATTTTATCGCCTTCTTTAAGTGCTTCAGTAACAGCACCAATGAAAGAATCTAATGCACGGCCTGCGCCAGCTTTAGAAATGTCAGCACCAGAAGCGATTTTCTCGATTAGTTCAGATTTGTTCATGTCATCCCCTTGAATGTTTATTTTCGCGCCGCAACCAAATCCGTCTTTAGAGCGGTCTGCGGAGGCTTTTTTGTTATAAGTTTGATACCACACCAAACTTAGTTGGAAAACCAAAAAAAATGTACTTGGATACAGCTCAAAGTCAGTTGCGCCAAGGGTTTGGTGCTAACTGACTCTCCACTTATCTAGGCTACCACAGCTTTACAGATTGTTAAGCCCCTTTTTTCATTTTTTTTAGGTTCAAAGCAACTTTTTTTGCTAATTAGCTACTTTTTAACCACTTCAAAGCCTTTTACTGGCTTTTCTAAGGCCAATTCAAGTACTTCATCGACCCATCTGACTGGGTGAATCTTAAGATCGGCAATGACATTGGCTGGAATTTCTTCCAAATCACGCTCATTTTCTTTAGGAATAAGTACAACTTTTATGCCGCCACGATGTGCCGCAAGTAACTTTTCCTTCAAACCGCCGATAGGTAGAACTTCCCCTCTCAGGGTAATTTCACCTGTCATGGCCACATCACTCTTAACCGGATTACCCGTTAAGCTTGATACCAACGCAGTACACATTGCAGCACCCGCAGATGGTCCATCTTTAGGCGTTGCCCCTTCAGGAACATGCACGTGAATATCACGTTTTTCGTAAAAGTCACTGTTAATGCCTAATTGTTCAGCGCGAGCACGAACAACTGTCATCGCAGCTTGAATAGACTCCTGCATGACATCACCAAGTGAGCCAGTATAAGCAAGTTTGCCTTTACCTGACACAGACGTCGCTTCAATAGTCAGTAAATCGCCACCAACTTGCGTCCAAGCTAAACCAGTCACTTGACCAATTTGATTATTGGACTCAGCTTTACCGTAATCAAAGCGCTGCACACCGAGGAATGATTTCAAGTTCTCTTGATTCACTTCGACGGTTTTAACTGATTTATCTAAAAGAATCATCTTAACGACTTTACGGCACACTTTTGATAGCTCGCGCTCTAGTGAACGGACACCAGCTTCTCTAGTGTAGTAACGGATCATGCCAATAATGGCGCTATCATCGATATTAATTTCTTTTGGTTTTAACCCGTTTCGCTCGATTTGCTTAGTCAATAAATGCTTTTTAGCGATATTCAATTTTTCATCTTCGGTATAACCCGATAAACGAATTACTTCCATACGGTCCAATAACGGTCCAGGAATATCCATTGAGTTCGATGTCGCCACAAACATCACGTCAGATAAGTCGTAATCAACTTCTAAGTAATGATCATTAAACGCTGCGTTTTGCTCAGGGTCTAGTACTTCAAGTAGCGCTGATGATGGGTCACCACGCATATCTGAGCTCATCTTATCGATTTCATCTAATAAGAATAATGGGTTTTTAACACCCACTTTGGCCATTTTTTGGATCACTTTACCTGGCATAGAACCAATGTAAGTTCGACGATGACCACGAATTTCAGCTTCGTCGCGTACGCCACCTAAGGCAACGCGAACATATTTACGTCCTGTTGCTTTAGCAATTGATTGGCCTAATGACGTTTTACCAACACCTGGAGGCCCTACTAAGCAAAGGATTGGTCCTTTTAATTGTTTAACTCGACTTTGCACGGCAAGGTATTCAAGAATGCGTTCTTTTACTTTCTCTAACCCGTGATGATCGGTATCTAAAATGGCTTCAGCTTTTGACAAGTCACGTTTGATTTTTGAACGCTGACTCCAAGGTACAGACGTCATCCAGTCTACGTAACTTCTTACCACTGTCGCTTCTGCTGACATTGGCGACATCATTTTTAACTTATTAAGCTCAGCTTCCGCTTTTTCTTTTGCTTCAGCCGGCATTTTGGCTTCTTCAATCTTGCGGCCTAAAACTTCAAACTCATCTTGACCTTCATCAAGATCGCCAAGTTCTTTTTGAATGGCTTTCATTTGCTCATTCAAGTAATACTCACGTTGGCTTTTTTCCATCTGCTTTTTAACACGGCCACGAATGCGTTTCTCAACTTGAAGTAAGTCGATCTCGCCTTCCATCATTGCCATTAAATATTCAAGACGTTCGCCAACATTGATCATTTCAAGCACTGACTGTTTGTCTTCAAGCTTTAGCGGCATGTGAGCTGCCATAGTATCAGCAAGACGGGCAGCTTCTTCAATACCAGTTAAAGATGTCAGTACTTCTGGTGGAATTTTTTTATTTAGCTTGATGTAGCCTTCAAATTGGCTAATAGCACTTCGAACCAGCACTTCTTCTTCTTTATCAGCTAACTCTTCAGACGCTAACATTGTCACGTTTGCGACAAAGAATTCATCTTCTTGTGTGTACTCAGTGACTTTAGCACGCTGACCACCTTCAACTAGCACTTTAACCGTGCCGTCAGGTAATTTTAATAACTGTAAAATAGATGCAACGGTACCAATTTCAAAAATATCGTCTTTTGCTGGCTCGTCTAAATCAGCTTCCCGCTGGGCGACCAGTAATATTTGCTTATCTTGTTCCATCGCTGATTCAAGGCATCGAATAGATTTCTCTCGTCCGACGAATAGCGGAATTACCATATGGGGATAAACCACTACATCTCGAAGTGGCAGCACGGGGAGTTCGATATGCGCTTCACGCTCTTGGGTCATAGTTCGATTCCGTTTGATGAATGGATTATATAATCAGTATATTGGGATGTTTCTAAGAGTTTCAATGGGCAATACGAAAAAAGGAGCCCAATGGACTCCTTATTTTTCAACTATTAGCAAAAGCGACGAATTATTGCTCGCCACCAGCAACTTGGTTGTCAGCATTTTCGTAAATCAAGATGGGGGCAGACTCGCCTTTGACGACAGATTCATCGACAACAGCTTTAATTACGCCCTCAACTGAAGGAATATCATACATAGTATCAAGTAAGATATCTTCAATGATTGAACGAAGACCACGAGCACCGGTTTTACGCGTCATCGCTTTATGAGCAATGGCTTTTAAAGCATCTTCACGGAACTCAAGTTCAACCTCTTCCATCTCAAACAATGCACCATATTGTTTTGTTAGTGCATTTTTAGGTTGAGAAAGAATCTGTACTAGCGCTGCTTCATCTAATTCAGTTAGCGTAGCAACAACAGGTAAACGGCCAATAAACTCAGGGATTAAGCCAAACTTAATCAAGTCCTCAGGCTCAACTTTGCCTAACGTCTGAGAAATAGTGACTTTATCAGCTTCACCCTTAACTTCAGCGCCAAAGCCAATACCTGTTCCAGTTAGCCCACGTTGTTCAATAACTTTTTCAAGCCCAGCAAATGCACCACCACAAATAAATAGGATTTTAGACGTATCTACTTGCAAGAACTCTTGCTGTGGATGTTTACGTCCACCTTGTGGAGGTACAGAAGCAACAGTACCTTCAATTAGCTTAAGCAAAGCTTGCTGAACACCTTCACCAGATACATCACGGGTGATTGATGGGTTGTCAGATTTGCGGCTTATTTTATCGATTTCATCGATATAGACGATACCGCGCTCCGCTTTCTCAACGTCATAATCACACTTTTGCAGTAGCTTCTGAATGATGTTTTCAACATCTTCACCTACGTAACCCGCTTCAGTTAGTGTCGTTGCATCAGCCATAGTAAATGGCACATCTAATGAACGAGCTAACGTCTCAGCTAGCAGTGTTTTACCACTACCCGTTGGTCCGATAAGCAAGATATTACTTTTACCTAGTTCAACACCTTCAATCGGCGTGCCATTGCGTAAACGTTTATAATGGTTATAAACGGCAACTGACAGTACCTTTTTAGCTTGGTTCTGACCAATAACGTAATCATCTAAGTGCTCACGCAATTCGTGTGGTGTTGGCAACTTGTCTTGATCACGCTTTGGCGAGATCTCTTTAATTTCTTCACGAATGATGTCATTACATAGCTCAACACATTCATCACAAACATATACCGAAGGTCCAGCGATTAGCTTTCTTACTTCATGTTGGCTTTTTCCGCAAAAAGAGCAGTACAGTAGTTTGCCACTGTCACCGGTACTTTTGTTATCGCCCATTACCCTACCTCTGTTGCAGCCTGTTCACTGTCTTTAGATACACACTCTGTGCATTATTTGTACTACACAGAAACAGTTAAATATTTTTTATACGCTATTCATCACAGAATAGCGTACTCAGGCCTAAAAATCAGCTACGCTTTTCAAAAACTGAATCAACTAAACCATAATCAGCAGCTTCTTGTGCACTCATGAAGTTATCACGGTCTGTATCACGCTCGATAACATCTAATGGTTGCCCAGTGTGTTCAGCTAACATTTCATTTAATTTATTCTTAATGCCTAAGATTTCTTGAGCATGAATTGCAATGTCAGACGCTTGGCCTTGGAAACCACCCAAAGGCTGGTGAATCATGACTCGAGAATTCGGCAAACAATGACGCTTACCTTTTGCACCACCCGCTAATAAGAATGCGCCCATGCTGCAAGCTTGACCAATACATACAGTGCTTACGTTCGGTTTAATGAACTGCATTGTGTCGTAAATTGCCATACCAGCAGTAACAGAACCACCTGGCGAGTTAATGTAGATTGAAATATCTTTATCTGGGCTTTCTGATTCTAGGAACAGTAACTGCGCCACGATCAGGTTAGCCATGTGTTCTTCAACCTGACCAACCAAGAAAATTACTCGCTCTTTTAATAAACGAGAGTAAATATCATATGAACGCTCACCTTTAGCAGTTTGTTCAACAACCATAGGTACAAGAGCATTGAGTACAGATTCTGGCGCTTTATGCATTTTATATTTCCCTAAAATAAAAATGGCTCGTATGAGGAACCTCATACGAGCCATTATAAATGGCGAACCGCCAATCAAGTCAAGCGATGGTTACGCTTTACCTGTTGCCTTGTTCATAAATTCTTCAAATTCGACGTCTTTAGTCGTCACTTTTGCAGATTTTAGTAAAACTTCAACAGCTTGCTCTTCAAGCGCTACATTGCGCATGTTTTGCATAAGCTCTTTGTTGCCATTGTAGTATTCAACCACTTCACTTGGATCTTCATAAGCTGAAGCCATTGAAGCAATAAGACCTTGAACACGTTCGTCTTCAGCTTGAAGCTCGTTAGTTTTGATAACTTCGCCAAGAAGTAAACCAATTTTAACGCGACGCTCAGCTTGCTCTGTGAATAAATCAGCAGGAAGCTCAGGCATGTTCTCAGTTTGGCCACCAAAGCGTTGCATAGCTTGTTGACGAAGAACGTTAACTTCACCGTCTACTAGTGCTTTAGGGATAGTGATTTCGTTAGCTGATAATAAGCCTTCGATAACTTGCTCTTTCACATTTGCTTTTAGCGCTTGCTCAAGTTCACGAGTCATGTTTTTACGGATTTCAGCTTTAAGTGCGTCTAAACCACCTTCAACGATACCGAATAAAGAAGCGAATTCATCGTTAACTTCTGGTAATTCTGCAGACTGAACTTCAGTAAGTGTAATAACGAACTTAGCCGCTTTACCTTTTAAGTTTTCAGCATGGTAGTCTTCAGGGAAAGTCACTTCGATTTCGAATTCATCACCTGCTTTATGACCGATAACACCAGTTTCGAAACCAGGGATCATACGGTTGCTACCAAGTTCTAATTCGAAGTCGTCAGCTTTTCCGCCTTCAAACTCTTCACCATCAACAGAACCAACAAAGTTCATTTTAACTTTATTGCCTTCTTCTGCAGCAGTTTCAACGGCTGCGAAAGTAGCGTGTTGCTTGCGAAGTGTTTCAATCATAGTGTCAACGTCAGCGTCATTAACTTCAGCTTGTGGTTGTTCAACTTCAATTGCGTCTAGACCCGTTAATGCTACTTCTGGGTAGATTTCAAACGTTGCAACGAACTCAAAGTTTTCGCCTTCAGTTTTACCTGGAGCAAAAACTGGCGCGCCTGCTGGGTTTAACTTTTCAGCCATGATAGCTTCGATAAAGTTGCGTTGCATAACTTCACCAGTGACATCTTGACGAATAGCAGCGCCGTAGCGTTGCTTGATGACAGAAACTGGTACTTTACCTGGACGGAAACCAGAAATCTTTGCACGCTTCGCTTCACGTATTAAATTGTCTTTAACTAATTTCTCAATTTGTTCAGCAGGAACAGAAATTGTTAGGCGACGTTCTAGGCCTTGAGTTGTTTCAACAGAAACTTGCATTGTTTTACCTCGAAATATGTCTGACGTCCTTTGTAATAGTCGAAAGCTCAACTATTAAATATTCGTTTCTTGATTATTAATGTTTACTAATAAAAGCATGATACAGCAGCTTTTCAGCGCTATTACCTGTAGTAATTCGTATTAGATATTTATCAAGACGCGACATTATAGCGACCGATTACAATAGAGTCGAGCCTGAAAATGCGGTTATATGGGGATTTTAGACATAAAAAAAGCGACCTAAGGTCGCTTTCTCTACAATCGTGCAATTTTAATGCAGAATTTGGGGTGACTGATGGGGCTCGAACCCACGACAACCGGAATCACAATCCGGGGCTCTACCAACTGAGCTACAATCACCATAATTTGGTACGCCACTCAGGATTCGAACCTGAGACCCACGCCTTAGAAGGGCGTTGCTCTATCCAGCTGAGCTAGTGGCGCTTGGCTTACATACTTATTCTGTATACCTGCTAGATAATTAGTAAACTGATTTGGTTTTCAGTTTAACTTTCCCAGCTTATTCATAAAGCGTTAACTTTACAAATAGAAATTTGGTCGGTGATAGAGGATTCGAACCTCTGACCCTCTGCTCCCAAAGCAGATGCGCTACCGGGCTGCGCTAATCACCGAGAAGTCTTGCCAATCAAGGGTTATGCATTAACTTAATGCCTTAACTGCGAGAACGGAGCGCATATTAACGAGTCACTTTACTATCGTCAACGATTTTTTTTACAAACTTGTTCAGCTGCTGTTTTTACACACAAAAAATTCTGTTTTCAATAAATCACTAAGTCAATAATCATGACAGAACTATGGCTGACTGATAGAATACGCCTCGTTAAAATTCATATATCATCGCGCCATATAAAGGAAACTATACCCCCATGACTGCCCAAAATATTGATGGCAAAGCGATCGCACAATCTATTCGTAGCACGTTAAAAGAAAAAGTGCTGGAACGCAAAACTGCTGGCAAGCGTATTCCGGGCCTCGCGGTTATCCTAGTCGGCGCTGATGCAGCGTCTCAAGTTTATGTAGGTAGTAAACGCCGCGCTTGTGAAGAAGTTGGCTTCGAATCTTACTCATATGACCTTGAAACCAGTACAACTGAAGCTGAGCTATTAGCCTTAATCGATCAATGTAATGAAGATCCTAAGATTGATGGAATTTTGGTACAACTTCCCTTACCCGCTCATATTGAAGATTCAAAAGTGATTGAGCGTATCAGACCTGATAAAGATGTTGATGGATTTCACCCTTATAATGTTGGCCGCTTAGCACAACGTATTCCTGTATTACGTTCATGTACGCCAAAAGGCATCATTACCTTAATAAAATCTACGGGCGTAGATACCTATGGCTTGGATGCAACCATTGTTGGCGCTTCAAACATTGTTGGCCGTCCTATGACACTTGAATTACTCCTAGCGGGTTGCACTACAACAACTTGTCATCGTTTTACAAAAAATCTAGAACAAAAAGTACGTCAAGCTGATTTACTGGTTGTCGCTGTAGGAAAGCCAGGCTTTATTCCAGGAGAGTGGATTAAGCCTGGTGCAATAGTTATTGATGTAGGGATTAACCGACTTGAAGATGGTCGTTTAGTTGGTGACGTTGAGTTTGATATTGCAGCAGAAAAAGCCGCGTTCATTACACCGGTACCTGGCGGTGTTGGCCCAATGACAATCGCAAGTCTACTTGAAAATACGCTTTATGCTGCCGAGCAGTATCACGATTAACTGTAAATGCTTAATAATTAAGCTTGTTTTGTTTTGACTCAAAGCTTACTGATAATAAGCCTATAAACAAAAAAGCCTGCTAAAAATAGCAGGCTTTTTTATCACAAGAACTTAACTACGACTTCTTTCGCCAAGTTGTGCCTTCTTCACCGTCTTCAAGTACGACGTTTAATGCATTTAGTCTATCGCGAGCAGCGTCAGCAGCTGGCCAGTCTTTCTCTGCACGGGCACGATTACGCTCAACAATCAGCGCTTCTATCTCTGCCACTTCATCATCGCTACCATCACCTTGGAAGAATGCATCAACATCACGGTTGATAATACCCAATACATCTGTCAGTGACTTAAGACTCACACCCAATGCACTTGCCTGAACCATATCCACCAATTTCAAGCGATTAATTTCACGCACCATATCAAAGATTACAGAGTAAGCTTCTGGTGTATTGAAATCATCGTCCATTGCTACAGTAAATTTATTAATAAATTCTGTAGCTGGTGCTGCCTCAACCGTAAGGTCAAGCCCTTTAAGTGAAGTATAAATACGTTCAAGAGCCGATTTGGCTTGTTTTAAATTGTCTTCTGAATAGTTCAATTGACTACGGTAATGACCTGACAATAAGAAATAACGTACTGTTTCAGGATCATAATGGGCTAATACATCACGAATAGTGAAAAAATTACCTAATGACTTGGACATTTTTTCTTTATCAACCATGACCATGCCAGTATGCATCCAGTAATTCACGTATTGTGAACCGTGAGCACAGCAAGACTGAGCAATCTCATTTTCATGGTGTGGGAACTGCAAGTCACTGCCACCGCCATGGATGTCAAAATGCTCGCCTAAATGCTTACTGTTCATCGCAGAACATTCGATATGCCATCCAGGACGACCTGGTCCCCATGGCGACTCCCAAGTTGGCTCACCAGGCTTTGACATTTTCCACAATACGAAATCCATAGGATCACGCTTTGTATCTTCAACTTCTACTCGTGCGCCAGCTTGTAATTGCTCAAGATTTTGACCAGATAAACGTCCATACTCAGGAAATGAAGAAACGCTAAATAGCACATCGCCACTTTCAGATACGTAAGCATGATCTTTAGCAATCAGCTTTTGAACCATCTCGATGATTTCTTCGATATGTAACGTTGCTCTTGGCTCAAAATCAGGTCGCATCATGTTCAATGCATCAAAATCATTATGCATTTCACCAATTAATCGCTCAGTTAACGAATCACAACTTTCATTGTTTTCAGCTGCACGCTTAATAATCTTGTCATCAACATCGGTGATATTACGCAGGTAATTCACTTCGTAGCCGCGGTAACGTAAATAACGAACGATCATATCGAAAGAAACAAAAGTACGACCATGGCCAATATGACATAAATCGTAGATGGTGATACCACATACATACATGTCAATTTTTCCAGGGTTAATCGGCTTAAATTCTTGCTTATCACGACTCATACTATTGTAAATTTTCAACATCGATGGTTCTCTTTTACTCGTTTTGATACCAATATAATTGGGATAAAGTCTATCATGAGCAATACTGTTTTGAATACTGCACTTTAAGCCTCACGTTAGATAAGTTAGAATCCCGCAACAATTTTTATCAAGGTATTTTAATATGATCACTTTACACACCAATATGGGCGACATTAAAGTTGCACTAAATACAGAAAAAGCGCCTTTAACTTCTGAAAACTTCATGCAGTACGTTAAAGATGGTTTTTATGATGGGACGATTTTTCACCGTGTAATTGATGGTTTCATGGTTCAAGGTGGTGGATTTACCGAAGACATGGTTCAGAAAACTCCTAAAGCAGCGATTAAGAACGAAGCGAATAATGGTTTATCAAACAAGATTGGTACTCTTGCTATGGCTCGTACTTCAGATCCTCATTCTGCTACAGCGCAATTCTTTATCAACGTCAGTGACAACACTTTCTTAGATTTCAAAGCAGAAACAGGCCAAGGCTGGGGTTACTGTGTGTTTGCTGAAGTTGTTGAAGGTTTAGACATCGTTGAAAAAATTAAAGGTGTCAGCACTGGTAACCGTGGCATGCATCAAGACGTGCCATTAGAAGCTGTGGTAATCAACAGTGTAAGCGTGGCTGAATAAACGCGAGTGCATACTGTATTTATGGGCGATTTGCATTTAAGTGCAGATCGTCCTGATATTTCCAAAGCCTTCATTGAATATCTCAACTCAGACCTTTCTGAGGTTGAAGCTTTATATATTATCGGTGATTTATTTGAAGTATGGACCAGTGATGATATTGCTGAGCCGTATACCGATGAAATAGCAACACATATTAAATCAGTCTCAACCAAACTGCCTGTTTACTTCATCCATGGCAATCGTGACTTTATGATAGGTAATGAATTTGCCAGTCGCTCTGGGATGATTTTATTGCCAGAAATTAACATACTTAATTTATATGGCATTCAAACCGTGGTTCTTCACGGCGATAGTCTATGTACATTAGATAAAGCCTATCAACGTTTTCGACGCTTTCGTAATTCTACTATTGTAAAGTGGATTTATCGTCACCTTCCTAAATCGACTAGACAAAAAATTGCTGCAAACATAAGACAAAAAAGTCAAAACAGTAACCAACAAAAAACCTATGAGATTATGGATGTTGAACCATCAGCGGTTAGTGAATTATTGACTAAAACCAATACAACTCGGATGATCCACGGCCATACTCACAGACCTGCAATTCATGAACTCGACAATCATAAACAGCGTATCGTCGTCGGCGACTGGTACGAACAAGGCAGTATTCTTATCATAAAAAAAGACAGTGCGATGTTACAACAACTGCCTTTTACTACTCAGCGATAGTCAATACAGACCTTAATTCGGCTCAATTCAAGAGATTTAAGATTAATACGTTAATTCGAGACTAGATTATGTGGTACACCACTATGAAACTTGAAGTCTTCATCATTCGATTGAATAAGCTCTGCTTCAACATTTGCAAAATATGCAACTCGTTCATTGATATCAATTTTACTTATAGTTTGCGCTAAAGATAAATAGTCCTGATAATGACGGGCTTCTGAACGTAACAAAGAAATATAAAACCTTTCCAAATCTGCATCTAAATAGGGGGCGATTTTAGCGAAACGTTCGCAAGAACGCGCTTCAATAAATGCCCCTATGATTAATTTATCAACGAGCGCGTCAGGTTCAAAAGTTTTCACATGCTTCATCATTCCTTTCGCATATCGCCCCGCTTCTAATAATTCATAAGGAATATTTTTCGCATCCATGAGTTCTAACACTTGATAGAAGTGATGTAATTCCTCCTTAATCAGCAGCACCATTTTATCCACTAAATCTTGGCCATAATCACAATCAGATCTGACCGTAACTTGCTTTGAAATATTACTTTTACCTTTAAGTGTCTCTAAGGACCCTTGCTTTTTATAAGCAAATTCTTCATAAGGCTTGACCCACGCACTAAGCTGGGTTGCGCTGTCTTTATCTACGGCGTATTTGCGAATTAAAAACATAGCACTTTGAGCGGCTTTTAATTCACATAGTAAGTGGTCTCTTAAAAGCAAAGACAAGTTTTCAGGCTTTTTGGCTTCATCTACCCATGACTGTGGTGTCTCACATTTTAAAAACGCCGTAATTGGCTCAAGTAATTGCTGCATGAATGATTTAAGTAGTCGACTGGATTTGCAGCTATTTTACCTGTAATAACAAGATTTCTACAGATAAAAGCGTATTAGAGCTTGACGAATGGATGCTTATGTTCAATAAATAGTCTATACATCTTCGTAACAATAGTTGCTAAAGTTGTATTTCGATTGCCTTTAATGGATAAACTTCTATAGGGATGAAGTTATTATTGGCTTAAATCACTCAAAAAGCAGAGTCATTTAAGCTGGTATGTGTGGGACTGATTAAGGCGATTGATATATGGGGCTATGATCAGTTCGTCTGAAGTTTGGCGAGCTATGTATGAATGCTAAACAAGGATAATAACAATGATATTAAATCACTTAATGGGGCTATACACTCATCCAAAGGAAGAGTGGAAGACAATTGAACGCAATCACGAAGCTGTAAAAAGCAGTCTAAGTCATATTTTACTTATCGCTTTAATTCCTTCTGTATGTAGCTATATTGCTACTGCCTACATTGGCTGGCATCCAGCTAATGGTGAACCTTTATTTTTAACACCGCAAAGCGCAATGTTCATGTCTGTCGGTATGTATTTTGGCTTAATCGGTGGCGTGCTTGCACTTGCCTACCTATCTTATTGGATGGCAAAAACATTCGATGCCACGCCAACCTTTACTCAAGCGTTGGAGCTGGCCGCCTACACTGCGACACCTTTATTTATGGTAGGTATTTCAGTACTTTATCCAGTGCTATGGTTTATTATGCTCGTTGGCTTAGCAGGCTTAGCTTACTCTGTTTATCTGCTATATGCCGGAGTCCCGATCATAATGAATATCCCGGAAGAAAAAGGCTTTATTTACGCAAGCTCAGTAGTGACTGCGGGCTTGGTATTATTAGTTGGTCTAATGGGTAGTAGTGTTATTCTTTGGAGCATGGGTTTCGGCCCAATGATGCAATAGTCACAAATCGACTATAATTAAAGGCGCATTGGCGCCTTTTTTATTGTGTGGATAAAACATTAGTTTATTCGCTTGAAAATGCGTCGCTCTTAATTGCCATGTAATAGACGATCAATTTTTATCTATAGCGGCACAATAAGCCGTATCGTTAAGGGAACACATGACTAAAAATACTTACCAAAAAATTCTGTTTGTCGCACTGTTGTTGTTTGGACTTTTCGCCATTAATTATTGGGTAAAATCCTCAACCGATGAAGGAAAGGTTCAGTCTGAAATTAAGCCAACGGCTTCAAATTCAAAACCTGTTGCTGAAACGACATCGGTTCAATCAAAATCGGTGCAATCAAAATCACATCAATCAGCCAAAGACATTAGCTTAAATTCATTAGATGAACTGATTAGCCTCTTTGACTCACTTAATTACAATACCGAAAGCTGGAAAGCGGGTGTACGAGAAGTCCCTCGCCTAACCTTTGAGCGAGTCAGTGAGAAGTGGCAGCAAACGTCCAATGAAATTCCAGTGCAGATGAAAAAGATGGTATTTTTCAGATTAATGGCGCCACTGATTTTAATCAGTAATGAGAACATTCTTAACGAACGACAAACTGTCGAACAAGCTTCACTTGATGATAAATCACTCATCGATATCGCAGTTAAATATAAAGTAATCACTGACCAAGACAGTGCACTAACAGAAGAACAAAGACAGCAATTATTAAAGCGCGTCGATATCATGCCGCCATCGCTTGTATTAGCTCAAGCTGCAGAAGAAAGTGGTTGGGCAACATCCCGGTTTACCGTTGAAGGTAATGCCTTTTTCGGACAGTGGGATTTTAGTGGTAACGGAATGATCCCTAAGCAGCAACGAAAAGAGTTAGGAAACTATGGTCTAGCAAGGTTTGATACACCGCAAGCTTCTGTAGAAGGATATATGCTAAATATTAACACTAACGCAGCCTATATTAAGCTTAGAGAGCTTAGACGAGATTTAAGAGCCGATGACCAACCTATTACGGGAATACAATTGGCTTCTACGCTAGATAAATATTCAGAACGCGGGCAAGCTTACATTGACGGCATACAGCAGATGATTCGTTATAATAAATTAGATCAAGTTGATGAAGCCTACTTGAGCAATGACAGACCATTACACTTGATTTCATCCAATCAATAATACCCTTTGGATTTAATTAACGAGTAAAAACAAAAAAGCCAAGGTCAACACCTTGGCTTTTAAATATGACAACATGTCATTTTATAATTTATGCAAAAGAGTCACGTAAAGGCACTGTTAAATTGAAAACTAGATGCTCAGCTGTTGAATCTTTGTTATCTGCACAGAAGTAACCTTCTCGCTCAAATTGATAAGCCTTCTCAACTTCAGCATTGACAAGACCTGCTTCAACAACACCATTTACGACAACTAAAGATTCAGGGTTAATCACCTCATCTACAGTATCAAATGCTGCAGGCGTTGCTTCAGTAAATAATCTATTGTAAAGACGGAACTCTGCTTGCTTAGCCGTTGAAGCTTCAACCCAATGAATCACGCCTTTTACTTTACGACCATCGCTAGGATTTTTACCTAATGTCTCATTGTCGTAAGTACAGTAAACAGTAGTCACATTACCGTCTTCATCTTGATCGAAACGTTCAGCTTTAATCACATAAGCGTTACGTAAACGAACTTCCTTACCTAACACTAAACGCTTGAAATGCTTATTTGCAGACTCACGGAAATCTTCAGCATCAATAAACAATTCTTTACCAAATGCCAATTTACGAGTACCCATCTCAGGCTTATTCGGGTGCATAGGGGCATTGATTGTTTCTGGTGAATCCGAAGGATAATTTTCAATTATCACTTTAATTGGCTTTAATACAGCCATTGCTCGTGGTGCATGCTCATTTAACTCTTCACGAATACAGGCATCAAGCACCCCACCTTCAATCAAGTTTTCTTGTTTTGTTACGCCAATACGCTGACAAAACTCACGAATAGATGCAGGAGTATAGCCACGACGACGAAGTCCAGCAATCGTTGGCATTCTAGGGTCATCCCAACCATTCACTAAGTTTCTTTCAACCAAGTCATTTAATTTACGCTTCGACATCAAGGTATATTCAAGGTTTAGTCTTGAAAATTCATATTGACGCGTGCGGTTTGGTTGATTGAAATCATCTAAATGATCTAATACCCAATCATATAGACGTCGGTTATCTTGAAACTCTAATGTACATAAAGAGTGAGTGATATTTTCGATAGCATCTGAGATACAATGCGTAAAATCGTACATTGGATAAATGCACCATTTGTCAGCAGTTTGATGATGATGTGCAAAACGGATCCGATAGATAACGGGATCACGCATACACATAAATGGTGAAGCCATATCGATTTTAGCACGTAAAGCGCACTCACCTTCTTTGAATTCACCTAAGCGCATTTTTTCAAACAGCGCTAAGTTTTCTTCAACACTGGTATCACGGTAAGGACTATTTTTACCTGGCTCTTTCAACGTACCACGGTACTCACGTGTTTCTTCTGCATTCAAAAAACACACATAGGCAAGCCCTTTATTAATTAACTCCAACGCATATTGATGAAGTTGATCAAAATAGTTAGATGAATAACGAATTTCACCCGCCCAATCGAACCCTAACCAGCGTACGTCATCCTGAATTGAGTGAACGTAGTCGATATCTTCTTTTTCTGGGTTCGTATCATCAAAGCGCAAATTACATTGACCCTGATAATCTTTTGCAATACCAAAATTTAAACAAATAGACTTTGCGTGACCAATATGTAAAAAACCATTTGGCTCCGGCGGGAAACGTGTATGCACGCTATCGTGCTTTCCGCTTTTTAAGTCTTCATCAATGATATTACGAATGAAGTTACTTGGACGTACTTCGTTGTCCACTTGACTCATAGAGTTCCTCTTAGTGCACGGTTTAAATTTTCAGACCTTCGATGATCCTACAGTTTTACGTGAGTTACAATGCCTGTTTGATAAAAATAATCATCAGAAAACAAAAAACCAGCATTTACTAAAATGCTGGTTTTGATTTGAACATTATTTATGCTTATTCGGTAATGACTCGCACATCAGGAATAATCTGTTGATTTTTCTTACCCTGCTTTTTAAGCCAGAAATAAAACCCAACCAATGCAATACTGAAGAATGAAATCCAGCCAATTGATTGAACAGGGTGCTTGGCTATATTTGCACCTTGATATACAACAGTGGCACTGCCATATGCTAAACCAAAGGTCCATAGCGCTGCAAAACGCGCCCATTTAGAACCGAACTCATTGACTAATGCTCCCATTGCTGCAACACATGGTGTGTAAAGCAAAACAAATAACAAGTAAGCAAAAGCAGCAACCTTAGTGCTAAAACCCGCTTGTAGTGCACTGAAGGTTGAACGATCAACCCCCTGCTCTTCTGCAGCTTCATCGATATTTTCTACATTACCTACATCAATCGACAATGGATCTTCTGGTGCAATGCCGAATAAGTTTTCAGGAATGGTATCCCATGCTTCTGAGAAGCTTTCAGATAGACTTGCAAGCTCTTCATCACCTTCTGTTGGATCTGAATATAAACTGTTAAGCGTTCCAACAACGGCTTCTTTAGCAAAGATACCTGTAATAATACCTACTGTTGCCGGCCAGTTATCTTGCTCTACTCCCATAGGAGAGAAAAACGGCGTGACTTTTTGGCTCAGTACACTCAATACCGATTCTTTACTGTCTTCATGACCGAAACTACCATCGGTACCAATGGCATTCACAAAGTTCAGTAGTGTGACAACAATAACAATCGTCTTACCTGCACCTAGGATAAAGCTTTTTGTACGTTTGGTCGTACGTGAAAAAACCGCTTTCGCCTTTGGCATTTCATAACTTGGTAATTCCATCACCACAGCACTACTGGTACCTGGCAACACTGTACTACGCAGTAATAAGCCGGTACCAACTGCGGCTAAAATACCAATGATGTAAAGTAAAAATACAAGATTTTGACCCGACTCTGGGAAAAATGCTGCAGCAAATAAGGCGTATACAGGCAAACGAGCACCACAAGACATAAATGGTGCCATCATGCCTGTGACAATTCTTTCTCGCTCGCTGCCTAGTGTACGTGTTGCCATAATGGCAGGAACGGAGCAACCAAACCCTACAATCATTGGAACAAACGCTTTTCCAGGCAGTCCAATACGACGCATTAAACCATCAACGACAAAAGCAGCTCTAGACATATAACCAGATGCTTCAAGTACTGACAATGCGAGGAACAATGCGGCAATAACTGGAATAAAGGTTGCCACAGTTTGTATACCTTGACCAATACCGCCAGCCAAAATAGTTACTAACCACAAAGGTGAGCCAATAGATTCTAATAAGGCGCCAAATTGGTCGACAAATACTGCACCAGCAGTAATATCAAAGAAATCAATAAAGGCGCTACCAACGTTGATACTAAACATGAACATTAAGTACATCACCAGCAAAAAGACTGGCACACCAAGCACTGGGTGAAGAATGATTTTATCTAGTTTGTCGCTTGCACTTTCATGCTCACCGACGCTCACTGATGCATCAAATACTTTTTGAACAAAATCAAACCTTGTCGTGGCAACAAGTACCTCAATGTCGGTACCTGACTGCTCAGCGATTTGAGTACAGTTGTTTACTACATCTTTAAGGCTGGTACTATCACATTGTCCACAGCCATTGCCATTACCTAGCATGGCTAGTGCACGACCACGGCTCAAGTTTTCAGCATGTTGTTGTAACGTTTTAACACCGGACTCAATGGACTCATCGTAATCTAGTACCAGCGGAGATTCAGTGACCTCACCTTTCAATAAACTCAGCACTTGATCTTGAACTTGCTTTATATCTGATTCGTCTCTAGAGCAAACGGCAACAACAGGGCAACCTAACTCTTGGCTCATTCGTTCGATATCCGCTTCAATACCAAGCTTTTTAGCTGCATCGATTTTGTTTAACACCACAACCATAGGAACACCAAGTTCTCTTAGTTGCACAGTTAAATACAAATGGCGTTCAATGTTAGTTGCATCAACAAGGTTAATAATCCCATCAACTCTTTGATCTGCTAAATATTGTTGAGCAATTTGCTCATCAAGGGAGCAATCACAACTATTGCCAGCTGGCAGCAAGTCATAAATACCTGGTAAGTCAGTAAGATAAACATTGGTATTATCTAACGTGAAATAGCCTGTTTTCTTTTCAACTGTAACACCTGACCAGTTACCAACTTGCTGATTCGCGCCTGTTAATGCATTAAATAAAGTTGATTTACCTGCATTTGGATTACCTACAGTGACGCAATGAAATTCTTTAGTCATGTGCTACTACCACCTCAATGATATCTGCTAAATCGCGACGCATACATAAACGGCTACCGCGTAACTCTAACTCTACACCACTCCCCATTGGTGCTCGGCGTAACATTGTGAACGCTGTATGAGGTGTAATCCCCATAGATAACAACTTACGCTTTACTGTTTGAGGTAAAGAAAGTTGACCGATTTCAGCGATCTTAGCCGTATCCCCAGGATTGAGTTCACTGAGCTTCATTAGACATCCACCTTGCGTGCAAAATTTTATAATTGATTAATTTTATATTAGACATTTACGCAATACCTTTACCTAGATCATGTTTTATAAGTGGAAACGAGAATAGTTTTCAATTGTATTGGTAATTATGTGATAAAAGCCCGAGTTTAAGAAGTGATTTTATGGCTTATTTATGTATGGCTTAAAATTCGCAATTTATTTCATTTAAACTTGATTGTTTAAATCCTAATATCAGATTGAAGCAATCCAAACAGGTATTCATCTATTTGCCTGTCACCAATCTTATGGTTCTGTCTTAATAACCCTTCTTGGATAAATCCACACTTGCGCATTACCTGAGCCGATCCAATGTTATCGACAGCACAATAACCGATAAACTTTTGAATATTGAATTCGTGTATTCCCCAATCGATAACCGCTTTTAAACTTTCAGTACCGTAACCTAAACCTTGTTGGTTTGGACTTATTAAGTAGCCTACTTCAGCACGATTCATCGCGTCGGACTCTTTATAAAAACCGGTTAAGCCTACAAACGTCTTATCTTGTATTGTTTCAATGATTAAGGTTAACCACTCACCTGAATCGTATGACCATGGTTCCAACCGTTGCTTAAAAGTCGACTCAATATCCGCAGTAGAGGTAACAGGCCGAATATGTGTTAACACAGTTTGATCAGAATTAATTGCTAGCACATTTGACCAGTCGTTTTGCTGAATTGTTCTAATGACTAACCTATCTGTATATAATGCAATCATTTATCAATTCCATTGATTAAATTTATTGAGTAACAAAAAATAAAAAAGGCAGCCAAAGCTGCCTTCGACGATTAAGAATTAATTTAACCGCGGCTTGTTACTTCAAGAAGGTGATACCCAAATTGTGTTTTCACTGGTCCTTGAACTTCGTTTAATGGCGCACTAAAAACAACCTCGTCAAATTCACGAACCATCATTCCTGGCCCAAAAGAACCTAACTCTCCACCTTGTGCTCCAGATGGGCATGAAGAATTTGCTTTTGCAATTTCAGCGAAATCGGCACCCGCTAGAATTTCTTGTTTCAATTGCTCACATTGCTCTTCTGAGCTAACTAAAAGGTGTCGTGCAGTTGCCTGTACCATGATGTACTCCTACTAATTGTAGATAAAATTGCTAAAAATATAGGGAGTAAAACTCCCTATATATATTCAACTAACAAGCTAACAGTTATTCGTTATTTTGCCAATTCAGATTCGACCCAACGTGCAATCTTTTTCTCCATCACAGCCATAGGCAATGAACCAGTGGTTAAGATTTGATCATGAAAACCTTTAAGATCAAACTTGTCACCTAATTCTGACTCTGCATCGGCTCGTAATTTTAATATAGTAAGCTGACCAATCTTATACGAAAGTGCTTGTCCGGGAATCGCCATATAGCGCTCAACTTCAGCAACAATATCTGATTCTGCCATTGGAGAGTTATCTTTCATATACTGGATAGCTTGCTCACGACTCCAACCTTTTGAATGTAAGCCTGTATCAACAACAAGACGCATCGCTCTTAGCATTTCATCAGATAATTTACCAAAATATTGATACGGGTCTTTGAATAACCCCATTTCTATACCTAAGTACTCAGCGTATAACGCCCAACCTTCTTCAAATGCCGTATAGCCTTGAAAACGTTGAAATTCAGGGATTCCAGTTAACTCTTGCTTAATCGCAATTTGGAAATGATGTCCGGGAGCTGCTTCATGCAGTGATAAAGTCGTCATACCCCATTTAGGTTGAGCCTTCAAATTATAAGTATTGATATAAAACACACCCGGACGAGAACCATCAACTGCAGGCGACTGATATGAAGCACCTGCTGCTGACTTTTCTCTAAAGCTTTCAACAGGTTTAACAATGTAGTCAGCTTTTGGCATGACATTAAAGTACTTAGGCAGCTCTTTATTAATACTGTCTTTTAATGCCATGTACCCATCAATTAAACCTTGTCTATCTTCAAAGAAATATTCAGGTTCGCTTGATAGCGATGCAAAAAATGCTGTTAAATCGCCTTCAAAACCAACTTGCTCTCGCACTTTATCCATTTCAGATAAAATTCGACTTACCTCAGAAAGACCAATTTGATGGATTTCGTCAACAGGCATGGTCGTTGTTGTGTGACGATTAGCTAATGTCTGATACCATTCCTTACCATTCGGTAATCCCCACCAACCGTCAGATGCGCGAGCATGCGGTAAATAGGTGTCTTTAAAATAATCTCTTAATTGGGTCAGTGACGGTAGAAGCTCATCTTGGATAAGGGCAGTATATTCCTTGGTTAACGCAGCTTTATCTTGGTCACTGAAATCTTCAGGTAAAAACGAAATTGGCGTGTAAAATAAACTATCGCTGGCAGTTTCAACTAACTGAGCATCAAGTTGTGGAATTATTCTTTCTACAAGCACTTTAGGCAGTACAACTTTGCTCTTAATACCTTCATCCATTCTTACTTGAGCTAACTTAACCCAATTGATGAAGCCAGATAAGCGACCTAACCAGTTTTGATAATCTTCTACCGTTTTAAAAGGTTGCGCACTTTCACCACTACCCAATTGCACCATGCTAATCACAGTGCTATAGAACTGATTCATCGGCATGAAATGTTCCGGATAACTTTCAGCAACAAGATCCATATGCCTATCATAAATAAACATATCGAAGCTGAGTTGCAGATTTTTAGGTAACTTATCAGCATCTATTGCTTTGGCTTGTTTTAAGTATTTTGAATTCAGCTCATGACGCTGTTTTAAATATTCTTCTGTTAACGCGCCACCAAATTGGTCATTGTAATCATTAACACCAACATAGGTTGCGTAGATAGGCTCTAAAGCAAGTACATCATTAAAATAATTGTCAGCCATTGCTTTGTAAATATCTTCAGCTGATTGCTCTGTAACCGCTTTGGCTGCAGTTTCTGTTGTCACAGTATTAGCAGGAGCTGAGGTTGCTTCGGGTTCACTGCAAGCTTGCAACAACATAAGTGATGAAACTGATACGGCGAGTAGCGTTTTTTGCATAATAATTTCCCTATGGATGGTAATAAACGTATTACCAAAAAATGATCCGATACTTTGTAGTTATTATGTGTAATTTATCTAAATTTAGTGAATATCTCTAACGATAAATTGTAACTTAGAATAACAAGTTACCTAAGACATAAACCATAAATGAAAAGTAAAAAAAAAGCCCCATAAGGGGCTTTTCGATATCAACAAACTTACAAAGTAATGTTGTTGATACGTGCTTTTTCTTTGATATAAGAAATATAGCTATTTGCGCTACGTTTTGTCTTACTGTGTTTAGCAGCTCGATTTGCACGTTTATAAGCAGATTTATATTGCTTTAGGCTTAAGTGAGCTAACGTTAGCTCAAGTTCAGCATCACCTGGCTCGTCTAAACCAGCTGCAAGTGCTTTTTCAAACACTGGAATTGCAGCTTTAGGCTGTTCAGCGATAGCTAAGATTTTACCTTGTTTAAGGTATAACTCAGCATCTCCTGTTAACTCAGCAGCTTGACCATATAGTTTAGCTGCTTGCTTGAACTCTTTAGCGTTATGATAGAAACCAGCTAAGATTTTAATAGACTTTTCAGACTCTTTAATCAAACCAGACTTCATATGCTTTTCATAAATTTTAGCAGCATTATAAGGCGCACCATTTTGCGACATAAGTTGAGCTAAACGAGTGATGTTACCATCTGTCTCAAGAAAACCATTTTTATAAGCTAAATCATAAGTTGCTAAAGATTTAGTATAATCTTCAGTCATCAAATAGAACTGAGCAAGCTGAACCCATAGACGTTTATCGTCTTGGAATAAAGGCACCATAATCTCTAGTACTTTTACAGCCTCTTTATACTTCTTTTGGTTGAAGTATGAAGTCAATTTCATTTGATAAAGGCCTTTATCAGGTTTTTCCATCAAGGAAAGACCTTTGTCAGCCACTTCAAGTACTTTATCCCACTGCTTAAGTTCACTGTAAGCAATACCAACACGGCGGTATACTATTGGGTCAACTTTACAAGTAAAATCCATCCACTTGTAGTAGTAAGGAATCGCTTCCTTAAACTGTTTTTCTTGAAGTAATAAATCAGCATACAAACGTAATGTTGCAGCGTGATCTGTACCACCAAGAATATCAGCATCTACAGCAGTCTTTAAGTACTTAATAGCGGTACTCATTTGACCTTTTTCAGCATAGAAAGAGCCAATCATGCGACCAATATAAGCTTTGTCGAAATCATTTTTTGTATTGACTTCGAGTAAGATCTCAATGGCTTCGTCAAGTTGACCTTCTGTATATCTTTCAAATGCTCTTTGAACTTTTTTACCAGCACTTGCACCAACAGCTCTTGATTGACGCTCTTCGATTGGACATTTTTCAGCAGCTTGCGCGGTTGAAACAGCCAATAAAGAAGTACTACATAAAGTCAGCATTAATGCACTAGCTATTGTATTTACTTTACGCATTATCTACCTCCTTTATCTAGAGTGAAGTCAAGTTGAACTGTCATGCCAGGAACCTTCATCGCCTTACCATCAATGATTTTAGGCTTGTATTTCCATTTCTTCAGAGCTCTAACTGCTTCTCTGTCGAAAATACGCTTAGGTTCTGCTTTTATAACTTTAACGTCTTCGATTCCGCCTAGTTCGTTAATAGTAAACGAAAGTTGTACATAACCTTCTTTACCATCACGAGCAGCAGCAATTGGGTACTGAGGATCAATACGTACAATTGGTGTTGCGTCGCCGTCACGCGTCATCATATTACCGAGTTTAAAGCCTGTGCTCGCACCACCAGCCACTACACCACTCATGTTAAATGCCATATTCGTATCAATATCTGATGACGTATCTGGCGGAGTAGTTTCCGGCTTAGGCGGTTGCTCAGGTGGCGCTGGCGGCTTAGGTTTGACCCTTGGCTTATCCTGAACTTTCGTATCCTGCTTCTCCATACTGATCTCAATAATAGGAGAATCAGTTTTGGTGTCGGCGCGCTTAGCGCCGCCACCGACCAAGAAGGCCATGAAGATAAACAAGGCGAAAGTAACAGCAGCACCTAAAATGAGTGATACTATTGCTCTCAGCATATTAGTCTTTCCCCGCTGAAATCGAAATTTTATCGATACCCGCTTTCTTAACGTTGTCCATTACTTTAACAACAAGGCCATGTTCGGCTTCTTGGTCTGCTTCGATTAATACCGCCGCTTCAGGTGCTTCAGCTAACATACGCTCAACGTTTGCTGTTACACGCTCAATGTCAACCTGACGGTTTTCCATTTTGATAACGCCAGTCTTACTAACACCAATAAAGATGTTCGCAGATTTTTGTTGTGTCGCCGTAGAAGCTTCAGGTTTCTTGTAATCAAGGCCTGATGGCTTAATGAACGAAGTCGTCACAATAAAGAAGATAAGCATAATGAATACGATGTCGAGCATCGGAGTCATATCTACTTGTGCTTCTTCTTCTACATTTAAATGCTTTTTACGTGCCATTTTAAATACTCTCTCTAGTGGTGCGGCAAGCTATCTTTAAGCTTTTCAAGACTGATTTTCATTTTTGCATCTAATCGAGTGCTAAAAAATACACCAGATAATGCTGCAACCATTCCTGCCATCGTTGGCATGGTTGCCATTGAAATACCAGCCGCCATCATACGAGCATTACTCGTACCATGAACTGCCATCACATCGAACACTGCTATCATACCGGTTACGGTTCCTAGTAGACCTATCATAGGACAGATTGCTACTAAGGTTTTGATCATCAGCATACGAGCATTCATATCTTGTTTTGCTTGGGACATCCAAGCTTCACGGATACGGTGCGCATACCAAGAGGTAGAATCCTCTCGATTATTCCATAAGTCGATAATGCCTTTATGCTCTTTTGGTGCTACCCAATTGACGTACCAAAAGCGCTCGAGCATCAATACCCACATTAAGAATAAAACACCTGCAACCAACCAGAGGATATCTCCTCCGGTGGCCATGAAGCCCCTGACAGAGTCCCAAACATCCATCAGGATTAGCATCATTAGTCAGCCCTCTTCTCAGCATGTACTGCGATAATACCAGCACTTTGCTCTTCAAGAACTTGAACAACTGTTTTACTACGAGCTACAACGATTGCATGCATAAGCATCAATGGAAGTGCAGCAACTAGACCTTGAACGGTTGTCATCAATGCCATAGAAATACCACCAGCCATTAAGCGAGGGTCACCTGTACCGAACAATTGAATTGTTTGGAAGGTTGCGATCATACCAGTTACTGTACCTAGTAGACCCATCATTGGAGCGATAGCTGCCAGTACTTTAATGATTGAAATACGAGCTTCTAAAGCTGGTGTTTCTTTCAGAATAGCTTCGTCAAGCTTAAGTTCAAGTGTTTCAACATCAACATCTTTGTTTTCTTGGTAAACTTTAAGTACACGACCTAACGCGTTGTTACCAGGATTATCGATGTTCTTACGTTGTGCTTTAACTTGTGAACCTACGATGTAAAGCGTTACTAGACGTTCGATAGAAATCAACGCACCAAGAACAAGAATACCGATAATGATGTAACCAATTGGTCCACCAGCTTCAATACGCTCTTCAATAGTCGCTTTTTGTGTGAACACGCTTAGTAGAACACCACGAGCCGGGTCAACGAATAATTTTTCGTAACCAGAAGTTGCGCTAGTGAATGATTTAACACTAGAAACTTGTGCACTACCAGGTTGTTGAGATAGTTCTTGAATCAAGCCTAAATCAGCGTTGTAAACAACATATTGGCCATCAGCAAGTAAGTTATATGCACCAACACGAGTAACTGTAGTTGTATGAACGTTACCGTCCAAACCTGTTACTTCAGCGTCGAAATTAACAACTTTGCCAGATTCAACCATTTCAAAAAGTTGTGCTTCCCAGAATTGCTCTAACTCGTCAATTTTTGGAAGTTCTTTACGAGCACCTAGTTCAGCAATAAATGCGTCACGGCCTGGGAACTGAGCAGTAATGTTAGAAGCAACTAACTTACCTGCGAAATCACCAGCTTCACCTTTAACTACACCGAACATTTCACCTAAGTCACCAGAAGCAATTTTACGATCTTCTTCTAACTGAGCGATTTTACGTTCGTTGTCAGTGAAAGCTTGAGCTAAATCTTTACCACGTTGAACTTCAGCAGCTAAAGCCGCTTTTTCACGTTTTAAAAGAGCGGCTTTATCGCCACGCTCATTTAAAAATTCAGCTTCACGCTTTTTGTTAGTCTTATTCGCGTTAGCACGATCTGTTTGTACTTGTTTTAATAATTGGTCAATCGTCTTTGGTGCATCAGCAGCACTAACCATTCCTGAAGTTAGAGACAAAGTTGCAGCAACGATTGCTGTAGTAATAAACTTTTTCATTATTGCGCAGCCTCCGCAGCAGGGATTGGTAAGGCGAATAGATCAGGAGCACCTTGTCCACGAGCCTGTTTAATTGCTTTGCTTAAGTTACGAAGATAGCTATCTTCTAACTTATCCCAGCTTTTAGATTCTTCGTTATACATCCAAGCCGACTTTTGGTCTTGGCTTTGCGCATATAAGCTAACACGGCCAAAGTTTAAGAAATCTACTAAGACTTCTTTGCCATCTAGCTCTAATTGACCTGTTTCAGCAATTAACTTTGAACCGTATTCACGTTCAATGTTATATGCGTCAAGAATTAGACGATATTTTTCAGCTAGTGTTACTTCAGCGCTGTTAAGAGTATCTTTTAAGCGTTGAACACGAGCTTCACGTGCGTCTTGATTGAATGGCAAGTCTAAAGCAATAAATTGCTCTAATGCTTCAACCATTTTAAACATTAAAGGAACAACACCTTGTCTAAGAGCATCAACACCGTCGATATCGTCTTGGATCAGTTTCATTGTTGCTTCTTGGTCTGCAACTAAGCCTGCAACGTAATCGTTGTAAGATTTTAGTGATTCACGTTCGTCAGCTACTGAGCCATACTCGAAAAGCATGTCTTGTGCTTGATCAAAATATTTATCTACTTTGTTTTGAGATGCAGCTGCATCAGCATGAATTTTGCTATCAGCTTTTTGTACATCGCTTAGAGGATCTGCAATCACGAAGTTGCTGCTAGCTAATGCAAGCGCGCCAACAAGTGCAGTAGCGATTTTTGTTCTATTGCTTACCTTGGACATAGTTCCCAACCAATTTATAGTGATTTAGAAAGCTTAACTAATGAGTAACAACTAGGATTATATTGTTAATCCTGACTGATACTGCTAAGTCTATCTTTCTCTTGTGATTGTTAGTTTTTTCTTCCCTATTCTATACCTGCTAAGGCATAGACCCGCTCGCATCATTTCACAAAATGTTGACCTGTGTCAACATTTGAGAACATCAAAAACTACTGGAAAGACGTGTTAAATGCTCTTGATTAGTCGAACGTTGTATTTTTAAGCAAAGTGAGACTGAAATAGAGTTGGAATCTTGGTGACTAGCTTGAATTTTATCAATTATTAAGTCATTTAATTTATAAGGTAAATAACTAAGTTCATCTAAAATAGAATAAAACTAATATAAATATAAAAACAAAAAATCCCAATACGAGATCGTATTAGGATTTTTGTCAAAAAAATGATTGATCATATATTAGTATGAGCTTGTGTTTGCCCTTTTCTCCATGCTTCTCGTAAATCTTGTTCACTCTCTTTTCTAAGTTCGTCTGATAACTCGCGCGTCATACAAGTTTTTCTTTTCAAATTACTCCCTGTTTTCGCTACATATTCACATATTAAGTCTTCATCATTGTAACTGACGGTATCATCAGTATTCTGTGCTGCGCAGCCAGATAATAAAATCAACAAGATTAAAGCTGTAAATTTATCCATGATTTACTCCATTAAATTGAAAAAAGACATGGTTTTTTCAAACCATGTCTATCAGATTTACTTACTAAATTTATTTAAAAACTAATTTTAGAACTTAACGCCAACACCTAAGTACAAGTGTCTACCAGTTGTAGCATATGTACGTGGGTCAGTATTGTCATTGAAACCAGTCGCCGCATATGGTGGGTCTTGGTCAAATACGTTGCTGACTCCAATAGTAGTACTTACGTTATCAAAGTAATAAGTAAAGCGTGCATCATGTACCGTTTGACTATCAACTGTACGAGAATCACTTAAATCATCAAGATCTGTAGAACCATCATTGTTAGCATCAAATGGCTCTAATGCTTCACCAATGTAACGGATCTTCCAGTTAGCTGACCAGTTATCTTGTGCTAAGTTAATGTTGAAGTTAGTTTTCCACTCAGGGAAGTTACCATCACCACTTGTACGACGGAACCAACCAGCGTTTTCAATCGTTGAACCATCAGCTTGAGTGATTTCGTATGTGTCATAGTATGTAGTATCTAGAACAAAGCTTAAATCACCGATACCAGTTTCAATACTGTATTGAGCATTGAAATCATAACCTGATGAATGTACTCCACCCACGTTAATGTTACGATTATCAATATCACTTGAGTTACCATATAAACCTGGGAATTCAGGTCCATAACGAGTAATTAAGTCACAATAAGTACCTTCTTCAGCACATTTATCTAGAATTAACTGTTCACCAATTGTAGAAATTGCGTTATCTAAATCGATATCCCAGTAATCAAGTGTAAATGATAAATTATCAACAAAACTTGGGCTCCAAACAGCACCGATAGTTACAGTATCTGCCTCTTCAGGTGTTAAATCTTCATTACCACCTAGAGTTGAAGATAGTTGGTCACCAATAGGCTCAAAACCGCCAGCTGGAACGCCATCAGCGATACAGAAAGGAGTCGGGTTTGTAGCACACTTATCTGAAACTAAAGGACTGTTATCAGAGTTACCAGCGAACAACTCACTCGTAGAAGGTGCACGGAATGCTGTAGAAACAGTACCACGGAACATTAATCCATCAATTGGAAGCCAACGAAGACCAAGTTTATAGTTAGTTGTGTCACCAAATGTACTGTAATCAGAATAACGGATAGCACCATCAATTTCTAAGCTTTCAGCACCAACTACACCAGATAGTAATGGGAAGTTCATTTCTGCATAAAGCTCATCAACTTCGTAGCTACCTTGAGTTTTTTGGCGGCTTGAACCACTAGTAATACCAAGTGCAATTAATGCATCTGGTAAATCTGCGCCTTCTTCTTCACGGTGCTCAGCACCAAATACCATACCTACTGGACCAGCAGGAAGCTCGAATGCATCACCAAATACACTAGCACTTAACACTGTTTGTTCATTAGAACCTAAGTCATGTGCTTCGAACGTAATATAATCAAGCATTTCTTGAGATACTTGAGTATCTGTACCTGGAATACCAAATGTATTTAAAGAAACACAATCAGCGATAGGAGCATCAGCAGTACCACAAACAATATCGCCATTTGCATCCATAAACGATGGACCTACAGCTAAGCTAACTTTTTCAAAGTTAACACCACCTGCACCGGCTGTGCTAGATGAGTTTTGACCGTAAACGTAAGACACTTCATAACCCCAAGTGTCAGCAAACTCACCAGCGATACCAAATACACCACGTACAGTATCAACTTCGAATGTTGAATCACGTCCACCAGTTTCAACCATACGACGACGCCAATCAGCAATATCAACTGTCTCGCCATTGTCATTCTTAGGACCTAACTGTTGGTTCCAATAGTTGTCAGCAGAATAAGTTGCATCTGTCCAACCGAAGAATGCAAGAGGTGCTAATGGTAATGGAGCAAGTTTAGTTTTAGATGTACGACGGTTAAATGAGACTTCTGAGAAGAAACGCACAGAATCATTAAAGCGATATTCAGCAGATGCATACATACCGTAACGCTCTTGAGGCGTTAAGTGATAGTTTGCAGGTGCATAGTTATAAGTATCTTTATCCCAATCCCAGCAATCATATCCTGTAGGGTTTGTGAAATCAGAAGGATCAGATTGACCAGGGCCATTAGCTGCGCCATGAGTAAATGAATTACAAGTTGCGTCATCAATGCCATTATTTACGCCGTTATAACGACCCCATGGTGGCGCAGAAGAACCGCCTTTATCTAACTCGCCAGTGGCTGGGTTTAAGTCATATTCAAAAGCTGACCAATCACGGTCACCAGACATTTGCTCTGTTTGCTCTGTGTAATATGCACTTACTACCGCATTTGCTTTGTCACTACTTACACCAACTGTGAAATCTATAGTTTTAGTTTCGCCATCCCAGTTCTCAGTAGAACCGTCATAAGAAACGTTAGCTTCGAAACCTTCAAAATCATTACGAGTGATGATGTTTACAACACCAGCAATTGCATCAGAACCATAAACAGCTGAAGCACCATCTTTTAACACTTCAACACGTTTAATGATTGCAACTGGAATAGTACTTAAGTCAGCAGATGCGTTAGCACCAGTACCTGAGTTAACCATACGACGGCCGTTAACAAGTACCAATGTTCTTGCGCTACCTAAACCACGTAAAGAAACACGTACTGCACCAGAACCACCGTTGTTAATAGCAGTGTTAGTTGCTGCACCAGCAACTGCAGGAATTTCTTGTAAGATATCACCGATGTTAGAAATACCTGATTCAACAAGATCTTCACGCGTAATAACTTGGACAGGGTTAGCACCTTCCATGTCAACACGTTTGATTCGTGAACCGGTAACTTCGATGCGTTCAACTTTTTCACCTTCTTCAGCAGCAAATGCTACTGGAGTGGTGAATGCCGCCGCAGCCGCACCGCTAATCATTGCTAGACGCACTGATTTAGCTAATAAATTCTTATGCATTGTCAATCTCCCTGGACTTATATCTTTCTTATTTTCCAAACTCGGTAAAACCAAGCTGGTGAATGTGTGCGAATTACACCGCTACTACATTTCAAGAGCAATAAAATCACAAATGAAACATTAATTCAACATATGTTTCATTAACATAACGAGAGTTTACTTGATAATGGTAGTTAATCTGTCCATTTTAGTGGACAGTATCAGATGATATAACTACCACTAAACAATAAGATATTGATAGGTAATAGTTTTATTTATTACCAATCAGAACTAAACTTATTAACATTTTGTTTTCAAATGAACGATATTTAAACAGCCTCATTTCATTGTAAATGGTGAAATACATACTTATTGGTACAAAGTTTTAACATTTAACTTCATCTTTTTTATTCTAAACAAAAAAAAAGCACCCTTTCGGGTGCTTTTTATCAGTGATTAAACTACTAAAGCGTATATCTGATACCGAAACCGATACCATCATCATCTGATAATTTCATAGCAGCTTCTTCACTACCACTGAAGTCACTACTATCAATACGACCTTCAATATAAATTACAGTGTTGGCATCCCAGATGTAATGCAAACCAGCAACCGTGAATTGACGTTTGAAAGTATCACCGTTGTATTCTGCTTTATATTCGTCACCAGCATCTAAGATGTTGTATGAAAGAAATGCACGGATGTTGTTATCAAAGCGGTATGATACTAACGTCTCAACACCATATGCTTCAGAAATTAAGCGACCTAAATTGTCAGTATCGTGGAATTCTTGTTTACTGTAGTTTGCAGCAGCATATAAGCCTTCAGCATCCCAGCCACCGCCATATGTCAAACCAAAGCCATAAATGATGTCAGTTTCTTCGATTTTTTCGTTTTCGACAGTTTCACCTTTGAACTCACCAACGTTCACACCGGCAGTCACAACAAAATTATCGGTAGCTTGGTAAGTAAGGGCTAAGCCATAAGTGTTGTTATATTCAATTGTCGCAACAGTTTGCTGAGCACTGATCAACGGAGCCACTGGCTCGTCACCAATACTTCCATCTTCTAATACATCAAACTCATCTTGTTTTAACTGAGCTTGAACTGCAAAGCTGAAGTCACCAAATGCATTACGGTATTGAACCGTTTTATCACCACGACCTGTACCGTTTACAGAACCATCACCTTTGTTATATGTGTAAGTACCAGAAGCATCACCATCCCAAACAAAACCGTAGTTAGTGTTATAAACGACGTCGTACCAAGCACCCCATTGCTTACCAATCGTCAGCGTACCGTATGTATCATGGTTTACACCTACATAGCCTAAACGGTTCGATAAGAAGTCACCATTCTCATAAGAAAGTTGGTCATTGTTATAAATAATTTCACTGTCACCAAATGGATTTACGCCCCACTCTAGTTTAGCAAACGCATTCCAACCATCGCCCATTTGGCGATCAAAACCAAAGTTAATGCGTGATGCACCATTGACTACTTCTGTAGTGTCTTGACCGTGATAAACACGTGCATCAATGAAGCCACCAATTTCTACTGAGTTCTTGTCATCTTTATAGATTTCAATTGCTGAAGCTGTTGGTACGAACATCACTGCTGCTAGTGTCGAAGCGATTAAAGTCTTTTTCATCGAGCTAAACCTTCCCATTTTAAATTCATCATTGTTGCTGGTAACAGTCCATTTTGTTTGTATTATCCTTTCAACAAAGGCTAGCATGCTGAAATATCACGAAACAAAGAAATGAGCGCAATTTCCGTATGAATATACTAAATACACACATCAAACAGTACAATCAACTACCAAACTATTCAAAAATAGTAACGAATAACCACAAACGCAATATCAAATAACACTAAATTAACATTATCTGATGACTACTAAGACTATCAAACCCTTCCCCTAATAAGGCTAAAACGGGCTCCGCTATCGGCTTTATCTGCTTTTCGATGTAATAGTCGTAATCTATTGACTCATTTACAGCAGTAATAGGCTGAGCACCATTCAATGTCATTCGGTACTCAATTAATGCTCCTCTTCTACCTTTATTCTTATCACCTGTGATCTGGCAAAGCCTAATGGCAGCTTTAACGTGTGGTGAGGATTTAGCTGTATATTCTTCTACATGACGTTTCAATCGTTTTCTAAATATCAACTCATTATCGAATTGCCCCAAAGCCAATTGCTCAAGTTGCTCGTATAGATAAGATTTAACGTCACCATTAGAAAACAATAAAAAATACAAATGGTATTGGATCCTTCTTGCTAACGGGCTCCAATCGCTTCTTACTTGCTCCATTCCTTTGAATGTAAGAGAGAGTTGCCCTTCGGCATCCTTTGATGCGCCGACGTAACGCTTTTTACTGCCAGCTTCTGACCCTCTTAAGGTCGGCATAACAAACTGACTAAAATGACTTTCGAATTCTAGCTCCAAATGACTAGTTAAAACGTATTCATCCAGACAACGCTGTTGCCACTTAACTGTCATATCATGTGCTAGTTGCTCTCCCAGTTTGTTGATATCTTTTACTTGATGCTTTTCACCCAACCATACAAATGTTGAGTCAGTATCACCATAAATAACCTTATAACCCAATTCTTCAATCCAAACTTTCGTTTGTTTCATAATTTGATGGCCACGCATTGTGATAGAACTTGCCAGTTTAGCGTCATGAAAAACGCACCCTTTTGAGCCTAAAACGCCATATAAAGAGTTCATGATAATTTTAATTGCTTGAGAAAGAGGTTTATCATTATCTTGTTTTGCTTTTTCTCTTTGCAAAGAAAGACTAGCAATAAGACCAGGTAAAATTGCATTATGACGATTAAACTTAGCTTCCAAAAAGCCGTCAACATCATCTTCTAAAGGGTTGAATTTTGCTTCAACAAGACTTTTAGGGTCAATTAAGAAGGTACGTATTATTGAAGGGTACAAACTTTTAAAATCGAGGACTAATACATCTTTATAAAAACCTGGAATGGAGTCCATGACATAGCCACCTGGAGATTCTAAACCATTGCTGGCCGCTCTCGCTGGTGCAACAAAACCACTTCTATGAAGATGCGGTAAGTACAAGTTATTAAATGCAGCGACCGAGGCACCTACTCGCCCAAACTCAAGACCCGTTAATTTTGCTCTTTCTAATGCAAAAGCCAGTAATTGGGTCTTTTTAAAGATATCCCACACTAACCTACAATCAGTTAAGTTATAAAAAGCTAATGCTTGTTTGTTGTGCTCAAAAAGGTGACATATTTCTTGCTCACGATTTTCAACATGATCAATGGCTTTGCCTTCGTTTAATAAGTGCTGAGAAACATGCTCTAGTGAATAACGCTCGAATTGATAAAAAGCCGCTTTTATCCAATCAATACCATCAAGTACAACCCGTCCAGGCAGCGATAGTGTCTCAGGACGATACTTATCTTCCACCTTCCAAGTCAGCGCTTGTTCATCGCGACCGATTAATAATGCTATTTGATGTATTTGACAACGCTTATACAGTAGCGCCAAATCAAAGGTCACCACCGCCCAGCCAATAATGACATCAGGGTCATACTCTTTGAACCAAGTTATCAGAGCTTTAATTAATGAGACTTCATCGCTCACCCAGTGAATGTCATCATCGCTTAATTTGTCGCTATCAAACTTTTTGTTATCTATTGATTCAGACTCTCCTACCATGATGACTTTCTGATAAAGGTCGGTTTGCTCATCTAGCGCTGAATGTGAACCATATAAACCAACAGAATACAATTCACCAGTTGGGCTGCATTCAAAATCTAAAGACACCATTGAGACAGGCACATTAACTTCTGTTCTTCTGGCTTTGCTTGCTAAGTAAGTGTGAGTCCTTGGATGGTTATCAGTGTTATACGGCAGCTGTGATAAAGAAGCACTAATGGCAAATTCAGCTTGTAATGCTATAAATCTTTCTATTAAAAAACGTTGTTCAGGTCTAATATCTGCTTCATAAATTTCAATACCAGCGTCATTAGCAATGCGCAGCACCTGTTTTAACATCGTTGTTGATTTTACATAAACACAAGAAACATCTTCGTAATTAAAATTTTTTAGGCTTACCGGCTCAATTCTTATACCAGTACTAAAATGACTTAAAATGAACTCAGAATCTATCTGCTTACAAAAGCAAATAACATCAAACTGCTCCACCTCAATGATTGCAGGACCGTCAGCTGTTTTTATAAAATACTGCAATAGTAATCGGCCATGTCGATAAATGGCGTGTCGGGTGAGTACGAGCCCTTTTAGGGTGTTTTTTTGCAATTGAGTGTCCATGGATTAACAAGATTACTTTACATATTGAGTGTGATTAACTGAATAAGGTCATAGCCATAGATATTCATAACATCTAAGATCGAGCCCTTCATTATCCGATTTGAATCCTGTCGCTAAAAGTCTTCGCTTAGCTTTTAGCTAGATTATATATTTCGAACAACTAAAATCACTGTTATTATGTACAGCATATAACAGCTAATACAGAATTAGTAAGTAAAGATTGCTAATGGACCCTACATGCTAACGGATCATATCAAAACCCAGATCCGCACTATCTATAAAGATATTGCGACTGCGATGCCAAATTTTCGTTCTCGCAGAGAGCAAAACTTTATGGTGGCAGAAATATCAAAAACCCTAGCTGGTGACTATGATAAACAACGACGCATTATGGTTTGTGAAGCAGGAACCGGTATTGGTAAATCCCTTTCTTATATTCTCGGAACGATTCCATTAGCTTTGGCAAGTAAGAAAAAGGTCTGTATCGCGACAGCAACAGTAGCCTTGCAGGAGCAGTTATTGCACAAGGATTTACCTTTCTTTTTGCAACAATCTGGCGTTGATTTTAAATTCGGTTTAGTTAAAGGCCGCCAGCGTTACGTATGTTTAGCTAAACTCGCTGCCATGATAGGTCCTGAAGACACATCTCAGATGGCAATGTGGCAAACTAAACCAGATCAAAGTCAAATAGATCTCCTCAAAGCCCTACATCAAGATTTTAACGACAATAAGTGGAACGGCGAGATTGATACATTAAAAAAGCCTATTCCTGACTTTTTATGGCAGCAAATTTGCTGTGATAAGCACAGTTGTCATCGGCAAATGTCGAGCCATCATCACTGCCCTTTTCATAAAGCTCGTGAAGATGTCGAGACCTGGGATGTACTTATTGTTAATCACAGTTTGCTGTTTGCCGATCTAGAGTTAGGCGGTGGCGTGATTTTGCCAGAACCTGAAGACATGTTTTATGTCATAGATGAGGCTCATCACTTGCCGACGGTAGCAAGAGATTTTTCAAGTGCTCAAGCAACATTGAGGGGGGCGAGTGATTGGCTTGAAAAGGCGTCAAAGACCTGCTCCAAACTTCAAAATCAACTTAAAACCACACATATTATTGCCCCTGTGCAAGCAATGCTCGATCACATTGGCGATTTAGTGACTCAGCTTAATCAAGTTGCCCATTTTTGCGACACACAGCCTAAACTTTTTGCCAACCCAGAAACGCGTTTACGATTCGAAAATGGCAAGCTTCCAGAATCTTTACTAATACAAGCAGAAAACTTAGCAACTACATCAAATCTTGCAGTAAAACAATTTACCAAGATCCAAAGTGTACTGAATGAAGCAATCAAAGATGGTGAACTACCAAAGCATCAATCAGAAGCTGCTTTATCAGAGGCCGGCTTTATACTGCAAAGGTTAGAAAATCTCGCAAAACTCTGGAAAATGCTCGCAAAAGAGGATTCCAAAAAAGGGGCGCCAATGGCTCGCTGGGCAGAGCTCATTACCGGTAAACAACAAGATTACCTATTTTGTGCATCTCCAATTGAGGTCGGTTTTATGCTTGAGCATATGCTCTGGCAAAAAGCTGCAGGCGTTATATTGTGTAGCGCAACATTAAGAGCCTTAAATAATTTCAATCATTTCGCTCACCAAGTCGGGTTGTCCCTAAATGATGGTAGTCGTTTTTTAGCCTTGTTATCGCCCTTTGATTATCAAAATAACGCGACATTGTTTATTCCACAAATGGAAAATGAGCCCACTGAAGATGCTTTTACAGATGAACTAGCAGAACAAGTTATCGCACTCGTAGAAGATGAAATGGCGACATTAGTACTGTTTGCCTCATATTGGCAAATGGAAAAAGTAACAGATAAGGTCAATGGCAAAATTGCCAAAGACCAGCTGTTTGTGCAAGGAACCATGCCAAGGCAACAAATTTTAGAGCAGCACAAGCTCCGCTGTGACCAAGGTAAGCCCAGTATTATTTTCGGTACAGGAAGTTTTTCAGAAGGGTTAGATTTACCCGGTGATTATCTTACCAATCTGATTATTACCAAATTACCCTTTGCAGTGCCAACTTCACCAGTTGAACAAGCGCATGCAGAATACATTAAGAGTAAAGGTGGTAATCCATTTTTACAGCTCACCATTCCAGATGCATCACGCAAATTGATCCAAAGTTGTGGTAGATTACTCCGTAAAGAAGATGATTATGGTCGCGTCACCATTTTAGATAGGCGTCTTATTACTAAGCGTTATGGTAAATCATTACTTGATGCCCTTCCGCCATTTCGTAAAGTTATAGAATAGGTATTTATTTGGAATTTCTGTTAGATCCTAGCCATTGGGCGTTTTTGGCTGTTATTGGATTAGTCGCTGGTTTTATTGATGCCGTAGTAGGAGGTGGTGGATTGCTATCAATTCCCGCACTACTGACTATGGGCATTCCGCCTCATTTAGCCTTAGGCACAAATAAGCTGGCAGCATGTTTCGGCTCATTGACCGCTGGATATACTTATTATAAGCAGCAACTCATCAAACTTAGATTTTGGCGAACCGCCTTTATAACCACTTTTATAGGTGCTGTATTAGGCAGCATTTTAGTTTATTTAATCGACGCCGCTTGGCTCGAAAAAATTCTTCCATTGGTTATCATCAGCATCGCGTTTTATACCTTACTCAGTCCAAAAGCAATGGGAGATAATATTTCTGTAGCGCCCACCCAATCGCCGTGTAAAACGAAACAAGCAGCTCAAGGGACTTTACTAGGTTGCTACGATGGTTTTGCTGGTCCTGGCATTGGTGCCTTTTGGACAGTAAGTAGTATCAGGCTGCACAAGCTACCTTTATTAAACAGTTGTGCCCTTGCTAGGGTCATGACGTTTGTCAGTAATGTCACTGCACTCATTATTTTTGCCCTTTTAGGTGAAGTTGACTGGATACTGGGTCTATGGATGGGGGTGTGTATGATGGCGGGCTCATTCATTGGCGCGAAATCAGCAATACGATTCGGAATTCCCTTTGTCAAACCACTCTTTATTATCGTCGTACTAGCAATTGCAGCTAATCTTGCTTGGACCGCATGGTTATGAGAAATACAAATCAACTAATTCATCAATTAAAGCAGCAGCTCAATACACTTGAACGAGATGCGTTAAATCATGACCAGCAATTGCCTTCACAACAGAAGAAAATGCTGCAAGACATTGAAAGATTTAATTCGCAATTATTTATTCAGCAAGGTGCTCAGCTCACACCCTGTATCCAACAACTTAAAAAAGATATTGTTCAATTAGAAAAGCAACTTTCTCTAAAATTAGACATCAAAATTATCGAGTTAAGTTGCCAAAGAATACAAGACCGCTTTACTGCATTACGTCGAGCTTTAGTGACAACCAATATTAATGTAAAAACAGCTGAACAAAAACGTGCCAACAACCGTGCTAGATATGCGAAGAAACAACAGCAGCAACATGCCGACAGTGGGTTTGCATGGATAGCTAACAATGTGATGAAAAATAGCCACCAGATTTACCAAGAGCTTAATAAACATTTGAATTGGGCTACAACTTTTGAACAAAAAATTGCAGAAATGGAAACTAAGCTTGCAAACTGTCACAGTGCTGACAAAATCACGATACAAAATGAAATCCTTTCTCTGCACCGCAGATTAGGAAAGTGCCGTCAAGCAATTAGCTATATTGAAGATAGGATTCAAATGTTTGAACGACCGAATCGAAATACAAATCGTTAAGGAGCAACAATGAAATTTACACTGCCGCTGAGTGCGACATTACTGGCTTTTGTCACTTCAACTTCTGTTATTGCAGCAAATCTCTCCATTCCTATGTCTTTTGAATATCTTGCTTTAGACGGCAAAGAAATTGATACCAATATGTTCTCGCATAAAACTAACCTTGAGTTAGATAACGGCCAGCACAAAATTGCAATTCGTTATCATGATATGGTTGATGATGATTTCAGTGATAGCCAGAGTTTTATTAAATCTTCACCATTTATTATCGATATCAAGGTTGATGGCGATTACGAGTATCAGTTAAAGCCTATCGACGGCGACTATGTCAAAAAGCCTAAAGCCTTTGCCAAAGACCCTCAAGTCGTAATTTCTCGAAAAGATAACGGCGCAGTATCATATACAGTAACTCAAACAGAATATAAAGAGAGTAGTTTTATTTCCAATTTGTTCAACGGTAATCAAGGCGAAGATATTGATACCTTGTCTGCTTCAGCAACAGATAGTAATACAAAATCTTTACCTGTCGCTAAAGTTGCACCCAGTGCGACTGTTGCAGCAACGGCACCTGCTGTAGCCGCTAGTGCAAATGAAGTTAACACGACTAAAACAGGCAGTGCAAAAGTTAACGCCAATAGCCAAACAGGGACACATCCTGAGCAAATGCTTCAATATTGGTGGCTTCAAGCTGATGAAGAAACTCGTAAAGAATTTATGAGCTGGGCGATTAAACAGCTATAACTTTTCTTCATCCCCTCTGCGCTTTCGGTTTTACATTTGGGCATACCACTTGTTTATCACACCAGCTACTCTAAGCTGGTGTTACCGAGTGCGCACCGCTTTCCAACCACGAAATATCAATTATTACAGCAATATTTAATTTCAAGCGGCATAGCCAATACAAAAGACTTTCACTCTCCTACTAAAATTTGCATAGACCAACTAAAACAAGTTCATGATCCCGATTATGTAGATGGCTTTTTAGCTAACACACTCGATAAAAAACAAATGAGGCGGATTGGTTTCCCTTGGAGTGAATCATTAGTAGACAGAACCTTACATGCAGTTAATGGCACTGTACTTTGCGCTAAATTGGCAATCGAAAATGGCGTCGCTTTACACTTAAGTGGTGGTTACCATCATGCCCACCAAGATTTCGGTAGTGGCTTCTGTATTTTCAACGATTTGATATTAGCCGCATCGACTATGATCAATTCAGGTAAAGCCAGTAAAGTGTTAATCATTGACTGTGATGTACACCAAGGAGACGGCACTGCCACATTAGCCAGTAATAATACTAATATTGTTACTTGCTCATTTCATTGCCTTAAAAACTTCCCAGCGCGAAAAGCAAAATCAGATCACGATGTTGAATTTCACAAATATACCAATGATGATCAATTTATCGAGACAATAACAGAAGTTGTTCCCTACCTTATTAATATCCATCAACCAGATTTAATCCTTTATGATGCAGGCGTAGATATCCACATTGACGATGATCTAGGCTATCTCAACATTTCAACCGCTGGAATTTTAGCCAGAGATACAATAATTTTATCTACAGCAAAAAAGGCTCAAATCCCAATCGCGGCAGTTATCGGTGGTGGTTATAGCCGCGATGAAACTGAATTAACCCAACGCCATAGCCAACTTTTTATTGCAGCCAACTCAATCTAGTTGCAAACTGATATAAAAGTAGCGCCATCGGAGTAAATTATGCAGGTTGATATTCGCAATTATTATGAAGTCTTATTAATGGAAATATTAAGAGATGAAGGGTTAATGGAGGAACTGCCAGAAGAATACCTTGCCGACTTATGCTGCGTGACGTTAAATCAGCTGCCTGTTCGCTATATCAGACATCTAGTCGATACGTATTTTTTTGAAGATTATAATGAACTTCAAAATATGAAAAAAGAAATACAGGCCGCATTAGAGAAGTCTAGAGAATTTTTAAAATCGAACTTAAAAAGACGTTTAGCCGAAGAAGAGGCTGAAGCAAAAGCTAAAGTTGCAGCATTACCAAGCCTAGAAAACACATAATTGATGTTAATAAATACAAATATTAAAAACCGATTACAAACTGACTAGTAAAAGATAAAACGTAATAAAGAAGATAATAAAAAGATGATTTGGAGGTTCCCCTAGAGCCACACCTCGGCACATGAGTCACCTGCTGCGGTTGCTCCCTTCCGGGCCTGGCCGAGTTCACAAGTTATCATTGCGAGGGGACCCTAAGGTCACCATAGATTTCACATTAAACGCTTCTTTTAATGTGAACGGCAGGATTATCCCCTAAGCCCCTGCCATGATCAAGCGAAATTATGGCTCATTCGATATGAACATGACTGTTTGCACAATCATTGCCCAATTTGCACATAATTTATCACAACTAAGGTAAATGCATGTTTATGCAATAACTTTAAATTTCAATACTAAATTCATTTCAAAAGTCTATTGATTTGGCCACTCATTATTAATCGCGCAATAAATATGAGATCTACATCACAATTTCCTTAAAAAGCTTGTAGTTGACCATTAAAATCAGCCAAAAATCACCTGATTATGCATACATTTTTTAACTAAAAGACCTATTATTAGTAATGGCAATTTTAGACGTAAGTAATGTATGTGATGGTACATTGAATAATGGATTTATTCGTTATGCTTACTGAAATTGAATATTCCTAACAGCTTAATAAAACACTGAAAAACTACAATATTGCAACGGATGAGCAATAACACTCCCGCCGGCATAACATTTTCAATATGCCAACTTGCAAATTGCAGATTTCAAAATACCTCTTTAGGCATACTAAGATCTTAATCACAGTGATTATAGAACTAAGTGAATAAAATAAAGAGGCTTATTAAAAGCTTGGATAATATCCATACACTTGATTTTATGATGAAGAATCAAGTACGAATAAAAATCTCTTGCAGGGAACAATGATGAAAAAATTCAATTTCAATACTACTGCTAAAGCGGTATTTAGTGCTGGCTTAATAGCCTTCGCTTTATCCGGTTGTGGCAGTGACGGTACCGACGGTAGTGATGGTGAAGACGGTGTTGTAGGCAAACCAGTTGGTTCTGTTTCAGCGTTAACGAGTACAATTACCACAGCAAGCGTTGATGAAAATCAATTTCTAACTGTTGATTTTAAATTAGCTGATGCAAACGGTGTTGCTCTTACAGGCCTAACACTTGCTGATATCGCCACGATATCTTTCGGACGAGTTGGTTCTGCAAATGAACCAGGTGAAGACGAAATTGTTAATCCAAGTGTCGATAGACAAATTTGGTTAAGTTACTTCAATAAAGACAAAGGCGATGGTTACTTCACAGGCTCTAGCTACTTTGACGGTAGTAAAAGTGAATGTGAAGATTGCTTCGTTGACAATAAAGATGGTAGCTATTCAATTACAATTGATAAAGCAATCGACACTCTAGATAAATACGACTACATGGCAGACGCAACCAACGGCGTTTACATGTCTATCAAAACAACCAACAACGAATCACAAACGTTAGTTAACAATAGTTTCTTCTATTGGGTACCTGCAACTGATGTAGAAGTTGAAAAACCACTACAAATTCTTGCAAATTCAGATTGTCAAACCTGTCACCGTGCTGATCAAGCTGGTGAATTATCAATGCATGGCAGTAAACATAATACAGAAGAAGCATGTTCTTTCTGTCACACTGATTACAACAGCTATAGCAAACAGGATACCGATAGCGAAGGTAATGCAATTGGTGAAGCGTATGAATACGATGGTTCAATCAAAGGTATGGTTCACAGTATCCATACTGAAGCTAACTTCTCTGACGCGGGTGTTTACCCACAAATGACATCAAACTGTTTAACTTGTCATAATCCAAATGAAGAGTTTAACTTAACTGATAGCTGGAAAGCTGATGTTGATACCACTGCATGTTGGAGCTGTCATAGCCCGAGCCCTGCAGCTGAAGCTGCCGGTGTTCCTGCTTCACATCAACAAGGCAATAACTGTTTAACTTGTCATAAAGACGGCGAACGCGCTCGTGGAGCAAATGAAGCCCATTACGCGTTAAACAGTAATTTCTTAGCAACAACACTCAAAGTTGAATTCAACTCTATGACTGTTGCCGATGATGAATCAGAAATTAAAGTAAACTTCACAGTGAAAAATGGTGAAGAATTAGTTGCGATTAACCAAATTGATCCTCGCCCATACCAATATGGTGGATTCAACAGTGCTATCGTCATTAATGGTGTATTAACTGATGACTTCTTAGTGAACTACCAAAAAGTAGGTTACGACACCTTTGTTGAAGAAGCGGATGGTTCTATTACCTCTACGGTCAGTGCTGATAGCTTTGATATCGCAACATTGATTGATGCAGGTTCAACTATCGTACTAAGCAGTCAACTTCATGTTTGTTCTCACAGAGGCGTCATCGAGTACTGTAACGAAGAAGATTTAGATGCTGGTGATCAGAGTGCTCCTTACGTAACCTCTGACACTTACTACTTCAACTTAGATGGTACAGTTGTTGAAGAATCACCACGTATGCAACATGCAGAAATGGCAGATTGTCAGCAATGTCACACAACTGAAATCACTCACCGTTATACCAATGACATTGATGGCTGTGCTTCTTGTCATAATGGTACCCGTGCAACATCAGGTGGTGAATCTTCTAACCTAGCATTTAAAGTTCACTCGAAGCATTACGTTTATGACTCAAGCGGTTCGTTATTCTTCAAGAAAACTGAATGTCAGGCATGTCATGGTGAAGATGGATTCTCTATCCAAAACATCACTGCTGAATCTACACCAGTTGCATTTGGTAAAGATGACAATGGATTGTTAGTTGTATCTCCACAAACGGCAGCTTGTGTTAGTTGTCACGTACCTCCATATGGTTTAAGCGAATCAACTATCCAACACATTGAAACTAATGGCGGTGTTGTCGGTACGATTGATTCATTAGGTGTTCCAGAAGCTGACTATGATGCATTGAATGTGGTTGAAACATGTTCAACTTGTCATAACGATGGACAAATCCTTGAAGCACACTCTAATTGGGGTGGACAGTAAAGGTTAATTAGCAAAATAAAGAGTCGCCAATGTGCGGCTCTTTTTGCTTTTTACTGATTTAAAGCGAGTTAGAACGACAAATATTATACCTCTTTATAAATAGACCGATCTGCTTCACAGTATCAGTCTAGATTTAAAGATTTTTATCTTGTTGTGGATTAACCTTGTAAGTGATGAATTTAAAACCCAAAAAGCTGAATTGACTCAAAAGACTATGTATCTAGGCACTAAATAAGCCAAGTCAAATTTAAGCAATGTCTTAATACGCAGGGACAAATGATGAACAAAAAAAATTCAAAAATAGCACTAATGCTTGTAGCAAGTGCCGTCAGCGTAGCCTTAACAGGCTGTGGCAGTGACGGTGATGATGGTAAAGATGGCAACCCTGGTCTTCCTGGTGGAACACCAGCAGAAGCAATTGAGCAGCTTAATTTAGAAGTGCTGTCAGTGACTTATGCCGACAATATCCCTACAGTTAAAGTTTATGCGACTAATGAAGATGATGAAGCAGTAGTCGGATTAAAAGACTTTTCAATTGAAAATGCAGCTCAGCTTATCCCTGCAGGCGCTAGCGGCGCAGGAAACAGCGCGAACTGGCAGAAGCTTGGCTCAACCTCTACTTTTGTTGATAACAAAAATGGTAGCTACGACTTCACTTTCGAAAGCTTCGATACAGATACATTCAATTCAGAATTAACTCAACGTTTTAATGTTGTTGCTGAAGCTTCAACGTTATTAGACGGTGTTACAGAAGTACCGGTCAGTGAAATTGTTGCTGATTTCGACGGTGAAGGTTACGAAGCGCTATACACTAAAAATATCGTATCTCACGAAGCGTGTGCAGCATGTCACGCTGAAGGCGAGAAGATTTACCACAAAGCCACTACGGTTGAAACGTGTATTACTTGTCATACCCAAGAATGGGCAGATGGCCGCGGTAAACCTGAAGTGGCATTCGCTCACTTAGTTCATAATGTTCATAACTCAAACAAAGTGTGGGGCCGTAATGATTATACTGCCGAAACTGCACACGCTATCGTTCAAGACAACTGTCAAAGCTGTCACATTGAATCAGAAGAGTTAACTGAATGGGGTAACTGGACACGTATTCCAACAATGGAAACTTGTACAAGTTGTCACACGAACATTGACTTCAAAGCGGGTGAAGGTCATTCACAACAGTCTGATAACTCAAACTGTATCGCATGTCATAACGCTAGCTGGACAGAAGAGATTCACACTGGCGATTTCGTACAGAAAAAAGCCTTCATTGATATGTACGGCATGACATCTTCATTAATCGTTAATTCAGACAAAACAGCCACACTGTCTGTCACGATTACTGACGCTGCGGGTACTGCAATTGATGCATCAACTCTCGTAAGCAAAATCCAACGTATTGAGACTATCACTAACGTGGGTCCAAACTTCCCAATCATGGGTTACAACGCAAGCCCAGGAAACGGACAAGCAAAAGTCGCTTACGACTTGGTTAGAAATGGTGAATTAGGTGAAAATGTTTCTGTAGAAGCAGGTGCATTACAATACACCCTACCAGCCCTTCCGTTTGATGAGTACTCACCTGCTGGCATCCAAGATACTGACACTGCCTTTACTTTCGTTGGTTTGGAAATGTGTAACGACGGTACTGAGGCGGTTGATTGTGGCGAAGATATTACTACAACGAGTATGAAAGCAGACTTAGTATTTGGCACTTTCTCAGGCGAAGCTCCAAGCATGCGTCATACTGATTCAGTCGCCTTTAATACTTGTGAAAACTGTCACGGTGAAACATTTGAAATTCACAAAGGCTACCATGCAGGTTTTGTCATGACTGAACAATTAGGTCGCGAAAATGACGAAGGTGAAGTAGTTGTAGGTGTTGATGCTTGTGTGACTTGTCATACTCCAGACGGTACTTACGCTTCAGGTGGTAATCAAGGTGCACTTGAAATGAAACTTCATAGTGTTCATGGCGAGGAAGGTATCATCAGTGACTGTACTCAATGTCATAATGACTTCAACCTTGACGCATTCAAACTGAAAGGTGCATTAGCGACTTCAAGTTATCTGGGCGATGCTGGGTATGTTAACGATGGTTACACCACACCAATCACAGCCACTTGTGCTTCTTGTCATGGTTTCGATGAAATTAAAGCTCACGCAGAAGGCCAAGGCGCTGTTGTAAATGGTTCTTACGATGATGCCAATGCTTCAGCTCAACTTGAGTTCTGTATGGGATGTCATAAGCCAACTATCTTCGATCACACTGCGGTGAACATGTAATTGTAATATCAGGGAGAAGCTCGCTTCTCCCTTTTACAACTATAAATACATCTACATCATGGATAGATTGGGAAGCCTTACTATGAAAATTAAAATGAAATTAAACTCTATAATCCCAACCTTTATGGCAATTGCACTGCTATCTCTTGGGATGTCTCATTCGGCCTATGCGTCGAAATGGGATGCCAAAATGACACCTGAAGAAGTCGAAGCTGTATTAGACAAAAAGTTCGAAGAAGGGAGTTACTCACCAAAAGGGGCTGACTCTTGCTTAATGTGTCATAGACGCTCTGAAAAAGTGATGGACCTATTTAAAGGCGTTCACGGTGCAATTGACTCTTCAAAGAGTCCAATGGCAGGCCTTCAATGTGAAGCATGTCACGGCCCAATGGGTAAACATAACCGTGGTGGTAACGAACCAGTTATCGCTTTTGGCCCTGATTCTACCCTAGCGCCAGAGAAACAAAACAGTGTTTGTATGGGCTGTCACTTAGATGACGACCGTATGTCTTGGAATACCAGCCATCACGACAATGCTGATGTTGCTTGTGCTTCATGTCACAGCGTACATACAGCTAACGATCCTATTCTGTCTAAAAAGACTGAAATGGAAGTGTGTACAAGTTGTCATACCAAGCAAAAAACTGACATGAACAAACGATCTAGTCATCCAATGAAATGGAATCAAATGACATGTAGTGATTGTCATAATCCACATGGCAGCATGGCTGATTCAGACTTGGTTAAACCAAGTGTGAACGAAACCTGTTACTCATGTCACGCTGAAAAACGCGGCCCTAAACTATGGGAACATGCTCCAGTGACAGAAAATTGTGTCACTTGTCATAATCCACATGGCAGCGTAAACGAAGGAATGCTAAATACTCGTGCTCCACAACTATGTCAGCAATGTCATGCCAGCGATGGCCATGCTAGCAATGCATATTTAGGGAACACAGGTATGGGTTCTAATGTTGGTGATAATGCCTTTACTGGTGGCCGCAGTTGCTTAAATTGTCATAGCCAAGTACATGGTTCAAACCACCCTTCTGGCAAATTACTTCAGCGTTAAGGATGTACGACTATGAAATTTAAACTGAATATTATCACCTTAGCGTTAGTTGCCAATGCTGGATTTGCAATGGCAGCAGATGGTTACGGTGTCGGCAATGCCAATACAGATAAAGTTAAATTTGATAAATGGGTCTGTAAAGGTTGTGCTGTAGAAACGGGTGTTACTGGAAGTGTTGGCGTTGGCGTTGGTTATAACAGTGAAGATGATATTCACTCAGCTAATGCTTTTGGTAGTGACAATGAAATCGCGCCTAAATTAGATGCTGATGTTAATTACATCGGAGAATCGGGTTATAGAGCGAAAGTTGAAGCTACAGATCTTGGCTTAGATAATGGCCGTTTGGATGTAAATGTTGGTAAATTAGGCCAGTACAACTTCAACCTAAATTACCGCTCATTAGCCACTTACAGCTCAAACACTGTTATGTCTCCGTATCAAGGTATTGGTGGTTCAGACCTCACATTACCAGATAACTGGGTCACTGCAGGTTCAACTGACGGTATGTCAGAGCTATATAGTAGCCTTAACCCATTCGAGCTTTCACTGAAACGCGAACGTGCAGGCCTTGGTTTTGAATATCAAACTGAATCAATGTTAACCACTTACGTTAATTATCAACGTGAAGAAAAAACCGGCACTAAGACAGCTTCAGGTAGCTTCTTCAATCAGTCAATGATGATTGCAGAGCCTGTTGACTACACAACTGATACCATCAATGCTGGTATCAAATTTAGCGGTAAAAACTGGTTCACAAGCTTAAACTACGATGGCTCTATCTTTAAAAATGATAATGCTGAATTAAGCTACGATAATGCGTTTAATCCGACTTTTGGTGCTCAGACTCGTGGCTATATGGCACTTGATCCTGATAACGAATCACATATCGTGTCGCTGCTGGGTCAATACACTGAAAATGGTACTGCTGTTAGCGGTCGCTTGATGTTCGGTCAAATGAGCCAAGATCAAGACGTGGTAACGTCTGGTTATGGCTATAGTGTGCCAACTGAATCTGTTGATGCTAAAGTTGATTTAACCGGAATGACATTAAAAGCAGTCAGCCGCGTTAACCGCTCTGTTCGAGTATCGGGTAGTTACGACTACTCTGACCGTGAAAACAACACGAATATTGAAGAGTGGACTCAAATCAGCATTAATGATGTTAACGGCCAAGTCGCTTATAACACCCCTTATGATCAAACAACTCACCGTGCAAAAATTGGTGCTGACTATCGCATTAACCGTGGTATGAAGTTAGACGGTGGTGTTGATTATAAACGTGATGAGCGCAGTTACTCAGAGCGTGAAGTCACTGAAGAAAGCACTATTTGGGCTCGTTACCGCTTAAACAGTTTTGAAAACTGGGACATGTGGGTAAAAGGTAGTTTCGGAAGTCGAGATGGCTCTGATTACCAAGCTTCTGAATGGACCTCTTCAGAAAATAACGACTTACTACGTAAATATTATTTAGCAGATCGTGATCGTAGCATGGTTGAAGCTCGTGTTAGCCATACACCAATCGATGCATTAACAATTGATTTAGGTGTTCGTTACGCATTAGATGACTACACTGATACCGAGATTGGGTTAACTGAGTCAAAAGACACCAGTTACGACGTTAATGTAAACTACATGTTTAACAAAGACGTTATGCTAAATGCATTCTATAACCATCAGGTTATTGAGTCACAACAATCTGGCAGTAGCACGTTCTCTGGCCCTACTTGGCAAGCTGACATCGAAGACACCGTTGACGTTGTTGGTGCTAACCTAAGTTACAACAACTTAATGGATAGCCGTCTACGTTTAGGTCTAGATTACACTTACTCAGAATCAGACAGTAATACTCAAGTACGCCAAGGTGTGACTGGAGACTACGGTGATTACTTTGCAAAAGTGCATAACGTTAATTTATATGGTCAATACCAAGCTACTGAGAAAATGGCTTTACGTCTTGATTATAAAATTGAAAAGTACCTAGATAATGATGCAGCAAATGATATCGCTCCTGATAACATTTGGAATGTCATGACCTTTGGAAGCAACAGTCACGATTACACTGCTCACATGATTATGTTAAGCGTCAACTACAAGTTGTAAGCGATAACACGATTAAAAAAAGCCTGCTATTTAGCAGGCTTTTTTGTTTTATCTATTTACTTTTGTGCTCACATTCTCATTTAACGATAAATAACTCACGATTGCTAAATTAACAAAAGCTATTCTACTCATTGTTGATTAAAATCTAAGGAATGAGAACATATAGACACATTACCATGCTTAAAAAGTCCCTAATCATTTCGAGTTTGCCATTATTGTTATTGTCTGCACCAGCGTTTGCATCCACAACAACCATGGCCAACAACAGCTTATTGGTATTTATCGCACTTATGGCTTTTGTGACCATTAATGCCGTTGTGCAAACCTGCTGCTACTTTTCTGGCCAATATGTCCAGTCCAGCTTTAGCCATAAACATGTAACCGTTTCGGTTATTATTCCTCTCATTGCATTGATAGGTTTTATTAATCAATATCAGAGTTTTGCGCAGTTTATTCTCTACTTTGGCGTTGTATTACTATCGACTGGTGCTGCTTTAATACCTTTACCATTAACCAACAAACGCCCTCCTTCACGCTTTTCTGCATTGATTCTGCTTAGCGGTGCCATCATCATTTTGCCTTTAAGTATTATTGTGGCGCCGATTAGTCTATTTTCAATCGCGCTTTGCCACATTGCTTTGAAACAATCGCAAACACCACCTATTGCCAAATTTGCGACATTATTGACATTAATTACCAGTTACGGTTTATTGATTTACTGGTTATTTCAATTCGTTAATCAAATCGCAGCCTAATCCAATTTGTGAGTAACCCATGTATGTAATTGACAGTGCTATCGCCAATAAAATTGTAAACAGAACCATGAAAATCATTGGCCATAATATCAATGTGATGAATGCTCAAGGGGTTATTCTAGGATCGGGGACAAATGAGCGAATTGGCGCTGTCCATGAAGGTGCGTTATTGGCAATAAGCCAAAATCGTAATGTAGAAATTAATCAAGAGATTGCCCCAAGTTTACATGGGGTTAAATCAGGGCTAAATCTTCCCCTACATTATCAAGGGCAAATTGTCGGCGTGATAGGCATTACCGGCAACCCATCAGAGTTAGCTCAGTATGGCGAACTACTGAAAATGACAGCAGAAATGATTGTCGAACAAGCCAATCTACAAGATCAACTACAGTGGCAAAATAGACAAAAAGAAGAATTCATTTTGCAACTCATTCGCGCCGAAGAAAAGGACGTTGATCAGTTAACTCACTGGGGACATCAGCTTAGTATTGACGTAAAAGAAGAGCGTGTTGTCGCCATTATCGAAATTGAATCTGTAAACCAGCAGCAGGTTCATAATAACCAAGCACTAAAGCAAATGGTACATTTACTGCAGTATCCCGACAGAAATAACTTGATTGCAATGACTTCACTCAATCAATTAGTCATTTTGAAGCCTGCCTTTTTAGATGGGCGCCAATGGGATCCAGCGCTCGAAAGCCATCGTATCGATAAGTTATTGCAACGTATCCCCGCCAACATGGAGCTAAAGCTCAACATTGCTTTAGGGCATTTCTTCGGTGGTGTAGAAGGAATAGCAAAATCCTATCGAACCGCGAAAGAAACCCTTGCCATTGGCAAAAGTCTTAACCCAGAGAAAAATAAATACTTATATGAAGATTACGCACTGCAAGTCATCTTTACCGGGCTGAAACAACATTGGCGTGGTGACGCCCTAGCAGCACCTTATTTAAAACTCGTCCATGCAGACAAAAATGGCGTATTACAAAAAACCTTAGCGGTTTACATTCAACATATTGGCGATCATAAACGTTGTGCTGAAGTGCTGTTTATTCATCGCAACACATTGAGATATAGACTGGATAAAATTCAGCAAATAACTGGAACAAACTTACAAGAATTTCAGCATTTGCTTAATCTATATCTTGGGCAAATCATGTTTCAGGCCTAAACCATGATAGTTTTCTTCAGCTGAAACAATCAAAAGTCATCAAAATAACCGATCACAGCTCACAACCTGTGCACCTGCACAAACAAATACCCTGTATGCATATTAATTCTGTGAAATAGCACAAAGCAAATAGATATCATTTTTTCAATAATACGCCTACAAAAACAACATATCTTAATACCCTAAATAGAGTAGTTATCAATGAGCATGATCTTGATATTAATTGGCGTAATTGCATTTATTGTTATTGCGACATCTAAATTTAAATTACACCCTTTTTTAACACTAATTTTAGCTTCTTTTTTAGCAGCCTTTGCTTATGGTTTGCCAAGTGCAGACATTGCTAAAACTATCACCACAGGCTTTGGTGGCATATTAGGCTATATTGGCCTCGTTATCGTGCTAGGTACTATTATCGGTACTATTCTTGAAAAAAGCGGCGCTGCCATCACCATGGCTGACGTAGTCATTAAAGTGCTTGGAAAACGCTTTCCAACATTAACCATGTCCATTATTGGTTATATTGTCTCGATCCCAGTATTTTGTGATTCAGGTTTTGTCATTTTAAATTCATTAAAACAATCTATGGCAAACCGCATGAAGGTATCGAGTGTATCAATGAGCGTAGCTTTAGCTACAGGTTTATACGCAACTCATACTTTTGTGCCACCTACACCAGGTCCTATCGCTGCAGCCGGTAACCTCGGGCTAGAAAACCAGCTCGGGCTTGTAATTGCTGTCGGGGTGTTTATTGCCGCTATTGCCGCACTTGCCGGAACATTATGGGCAAACCGCTTCGCAAACGAGCAACCCGATGGCGAAGGTGCAGAAGAGCTTAATGACAAATTAGAAGATTATGAAGCGCTAAAAAGCAGTTATGGCGAACTGCCAAGCCCAGCTAAAGCCTTTGCACCAATCTTTGTGCCGATACTGCTGATTTGCTTAGGTTCAATAGCCAACTTCCCGTCGGCACCATTAGGTAAAGAGAGCTTATTTGATATTTTAATGTTCTTGGGCCAACCCGTTAATGCACTTATGATTGGTTTGTTGTTAGCCATTCCGCTACTAAAAAGCACTGATAAAGTGAAAGAGTTCAGCGAACGTATTAGCCAAGGCTTAGTCGTAGCCGCTCCTATTTTGTTAATTACTGGTGCAGGCGGTGCTTTCGGCGCCGTTCTTAAAGCCACTGAAATTGGTACATACCTTGGCAGTAGCTTATCGGCACTTGGTGTCGGTATTTTCATGCCATTCATTGTCGCTGCAGCACTTAAATCAGCACAAGGCTCATCGACTGTTGCCTTGGTTGCTACTTCAGCGCTTGTCGCTCCGTTATTAGGCGATATTGGCTTAGCGAGTGATATGGGACGAGTACTCACAGTGATGGCGATTGGTGCAGGTGCAATGACAGTGTCACATGCTAACGACAGCTTTTTCTGGGTTGTTACGCAATTTAGCCGCATGAGTGTTAAACAAGCTTATCGAGCACAAACAATGGCAACTCTAGTACAAGGTCTTACCGCAATGACCCTAGTGTACCTACTCAGCCTCGTTCTTCTATAAATACCCTTTCGTCCCGCTCAGCTCTTTGCTGAGTGGGGCTTTCTAAAACCTAAGAGAATTGTTATGAAAATAGTCATTGCCCCTGACTCATTCAAAGAGAGCCTTAGTGCATTAGGTGTTGCTAATGCAATAGAGGAAGGATTTAAACGAATTTTCCCTGATGCAGAATATTGTAAAGTACCAATGGCCGATGGCGGCGAAGGCACTGTACAAGCAATGGTTGACGCAACTAACGGGCAATTAGTGACTCTTCAGGTTACAGGGCCAGATGGTCAACCGGTATCAGCGCATTACGGTATCTTAGGGGCTGAGAATTCAGTAGAGGGGAGCGATAATCTCGCTCCCCAAAAACTGACAGCAGTCATCGAAATGGCAGAGGCTTCAGGGTTGCATCATATTAAACGCGATCACAGAAATCCGATGCTTACCACCAGCTACGGTACAGGTGAGTTGATCCGAGACGCGCTTGATCGTGGCATACGCCACATAATATTGGGACTAGGTGGCAGTGCGACCAATGACGGTGGTGCAGGTATGGCGCAAGCGCTTGGTTTTACCTTACTCACCAGCCAAGGTAATGCTATAACTTACGGCGCAGCAGGTTTAACCCAATTGGCAAGTATTAATACTGATGAGGTTCACCCGCTTTTGAGCAATTGCCAAATCGATGTGGCGTGTGATGTTGACAACCCGTTATGTGGCCCTAACGGCGCCTCGGCAATATTTGGCCCGCAAAAAGGGGCGACGCCTCAAATGGTAACAGAACTCGACAATGCCCTGAGACATTTTGCATCCATCGTTAACAACACCAGCCAGTTATCCTTAATTAACGATATAGACTTATTTCCTGGTGCTGGGGCAGCTGGCGGAATGGGATTTGGGGTAATGGCATTACTTGACGCTAAATTACAACCTGGGGTTGATATTGTCGTACAAGCCGTCAAATTAGCTGAAAAAATGGATAAGGCAAATCTTGTTATCACAGGTGAAGGCAGAATGGATAGTCAAACCCTCAGTGGTAAAACACCTATGGGCGTGATGCAACAGGCGATAAAACAAGATATCCCCGTGATTGGTATTGCTGGGTGTTTAGGTCAAGGTGCTGAGGATATTCTGGCTCAGGGCATGACAGCAATATTTCCAATCATTCCTTCGTTATCCCCACTGGATGATATTTTAGCCAATGCCCATAATAACTTGGTAAACACTGCTCAAAATATCGCCGCAAGCTTGAAACTATCAATATAAAAACGACCGTTTGAAGCAAAAACTTGCTGCCAAATAATCCTTGCAGTAAAGTTAGCCCTCATAATCGCCATGAAATCACCTTCAAAAAGAGTGATTCATGGCTGAAAAATAAAAATGATGGCACGATTAAATGACCACTAAGAACGACCGCAAAGCCCAAGCATCTGAAGATAGTCTATTACGTATTTTTACCGTACCAGAAGATGCAGAATCAACGTTAAGTATCATTGAACAAAAGCTCTCTGAAGATTTAGCGGGATTCTTGGGTAAAAGCATTGCTGCTTTAGAGAAACCTTTATCACTGATTGAACATGACTTCAGGACATTTCAGATCCCTGATGCCCCACGCTTTGTTTCTGATTATACTGATGAAATCATGCAAAACTTAGTCGCTCACTCAGTACATACCTCTGCCCCGAGCTTTATCGGTCATATGACATCGGCATTACCATATTTTGTACTGCCACTGTCTAAAATGATGGTTGGCCTGAATCAAAACTTGGTCAAAATTGAAACTTCAAAAGCTTTCACCCCGCTTGAACGCCAAGTCTTGGGCATGATGCACCACCTTATATTTGGCCAAAATGATTCGTTTTATGAACAGTGGATGCATAGTGCAAACTACTCTTTAGGCGCCTTTTGTTCTGGTGGAACCGTTGCCAATATCACCGCTCTGTGGATTGCACGCAACCAATTATTGAAAGCAGATGGAAATTTTAAAGGAATAAACCGTGAAGGTTTACCCAAGGCCTTAAAACATTTTGGTTTTGAGGACATCGCCATACTGGTATCTGAACGCGGCCATTACTCCATTGGAAAAACCGCTGATTTGTTAGGGATCGGTCGTGATAATATCATCAGTATTCCAACCACAGCTGACAATAAAGTTGATGTTACAAAAATGCGTCAAACAGCCAAACAGCTGGCCAGTGACAATATAAAAGTCATGGCAATTGTTGGCGTAGCGGGTACTACTGAAACAGGTAATATTGATCCCTTAGCTGAGCTTGCTGTGTTAGCACGAGAACTTGATTGTCACTTTCATGTGGACGCGGCGTGGGGCGGCGCAAGTTTATTATCAAACAAATATCGCTATTTGCTTGATGGTATAGAACAAGCTGACTCTGTCACAATCGATGCCCATAAACAAATGTACGTCCCTATGGGCGCGGGTATGGTGTTATTTAAAGATCCGGAACTTGCCAATGCCATAGCCCATCACGCTGAATATATTTTACGTGTCGGCTCTAAGGACTTAGGGAGTCAAACCCTTGAAGGCTCAAGACCAGGTATGGCTATGTTAGTCCATGCCTGTTTGCAAATTATTGGCGGTGACGGCTACGAAATTTTAATCAATAACAGCCTTGAAAAAGCCCGCTACTTTGCTGACTGTATTGTCGAACACAGAGACTTTGAACTTATTACTCACCCTGAATTGTGCATTTTAACCTATCGATTTGTACCGCACTCAGTACAACAAGCTATTGATGATGCCGTTGAACGGGGTGACGTTAAGTTTGTCACAACATGTAATGAACTTCTCGATGGCTTAACCCAATTCATTCAAAAGCATCAACGTGAACAAGGTAAATCATTCGTGTCACGTACACGGATAAAACCAGCCAAATATCTGCGTAAAGACACCACAGTATTTAGAGTTGTTTTAGCTAATCCGCTTACCACTGAAACCATATTAAAAGACGTGTTGGCGGAACAAAGCAATATTGCACAGCTTGATAAGCAGTATCTGCCACGCTTGCTAGAATTGTGTAAAGTTACCTAAATAAGATAGGTTACACTCCATTCGTCTTCATAAAAAACCAGCCAAACGGCTGGTTTTTTAAACGCTAAACATTAACGCCGTAATACCTTAAGTGTAGCCTTCTTCAACCTCTATTGGCCGCACAATATAATCACTCGCTTTTAAACCAAACCATTGTGGTAACGTTACTCCTAATGCCACAGATGAACAGGTTCCACAAACGATCCCGACGAATAATGCAACAGAGAAGCCTTGCAAGCTGTCGCCAGCCAAAAGCCAAAGGCTTGATACAGTGACTAATGTTGTCCCCGATGTGACTAAAGTTCTTGAAATCGTTGCTTTAACAGCGTCATCAATAATAGGAGCCGTCTTAGATTCAGGGCGCATTCTCATCAACTCCCTCACTCTATCAGCAATAATGATTGAGTCATTCAATGAGTAACCAAGCACCGCCAATAAGGCCGCCAATACCGTTAAGTTAAACTCCAATTGAAATAGAGAGAACACGCCCAATACGATAACAATATCCGTGATCAACGCCATTAAAGCACCTGATGCCAATCGCCAATCAAACCGCATACTCAAATACACCATAATTAATAATAAGCATGCAATGACCGCTAAGCCCCCCTGTTCAACCATTTCTTGTCCAACTTGTGGGCCAACAACACTGTTGCTGTATACTTGCACGGAATCACTGACTGGTAACAGCTGTTGCGTAATACTGAGATCGGGTAATTCATCATGGTTATAACGGATTGTCCACTGACCTGCTTGCGCGCCTTGAGTCACTTGCACATCTTGTTTAAGCACTTTATCTAAATGCGCTTTTAACTCACTACTTGCCACGGTTTGGTCAATCGCGACTTCAGCCACTACTCCACCAGTAAAATCGAGCCCCCAGTTAAACCCTTTAACGCCTATAATCGTCATTGAAACGACTAATAATATTAAAGATACCCCTGTCATAAAGCATCGTAATTGGGTCAATATTGATGTTGGCGCCGTTAAAGACAATCTCTCAATTAATTTTTTCATTATATTTTAACCATACGACGCTGATCGCGTCCCCAAATAAGATTAATGATGACTCTAGATAAAAAGATCCCAGTGAACATACTGGTTAGAAGACCTAATCCCAATGTAAGTGCAAAACCTTGAATAGGACCATTACCAATCGAATAGAGTGCGATAGCAACAATCATAGTGGTTAAATTAGCATCCCAAATGGAAGAGAAAGCGCTATCAAAGCCTGTGTTTATAGATTGAGCAAAACTGTAACCTTGTTTCATTTTGTCTCTAACACGCTCAAAAATAAGCACATTGGTATCAACGGCCATACCTACAGTAAGTACTAACCCTGCGATACCTGGCATAGTGAGTACTGCGCCAGGAATTAAAGCAATTAACCCCACTAACATGACTAAGTTAATGCACAATGCTGAATTAGCAACCCAACCTAAACGGCGATACCATAATGCGATAAACGTCAGTGTTAACCCCAAACCTAATGCTAAAGCAGCAAAGCCGTTCTTAACATTTTCAGCTCCAAGAGTTGGTCCTATGGTACGTTCTTCAACAATGGTGACAGGTGCAGTTAGCGAGCCTGCACTTAACAACAAGGCAAGTTGCTGTGCCTCAGCAAGATTTCCACTACCTGTGATCTGAAAACGACTACCTAACTGCGCTTGAATCGTTGCAACACTAATGACCTCACTGTTTTTAATGCTAGTACCATCTCGACCTTGTGTGTACTCGTTATAAACTGTTGCCATAGGCTGGCCAATGTTTGCCCGAGAATGATGGGACATTTTTCTCCCCCCTGCAGAATCGAGCACTAAATTCACTTCTGCCAGTCCCATCTCACCAATGCTAGCCCTTGCATCAATAATATGCTCACCACCGAAGATAGCGTTTCTATTGAGGTAAACAGGCTTACCATTTTCATCATCAATAACTAATGCACCGGGTGAGCGTTCACTGACTAAGCTATGAAATGATAATGATGCGGTTGCGCCAATAACGTCCTTAGCTGCAGCTGGGTCTTGTACGCCAGGTAATTCAATCCTTATTCTTGATTGACCTTGTCTTTGTACCGATGCTTCAGTAATCCCTAAATGTTCAATTCGACTGCGCATAATTTGTAAATTTTGTAGCACTGTAGATGCACGTAACGCGTCTCTTTCTTCTTCGGTTTGACTCAATATTAATTGATTATTACTGACTGCTCTTTGCCATTGCGGAAACTCTTCACGAGCAACTGAAATCGCCTTTTGTAAGCTTTCTGGCGACCTAAAACTTAAATAAACGCTATCATCGACATGGCGACCTGTTGAGCCTCTGACTTTAGCGCGAAACTCATCCATAACCACCTGCCGGTGGGCGTGATAAACAGGCTCCATATCCACATCAAGTAAGAATTGCACTCCACCACGTAAATCCAAACCTAACTTGATTGGCGCAAAGCCTAAGTTGGTTAGCCAATCAGGCGCTGAAGGTTCTATCGCTAGTGCAATAACTTCACCCTCAATGAGGTGCTGCTCCATAACATCTTTTGTTTTAGCTTGTTGATTATCATCTTGTAATACAATAATCGTTTGTCCATTCGTTTGATGGATAGCAGTTGTTGCTATATCGGCCTGAGTGAGATATTTCGACACAGCGAGAACATCAATAGTTTGGTTAGGGTGCTTAATATGTACTGAAGCCTGTTCGCCGTACCATGAAGGTAAAGCGCTTAAAAATAAAATCACGATGCTGACGCTCAGCACGATATATTTCCAAATCGCATTACGATTTAGAGGTTGGTGTTGTTTTTTGTTCACAATAAATTCTCTGACAATACAAAACACAAAGCACTGTTCGAGCTTATTGATAACGCATGGCATTCCTAAAAGGAGCTTCGCGGTTCAATAATCAAAAGCGCACGGTAAAGTTCCGATAAATATCGGATTTCAAGCCAAAGAAATTAAGCTAGACGTTGATGATTATGGCTATACAGACTATTGCCATCTTTCCAACCGGAAACACGGGATATTGCGGAGCTCAGCTGGCTGGTCCAGTGATTAACAAACTTGGGAGTTGAGATTGGAGCAATATAGCGATTAAAAATCATCGGTTCAAAAAAAGCGATGAGAAGGGAGTAATTGGGTTTTTCGCCGATACCTGCGCGGTTATCATGACTCACGACTCGGCGAAAATCATTGAGAAAATCAAAGCGCTCAATGTCACTGATAAGTGGCAAATCTTTTACAGGCTCAATGTGAGTTTGATTAAAGCTGGTTTCAAGCTCTGTGGGTAAAGCGACATCATTCACAATGGGATTAATATGGCTAACTTGATAACTTATTGAAGGCCCAGAAACGTGTAAAGCTGGGTTTCCCTCGGCAGCAATCATCGTGGAGAATAAACTCAACGATAAAAATAACACTATAAATGCTAAGCCACGGGTTATCACAATGCTATTCCTTAATGATGTAAAGCGATTATAGGCAATCACTTACAAGTTAACACTCAATTTTTAGAGTAATAAGACTCCCCCTCAGGACAAAGAATAAATAAACTATAAAAATCAGACAACTACATAAAGTTAATAATAATTAATAACAAGCGACTCATTCTACAAATAGTTTTATAAAGTTAACCTTGTTCTATCTTATCCCCATGACTTGGTGGCGTAGAGGTCACCGTGAATACCAACTCACTATTATGTTGATTACTTAATTGGTGGGCTTTACCAGCACCGACATGAATCCCTTGCAACGGATTAACAGTCAATACTTCACCTTCCACTTCTATCGTTGCTATACCCGATAAAACGAAAAAAAACTGCTCTGATTTCTGGTGAAAGTGTCGAGATTCAAAGCTACCTGGCGGCACACGCTCTTGGATAACGCTTAATTGCTTTGATTTCACCAGATGCCAACCATCACAATTATTTCCCCATATATAATGCTCTGCTAATTGCTGACTTATAACTGACAAACTTGCTCCTAGATAAGTTAGATAGTTCCTTAACGGTTTGAATAGTTACCCTAATCAATCAAGATACAAAATCCAACACATATGTGGCCATTTATAAAAAACGCAAAGCCCGTTAATTCCAATTTTTGAAAGCAAAAAGCCCGCTACAAAATAGCGGGCTATTCTAAATATGGCAGAGAAATAGGGATTTGAACCCTACATTGATGCGCTACAAACCTTTTAACTCTCTAATCAAACTCACTCAAATTCTAGAAAGCAAAAAGCCCGCTATTGCTAGCGGGCTCTTTCGATAAATATGGCAGAGAGATAGGGATTTGAACCCAAGGCTTCCGTATTAAATTCAAAATTAGTCGTTTAGTTTCAATTGTTTGCAACTAAACAATGTAAATAGAAGCTGCAATTGCTAACTATGATTGACTATATTTCTGAATGGCAAAAAAGTCAACATTCTTAATGATTAAACATGGTAATTCCATGCATAGAATTCTTAAAATTAGTTAAGTACTAACTCATTTATGGACAAAAATCATTTAGATTATTTACTTAAATCGAGAGTCATCGGATTAGTTCAGGTATCTAAAACTCCAAGGTCTCACCATCAGCAGGAATAAGGACTTTATCTGACAAACCGTTTTTATCAATTGCTTCTTTAAGAATTGGTCGAGTCACTGCACAGTGGTTTAGTGCCTCCATATGGTTCGCAATCACCTTGTTAGGGGAAAGACGGATAAACTCCATCACTTCATCAATAGACATCAATAACGGTTGACCAACGTCCATACGAGCACGACCTGCCGCGACTACTGTGATATCAGGTTTCAACTCAGTCAACGCTCGTTTTACATCATCGGTTAGAACTGTATCACCGCTAATGTAAATAGAAGGCTCATTGGGGAGCTCCAAGAAAAATCCAACACCATTAGCCATTACCTTGTGAATCCATCCATGGCCGTGCAAAGCCGGAACCGCGGTGAGCTTTCCGTCTAGAAAGTCGATAGTTTGCCAGTCTTCAATTCCCCAATTTACCGTTAAGTCGTATTTTTCTAGGTAAGCCTTATCTTTGGCTGGTGTCGCAACTGGGATATTACGACTTGTTAAAAACGTCTCACCTGCCGGATCTAGGTGATCTCCATGTTGTAATGCCTTGATACCAAGTGTTTGACTGTGAGTAATTAAGGTATGAGTAACCTTGTTTAGTAGCTCATCGGCATTACTTGGCATCTCAACGGTTGGATTTTTCGCGGCCTTAGCCTTAATGACTGAAAACGGAGGCATAGAGCCTTTTTTCCCCAACATAGGATCAATAAGGATAAATGTTTCGCCAGATTCAATGATAAAAGTTGCGCTACGTAGGTGGTGGATCTTCATAATGCCTCTCTAAACTCACTAACAAGTCATGTTCTCTATACGATTTAGTATGCTACTTTACGACTTCTTATGATACTGTCTTGAAAGTCAACGTTCGCGCAAATCGAGACACTCATGAACAAATCAAGCGAGTTAATTAAAATTACTATGATAGCCTTTGAAGGCATCAGTGCTTTTCATCTCTCTGTGCCCTGTCTGGTGTTTCAAGATATCTTTTTCGGTCAGCCGGTTCGGTTTAACTTGAGGATCTGTAGCGAAAACAGCTTACGGTTTGAAACAAGCTCTGGATTTGGTGTGGTGGTCGATAGCGATCTAAGTGCTACCCAAGAAGCCGATATTATAATTATTCCAAGCTGGCCAAATGACCTGCCAGAGCCAAGTGAGCGACTTCTAGAGGCGTTAATAGATCATCATGATAAAGGGAAGTTGCTGGTAGGGCTCTGCCTTGGTTCTTATGTTCTCGCGTGTGCTGGCGTTCTCGATGGCAAACGAGCCACAAGCCACTGGGCATTTACCGAACAATTTCAGCAGCAATTTCCTAAGGTGAATTTTGACCCAAACCCTCTATTTGTTGAACATGAGACTATCATCACCTCTGCTGGAGTAGCAGCTTCACTCGATTGCTGTCTGCACATAGTGCGCCGTTTGTGTGGTAGTGAGCTTGCGAATGATCTCGCTCGTAAGATGGTGACTGCACCATCTCGTAATGGTGGGCAGCAACAATACATACCAGCACCAGTCAACATAAAACCCCTCACAGAGACAAGTATTAACCTTGTGATTGAGCAGGTTGAGCAGAGTCTCAATCAGTCTCATTCACTAGATGAACTCGCTGAGCGCTGTGCGATGAGTAAACGTACCTTTACACGCCAGTTTAAATCCACCTATGGTTGTACATTTGGTGAATGGCTGCAAAATCGACGTTTGGTGTTTAGCCAACGTCTATTAGAAACCACGAAACTATCGATACCTCAAATTGCAGAGCAAGCGGGTTTTGGCTCTGACAGTGTATTTAGAAAGCACTTTAAATCTGCTTTTCATGTATCGCCGGTTCAGTGGCGCACGACTTTCAAGCAATAGAACTCATTTCATTGAGGGCATTTTTGCGTTACATGCTACCGCCAGCATACCTTTGGACAAAAATGAGTTACGAAAAGTTAAATATTAGCAACTCATGAATAACTACAAGTATGGCAAGTCTAGTCGCATGATAGCAGACTACTCATTTCTTTCAGCTTGCTGTTTTAGTATTACTTTCAATTCCCGAACCTCTGCTCTGAGAGTATTCACCTCTTCTAAGATCTGAACCTCCATCTTGCGCTCGTTAGAAGTGTCCATGATCCAAGAGGCGAGAACGGCGGTAAAGCTACCAAACATACCAACGCCGGTGGTGATTAAAATAATGGCTACAATGCGCCCTTCTAGTGTCACAGGGAAAAAATCCCCGTAGCCAACCGTTGTGATGGTGACGAATGTCCACCAAAACGCATCGCCAGCGGTGTGAATATTGGCACCCGGCATGTCCTTCTCAAGATAGAGGATGTAAATCGAGCCAAACACCATCATCATCAATGAAGTCACCACCATAAAATGTAGTGACGTGGACGCTTTGTTCGCATTGATTGCATGAGAAATCATAGAGACAGATTTAATTGCACGGATTAGGCGAAACACACGAATCAAACGAGCAAATTGGTTCATCTCCATTAATGGAATACAAGAGATAAGGTCAAGCCAGCCCCATTTCATGTATTCAAGCTTTGATGGCGCAGCACGATATTGCTGCACAAAGTCGATAAAAAAGATCACACAAATAAAGGTATCTACGTAAATCAGTATCTGGATAATTTCTGGCGGTAACTTAAAGATCAGCTCAACGGTTAAAGAGATCACAACAAACAAAGACAGCATTAAGACTGCCAATTGAAAGCTTGTGATTTGTTCCGGTACTTTTGGTCGATACATAATGGCTATCCATTGAACCGCAAAGTAGAACTGCCCTGCGGTTCAAACAAAGGGGCTTAATCGTGCTCTTGCCCAGCTTCTTGATTAGCTTCTTGAGTCAGGGTTTTAAATGCGCTTCTCACTGGAATGAGGATCTGAGAGAACAGCGCGGCTCCCCATACGACATTAGCTACAATTGAAGGAACAAACGGTACGATAGCCAGCGTCACGAAGCACAGCGCAATACCGATATAACGAACTTTCGCAGTAGCAAAACGATGGGCAGTGCGAAGTTCAATCACGTTTTGAATCTGAAGCAAGCAGTACAGGTATGTTGCCAAGCCTAAACAACCAATCAACGCATATTGGGATGGGTATTGATCCATGAAGCCAATCTTCACTTCCGCTGACAGTGCAACACCTATCATGACAGCAGAAAGCATCAAGAACAGGTGAGAAATCGTCCATTTAACCAGTGTTTTTGGCTCATGATCACGCGGCTTACCGTTGCCAACAAAGTCAAAATAGATCCAACATAAAACGAAAATAGAGAGACCACCAAATGCGTAATTAACAAACACATCACCCACCACATTATCGATGCCCTTTTCTGCAAGAGTGATGACAAGCTTAAAAAAGCCCTCACCAGCAACGATTAGTAGTAGCAGTGCAAAACGTTCCGCCATATGGCCAAAGCGCGGTAAGAATCGTTTGCTGTAAAGTACGCCAACTTTTGGAGCAACATACAACACCGCTAAAACCCCCATCCCGGCAGCAAATACCATGTAGCTATATGGCGCAGGAAGAAACGCACTAATAAGGAAGATGACTGAGCCAATGGCAAAGTTTCGTGACATGCGACTTGGTAGACAAGTCTCACTATCTTCGACCGTTTTAGCCCTGAAATAGAGCAGCGACATTATCGCTCGGTTTATCGCGTAACCTATCGCAAAGTAAGCCCAACCAGCGCCGTCAATATGCACAATAGCCGATGACATGATCATAATGGTGACAATCTGAGCCGCCATAATGTAACGGTGCTGGACATCGGTGCTGACATAAATGGAGTTAAAAAGGCTTAAGTCAAACCACGCAAACCAGATCACGGTAAACAGTGCAGCGAAAATTGCAAAACCGCCAAAGCCAAGGTGATGGCTTAAGAAGTTCCCAAGAACAAAAATCGATACCACATGGGCTAAATCGTAAAAAAGCTCAATCCAATGCACATGATCACTGCTGCTATCGGCATCAAGATGATGTTTTGGTTTGCGCCACAATGGGTGTTTTGGGGATAAATCCATACAGTTACGTCCTATAGATTGGCACTCTATTCTGTTTATGCGGTTTATTATGGTAACCTCCTGAGATATTTCAAGTAGTATCCTTTTAGTAACCTATTTCTGCTTACCTACGCCCCCCCTTAACCTTAAAAAAACAAAAAAACTATTAAACAATAACTTACTGTTAATTTCACTGAGAATTACAGTGGTTACTAAAAGTTAACTAGTTGCAGTCTAATTCTAGGTAACCATAATAAACCGCAAGACAGCGAAATCATCTTCGCTTTGTAAAACAGTCAATTCATTGAAGGGTTAATTATCATGAGTAACGTTCTAATCATTAACGCACACGAGCCATCTCCATTTTCTGAAGGCAAGCTAAATTCTGCTTTAGTCGAGAAAGCTCGCACCACGTTAGAGTCAAAAGGTCATCAAGTTCGCGTTGTTACCATGCAAGAAGAAATTGTCGTTGATGAGCAACTGGCACACTTTGAATGGGCAGACCGCGTAATCCTTCAGTCTCCTGTTAACTGGATGACGATTCCATGGTCATTTAAAAAATACATGGATGAGGTATTCACCGCTGGTATGGGGGGGGCGCTATGTGCATTTGATGGTCGCAGCGCAGAAGAACCGAAGAAGAACTACGGTACGGGCGGCACTCGCACTAACACAAAATACATGCTGTCTTTCACATTCAATGCACCTGAAGAGTCATTTAATGATGAAAACGAATACCTATTCCAAGGTCGCAGCGTTGATGATTTGATGTTCCACATGCACGCAAACTTCCGTTTCTTTGGAATGTCTGCACTGCCAACGTTTGCTTGTTATGACGTAATGAAAAACGGTGACATCGAAAGTGACTTCACTCGCTTTGAAGCACACCTCGACACTAACTTTTAAGGAGATAACCATGAGCACTGAATTTACTTATTACAACGCAAAAACTGCGCCTGAAGAGTCTAAAGCTCTGGTAGAACAGTCTCTTAAAGGCTTTGGCATGCTACCAAATCTGCACGCTGTTCTTGCTGAAGCACCAGCGACGTACGAAGCATACAATACGGTTTTCGAACTGTTTATGAAGAACACAACATTTAGCCCGCTAGAGCAGCAGGTGGTCTTCATGACAGCAAACTTTGAGAACAACTGTCACTACTGCGTTCCGGGTCATACATGGATGATGAAAGCAGGCAAAATGCCAGATGAAGTGATTGAAGCGCTGCGCGAAGGTACTACGATTCCTGATGTGAAGCTACAAGCGTTGCATGATTTTACCAAAGAGCTGCTTGATAACCGTGGTCATATTGGTGATGAAAGACTGCAAGTATTCATCGACGCTGGATTTACTAAACGTCAAGCGCTGGAAGTGCTGACTGGCTTGTCTGCTAAGCTTATTTCAAACTTCACTAATGCACTCGCACATACTGAACCCGATGCGCCATTCCAGAAGTTTGCGTGGACGCACCCTAGCGAACGTTAAACGCAGTCAAAGATAAGCAAACGCAAATCAAAGCACTGCTTGCCGCGTGTGCGCAGTGCTTTGAGTAGGAAACTCATATGAATAATACAATTAAGCTCGACATTATTAGTGATGTTGTCTGCCCGTGGTGCATCATCGGATACAATCATTTAAAAGCAGCGATCGAACAGCTTGGCATTGAAGATCGGGTCGAGATTGAGTGGCAACCTTTTGAATTGAACCCTGATATGCCTGCTGAGGGAGAAAACCTTCGTCAGCACGTTGCACGCAAATATGGCAGTACAGTTGAAGAGAGTAAGAATGCTCGTATTCGCATTACTGGCATTGGCGCAGAGCATGGCTTTGAATTCAACTACTTTGATAACATGAAGATGGTGAATACGTTTGATGCCCACATTCTGCTTGATTACGCCAAAGAGTTTGGCAAACAGACTGAGCTAAAATTACGTCTGTTCTCGGCATTTTTCAGTGAACAGAAAGATGTCTCTGATCGTGACACCTTAAAGCAAGAGCTTATCTCTGTAGGTCTTGATGCTGAAGAAGGAATGCGTCGGCTCGACGACACACAGCGACGCAGTGCGATACGTAACGCAGAGAAACAATGGCAGCAAATGGGTGTTTCAAGTGTGCCAACAGTCGTCTTCAACCGTGAGTCTGGCGTTTCTGGGGCGCACCCAGTTGAAGGTTATAAACAAATCCTATCTGAACTGATGGCTAAGGCGGATGCAGAATAATGCTTTGCCGTTTTCATCCAGACGAGGTAGACATTCTCACGCCCATAACTAGGTTACTAAAAGTATACTGGTTGCAACTTATTACTTAGTGTCTTATCTTTTTCTAATTAGTTGTGACTTCAATCACAGGAGCCGAGATGACATACTCACAAAAACTCAAAGCGGGCGACGCTTTTCCTACATTAGAGGCAACAAAGCTGGATGGAACCAAAGTCAAGCTAGGCCAACCTCAAGGTGATGCAACATGGCAAGCGGTGTTTATCTATCGTGGTAAGCATTGTCCACTTTGCACCAAATACCTTAATGAAATTGAGATCTACAAACAGGCCTTCAGCGATGCAGGCGTTGATATGTTGGCTGTCTCTGGTGATTCAAAGCAACAATTAGAGCAACATCTAGAAAAGCTCGATATCAGCTTCCCAATTGCTTATGGCCTAACTGAGCAACAAATGAAGACGTTAGGACTTTATATTTCTCTACCGCGTTCTGAAGCAGAAACGGACCATAACTTTGCAGAACCAGGGCTATTTGTCGTCAATGAGCACGGCGATGTCCATGTCGTTGACCTATCAAACAACCCATTTGTAAGACCAGAGCTTGGCGCATTAACTCGTGGTTTGGCCTGGATTCGCGATCCAAACAACCATTACCCAATCCGAGGCACGCTAGACTACTAAGCCTCAAGCCTTCAAAGGTAAGAATTAAAAAAGGCAACCTCGTAACAGGCTGCCTTTTTTAATTCGGTTGTCAGTGATTGTTATAGCCAACACTGTTGAGCGGCACATCATTTAATCTGAACATTGTTACTTTCAGACCACTTCCTCAATTCATCAAGAATCGTCAGAGCGCTTGTACCTAACTCTGTCAGCTCGTAGCTCACCGCTAATGGCTTGTCATTGATCACGCGACGTACCACCATATTTTCACTTTCTAGCTCTTTTAGGCGTTGGTCAACCATCTTCTTACTGGCTCCGCCCAACATTCTTGTAAGATCATTAAACCTCACTGGGCCGTCTTTCAGGTGGTAGATGATGGAACCCTTCCACTTAGAACCCAAGATCCGCATACCTTTTTCTATCGCACAAGGCTCAGAGCAGGCATTGATAACATTCTTACGCCCTTTTGGGTCTATTTCTACTCTTGCTTTCATACAACCTCATCAATCAAGAAACCAGATAGCTGGGGTTCATTCATTGAAAGAAGCCACAAATATCTGGTTTAAGTCTTACGCCATAGTAGCACTACGCGCCAATTGAATTAAGTTCTCAGTAGAGGTAATTAACGAACCCTACTGGTCTTGTTAATTAAAATAGCTCATTAAGTTGCGATTCAAAGCGTGCAAAGTCATTTTCAATATCGCCATTCTTCATCACATCATAACAAGCGAAAGTCGGCAATGCTGACATACCAAAGAAACGAAAGTTAGCGTGCATGTGGAACATTAAATCATCCACACCTTTACCTTGGAATAAGAATTCATCTTGATCATCAAAAGATTCTTTTGGTGCGTTGAATGTCAGTGAAAGCATATATTTGGTGTTAGTACGCGAGCCACCTGTACCATAGTTCTTAGTTGGCTCTTCTGCGCTGCGACCATCAAAAGCACACAATACGCCGCCCATACCAGCAGTGAATACTTCATCCATATATTTTTTGAAAGACCAAGGGATCGTCATCCAGTTTACTGGGGATTGCAGAATAACACGATCAGCCCACTCAAAATGCGCTAACTGTTCATCAACGACCCATTCCTCTTGCATGGTTACGATGCGAACTGAATGACCTTTCTGCTCTAATAATGTCGCCGCTTTATCTACCAAAGAAGCGTTAAGTTTACCTTCTGAGAATGGTGATGGTTCGTGGGCATTGATGATAAGAACGTTACTCATAGCTAATTACTCCGCAAAAAAATAGATTGGATACACAAGTGAAACCCTCGTCTCTTGTGTCTTGCGGTATATATTAGTTACCTGATATTGGATTACAATTAGTATACTTTTAGTAACCTACTCTTAAGAGTATATGGAATGACTCATATAGGGTCACAGACTGTCAGAGACTAGCTAATTGGAACCCTAAGAAATAGGGCTCCTTTCAACTAACAATCAGTGCCTTCTGAAAGTAATAATGCATCTTCTAGTTCAACACCAAGATAGCGAATCGTGTTATCTACCTTTGTATGTCCCAGTAAAAGCTGCACCACTCGAATGTTTTTCGTTTTTTCATAGACTAATGTAGCTTTGGTTCGCCTCATTGAGTGAGTACCATAAAGATGAGAATCCAACCCAAGATCTGATGCCCACTTTCTGACTAGGGACCTATAGTACGAATAACTAATTGGTTGTTGCTCTCGTCTTAGGCTTGGAAAAAGAAAATCGCTGGCGTCTAAAGCAGAAATCAAAATCCATTTCATTAGACTTTGTTGAGTTTTTGTCGTTATTTCAAATTGAACTTCAATGTCTGTTTTTCGTTGAGTATGCTTAACACGACTGAATATCCTACCTTGAGAAGATACATCGCAAACCCTGAGCGAGAGCAAGTCACTTGCTCTAAGTTTGCCATCAATAGCTAAGTTAAGTAGCGCAAGCTGCATCAAACTATTTTTAATCTCTAGTCTGGTTCTGATCAGCCAAATTTCCTCAAGCTGAAAAGGCTTTTTGACGCCACTTCGTTTTGTTTTGTTGAAAACCACCATAATGACCTCCTTCTTATTTGGTCATCACGATTGTAGTTGGAAGGAAATGGACAAAACTGAGTGTATAATTAATCATTAGTAAAAGTAGGTCACTAGTGATGCAAGAAACAAGTCAATATTGTTGCGCTAAGTAACTTTGGGGCAGAAATGAGCTACACACTCCTCTATCACTTTCGAATAAACACACCCGATCATCAAATATTATATTCAAGTCGCTCAATGTATTTGAGTAACGCCCTAGCCTGCATATCCTTCCCATAGCGGCCGTAGGTGATGTTTGGGTTTGCGTGGCCAACTATCTGCGCCACAATATGTTCGCTGATATCCAAACGCTTAAACTCATCGATAAAAGTGTGTCTTAGACTATAAGCCGTTGGTCGTTGACTCGCTTTCATGCCAATGCAGGTTTGTAATATCGATAGGTGCTTACAATAGGTCTTTGACCAATCTTCCACTAACCCCACTGGTTTATAATTAAACAACTGGGGATGTTTTTTACGTGTTTTTACAAATTCAATAAAGCCCTGCTCTATCAAGGTTTGGTGGATTGGAATACTGCGTCTTGCATTGGCATTCTTAATACGTTGCCCTTTGCCGCTGTCATCAACGTTAATGCAATGAATACCTTCGATTACGACGATGTCACTGGGCTTTAACTGACACGCCTCTGATGGCCTTAGGCCGCCATAAAGCATCAATCGGGTGACCCACTTAAAATCCGCTGTTGAAGCTTTAAATTCGGCTGAATGTATCAGCCTTTTTAGTTCACTCGTATCCCAACGGTCTCTTTCTTGGTTGGCTTTAACTTTGGGCTTTTGCCCTACTGTCACGTTTTCAAAAGGGTTATGGCTGCAGTAGTTCATTAACCTGCACCACTTAAAAAACTGAAATACGGCCGCTAAGTATTCTTTATTACTTTTATAGCTTCTGCCCTGTGTGAGTAGCTCATCACGGTACTTCATCGCATCAGCCGAGGTGATATCGTTAACGCAAATAGCTTGGGTGCTTTTTGGTGACCAGTTGCCGATTGTTGGCAGTAACTTAATGAAGTGACAGGTTCGCTGTTCAAGTTGTTTAATAGAGAGTGGTCTAATGCCTGACTTCTCTTTTGAAGTAACAAAACCTGCTAGAGCATCATGTAACGTCACCACGGACATTGCTTGAGCTACAGCCGTGGTTTCACGGTGTTGTGACAGCTTAGTGTCTCTAATGGGGATGCTATAACTTGCTGGCTTTGTACTGATGGTTGACTTGTTTTTCTCAAATTCACTGCGAAGACTGTTAATCACTTCATCAACATAACGAATAAAGTCATTGATACAGGTTTGATGGTCTATGGTATTGATGATTTTTTTCAGCGTGCCTGCGACATCGATATTGCGAATAACCGCTTGTGCTCTGTCACGAGTCAACAAAGAAACTTTAATATCAAAAGGAAAGCCTTTATCGCGTAACGATTTGGCTAAACAGATACGTGTGAAGTACACGTTATTAGGAGCTCTATAAAGGTACATTGTCTGAGTCAATCCTCTCAGAAAGCCCCTCAAACGCCAGAAACAAAAAAAGCCATTGATAATCAACGGCTTTTCTCGTATTTAATATGGCGGAGAGATAGGGATTTGAACCCTACATTGATTACGCTACAAACCCATTGCCAATATTTCAAAATACAGAAAGCAAAAAGCCCGTTACTTTGCAGTAACGGGCTTCTCTAAATATGGCGGAGAGATAGGGATTTGAACCCTAGATGGGCTACAAACCCATGCCGGTTTTCAAGACCGGTGCATTCGACCACTCTGCCATCTCTCCGAACGCCGTGAATAATATAAGTATCAGCGGTCATTGTAAACCGTAAATTTTGAAAAATTATTCAAATGGTCATCAAATCGTCTTTTTAGATAATAATTAACCAAAACAACCCCACATTTCGCAGTTAACAACGCCAATGAATAGGCTTATTTAAAATCGGTAGCGATTGTTATACGAATCATTTCAGCCATATGACGATGATATGACGACATAGTGTGCTAAAATCGCAATTAATTATTTCTAATACTTGTAGCTATGACCACAACTTTGATCCCGACGTCGCAACTTGCACCTCAATTCACTTTACCTCAGTCTTTACCGAGTACCGTTTACTTAAGCCATTTGCTATTAGGTCAAGAGCGAGCTGTCGAAGCTTTTCAGCTAATGACTAAGCTTGAGAATCAACATCTATTCTTGGCTGATTATGCGGGTATCGATCGTCAATTATTAATAAAAGCGATTGTCGAGCAAGCTGATACGCCATCTGACTCCTATTTAGTGGCCAGCAAAACGCCCACTGAGGATTTGGATTTTAGTTTTCGATGGCAAACAGCATTGCCTGCAGCATCAGTTGGTATTATTGCAAACCAAAATAAGTCATATCATTACCTCAGTGGCTCTATTCGCCGCGCTGAACTAATCGGAAGAATGGTTAAAACTGACAAGTCTAGCCAATATAAGGCAGGAATATTAGCCAGTCACCATTATGTATTCATCGACGTAGAGTCATTATGGAAGCGCGAAGGGCTTTGGGAATTTGTGATGCAAATTCTCCAAGATAATTGCTACAAAATTAACAGTGAACTTGCCCCTATTCCACTTAATTGTAAAATCATTTTAGTGGGTAATGCTAACTTATTCAGTCATTTGCGTTCTGAAGATCCGGTATTTTTAAAGTACTTCCCTTTACTGGCTGAACTCAATTCAGAATTAGATCTAACCCAATACTCTGAAGCCCAATATTTACAGTGGTTACATAGCCTCGCAAAGCAAGTCGACGTTACATTAGAAACTTCAGCCCTAATGACGTTATTTTGGCATAGTGCAAAGCTCACTGAACACCAACAACGCTTAAGCCTATCAAGCATTTTATTATCACAATTAATGCTTCAGGCAGCGAGTTATACAACATCAAAAACGGTCAGCGGCACGTCAGTTACCAAAGCCTTAAAACAAGCTAAACGTCGCCACGAAACCTCTGAGCTTTATGCCGCTCAAAACTTTGCAGATAATTTCATTAATTTGCAAACATCAGGTGAGATGATAGGCCAAATAAACGGATTAACTGTGGTCGATACCGACGATGCAAGCTACGGTGAGCCAGCCAGAATTACCACAACAGTTCATTATGGTGACGGCGAAGTTATCGATATTGAAAGAAAATCTGAATTAGGCGGTAACATTCATACTAAAGGCATGATGATCCTTTCAGCCTCTTTGTATCGTATATTCGGCCGCGATGCGCCATTACATTTGAATGCCAATATTGTATTTGAACAATCCTATCAAGAAATTGATGGTGATAGCGCCTCACTAGCAGAATATTGCTGTCTAATGTCAGCAATTGCGGAGCAACCTATTAATCAATCGATTGCAGTCACTGGCGCACTTGATCAATTTGGTAATGTCCAAGCAATTGGTGGGGTGAATGAAAAGATTGAAGGTTTCTATCGCTTATGTTTACAACGTGGATTAACCGGCGAACAAAGCGTCATTATTCCAAAAGCAAACGTGTTACAACTGAACCTGTCTCCTGAAATTATTGAAGCGGTTGCAAATGGTAAATTCCACATTCATGCCATTGAGCATATGGATCAGGCCATCAGTTTGTTAATGGACATTGAAGCAGGCCAGAGAAATGAAGACAATGATTTTCCTGAAAAATCTCTTTATGGTTTAGTTCAGCAGCGCTTAGAAAAAATGGCTGGGCAAGATGAAGAAGAGATTGAACCGTCATTTTTACAACGAATTTTAATTAAATTACGGATAATCTAGTGATCGGAGTTGTTTAGCTTACACGTGTTCGCTATCTTGTCTGCCTATTCTCGAATAAGTGGTAATTTTTAAATGGTAAAAGCTAATAGTTTCACAAAAGAAGAGCTAATCGCTTGCGGTAACGGTACCCTTTTTGCGCCTAACTCACCTCGCTTACCTGTTGATAATATGCTGATGATCGACAGAATTACCAAAATTAATGAAGATGGCGGTGAATTTGGCAAAGGCGAAATCGTCGCTGAACTCGATATAACACCTGAGTTATGGTTTTTTGATTGCCACTTCAATGGTGATCCCGTTATGCCTGGTTGCTTAGGTTTAGATGCCATGTGGCAATTAGTTGGTTTTTATCTCGGCTGGGAAGGCGCTGAAGGTAAAGGCCGTGCACTGGGTGTTGGTGAAGTTAAGTTTACTGGTCAAGTATTACCAGATGCCAAAAAAGTCACTTACAAGTTAACTTTAAAGCGTAAAATACATCGTAAATTGGTTATGGGAATTGCTGATGCAACAATGGAAGTTGATGGCCGCGAGATTTATTCCGCTACAGATCTAAAAGTCGGTATTTTCAAAGATACATCGACTTTTTAAGCAAACTTTTAATTGTCCGTGAATAAAAGTATCTAATCAGTTTAAAGACACTTTAGCTGCCAATACTGCTTACTCAGAGCAAATATGATAAAGATATAGGTTGATACTACTTTAAAGCCCTCAACATCGTTTGAGGGCTTTTTTAATATGTGTTTCCTTACTATTTGTTAAACAATCCACTTAACCTGCCGTCAACACCTTCACGCCACCCGCCTAGCCATTGTGATTTAGAATCTAAAGTGCCATAAGGACAAATTTCTTTCGAACGTCCAGCAATGCCTGCTTGGAATCCTTTAGAAAAAGCTCTATCTAGTCGATCTCTTTTTTGTCTTTTCATTAACACATCCTCGTTTTGTTAATTAAGCTTTTGGGTCGATAAATACCAAAGCTTCATCATTAGGAATAGGCGCTTTTTTAGACAAGATCAATGTCGATTTATGACAAATTTATGGGATTTTAATTAACGTATTGAGAAAAAACAGAAAAAAAAATCGAGGAAAAAACCTCGACTTTTTGTTCAAAAAATGCTCAAGCTAGTTTGCTTTTCGACGACGCAACCAAAGCAAAGGTAAACTGAACAACCAAGCCCAAGATGCCGCACCTTTACGTACATATGGTTCATCTTCTACTAAGTCAGACTCTTTACAAGCTTCTTGATTTCCTGCTGCTGGCTTAAGTACGACCATACGCGTTAAGAATGAAGTAACAGGATCGCCATTACCATCAATCTCAAATAATGGTGTACCGTTCTCACCCAAAATCAAATTACCATCAGTATCATATTGGTAAACTGGTTTACGAACAAAAGCAGTACCAACAATCGTACCTTCTTCATTGATACTGTTTGCTTCTACCACATAAAACTCAGAACCATAGGTAAGAATAGAGCCGTCACCATCAATCACTTCAATTGGGTGACGTGACCAGTTACCGTCTTCATCTTGTTCATAACCTTTTGACTCACAGGTCAAATTGTCATTGATATTGATAAATTCATTATCATTCATGTTAAACAAGAAGGCAGCTTTCGGACGTGGCTTATCTTTATCATAAGTCACTTCAATATTACCGACGACTTGTCCGGCATTGTTAATCGACTTAGGCTTGCTGGTTAGATCTGAGATGCCGTCTTGAAAGTCATCAGGAATAACAATTTCTGCGCCTGGATCATTAATATCGTAATAGAAAAACTTTTCACGTAAGTAGCCACTGATGTATTTTTGTAAGCTACCAATCACGATACCGTTATCGTTAATATCGTATGCAATAGAGCTATAAACTGTATCACTGAAAATATCTGGATCAATCCAGTTATATTGGTAGTCACCATTGCTATCTTTTTGCCAGTAGGCAGCATCCTGGTACAAGTCATCTTCTTTACCATTACGGTATGTATGAGAGCGACCGACGACCACACCATCATTATTGATACCTAAACCTTGAGCAATGTAGTTCAGTGTTGAGTCTTCATCTGGTGTTAGTCCCAATGGAAGTTCTACGATGTTATCTTCAGGTATCGTATTATCAGCTTCAATTTGCCATACATGTGCACGTGTTTGGTAAGAAATATTACGTGTACCGTTTGATGGGTATTGATCTGCCTGAACACAGATTTCTACTGGAACTGGAAACTCAGCATCTTCGTTTTGGCTTGCGTCGATACAATCATCGATACGACCTGCACTGTACTCAATGATATCAGTACTTGCATAACCTGCGACTAGGTTATTATTGTTAACGGCAGCTGCTGCTGACCAACCACCTAGCTCAACAACAAAGTCATCTTCTTCACGAACATAAGTTTCGTATGAAGGGACAAGTTCAATCTCAGTACCGTCTGCGGTCACAGCCACGCCACGCAGTTCAAAATCTCGGTAATACCAAAACTCTTGATCTTCGTCAGTGCCTTCGTAATCAATGGTTTTTTCTGGCGCTGTGTATGAACCCACTTTCACTTCTGAATCGTTCATACCATAAAAATAAGTATCAACAGAGTTAACCACTAACTCGCCTTCATCATCAACTTCTGTTGGTGGTGTTGTACCATTAATGCTGTAAAAGTTTGGATTCCATGGAGACTCAGGGTCATTTTCTTCCGCAGTGAAAGTGAAGTTATTCGCCACAATCGGTAAAAATACCGAATAGACAATCGCTTCTTCAGGCGCAATACCATCTTCAACGTCAATAACATCATCTTCGTCTTCGTCATCAACAGATAATTTCTTTTTACCTTTTGATACGCCAACTAATTCATTATTTGCATTAACAGCTAATGCATAACCACGGCTGGTTCCGTCAACATTTCCTTTGAGATCAAAATCTTCAATATTAACGATTTCGTATACGGGTGCTGCTTGAACACTTCCTATAGCGCCTAGCACACTCAAGGCAACGACTGATAATGCCTTATCAAACTTCGACTTCATTTTAATTCCTATTGTTATTATGCGCTTACTTCAATGACTCGAGTTCTTCCCAACGTTCAAAGCAAGTGTCCAATTCCTGTTCTTTTGTTGCCAACGCTTGTAACACTGTGTTGACTTTATCTTGTGGTTGGCTATAAAAATCAGCCGAAGCCACAGTATTTTGTAACTCTTCTACTTCTTGCTCAAGCTTCTCCATTTTGGCGGGTAATTGATCTAACTCCCGTTGAAGCTTGAACGATAATTTTTTCGGTGCTGCAGCAGCCACTTTCTTCTGTTTTTCTTGCTTAGTTTCTGCAGGTGCTGATGGTATGACAACAGATGTTGCTTCAGGTTCCTCAGAATAAAATTTAGCGCCTTGAGAAACTGCATCATTATAGCCGCCAACATATTCGTGCCATGCACCATTACCGGCAAACCACCAACTACTGGTGACCGTATTATCAATAAATTCACGGTCATGACTTACAATCAGTAAGGTACCTTCAAAATCCGTTAGCAAAGACTCTAACAATTCTAGTGTCTCAACATCAAGGTCATTGGTTGGTTCATCAAGAATAATTAAGTTTGCAGGTCGTAACAGTAAGCGCGCTAACAATAACCGGTTTTTCTCACCACCAGATAAGGCTTTTACTGGCGTCCTTGCTCTGGCAGGTGAAAACAAGAAGTCTTGTAAATAGCTCAAAATATGGCGGTCTTGGCCATTAATGGTGACAGTACTTTTACCGTCGCCAACATTTTCTTCCACTGTTTTTTCAGGATCTAGCGCTTCACGATACTGGTCAAAGTAAGCAACCTCAAGTTTAGTGCCGACTTTAACTTCACCAGATTGTGGCGTTAACTGCTCAATCAATAACTTAATCAAGGTTGATTTACCACAGCCATTAGGACCAATCAGTGCAATTCTATCGCCGCGCATCACGGTTGAACTGAAGTTTTTAACTAAGTCTTTTTCAGGTAGGTTGTAATTTACATTTTTAATGTCGAAGACTAACTTACCTGAACGCTCTGAGTCACTGACATTCATCTTAGCGTTTCCTTGACGATTTAAGCGTTCACTTCGCTCAACTCGTAAGGCTTTCAACGCTCTTACTCGGCCTTCATTACGGGTACGACGAGCCTTAACGCCCTGTCTAATCCACGCTTCTTCTTCTGCTAGTTTCTTATCAAAATGAGCATTTTGTTCAGCTTCAACACGTAACCACTCTTGCTTACCTTCAAGGTACATTTTGTAGTTACCAGGCCAAGATGTGACAACCCCTCGGTCAAGGTCGACAATCCGTGTTGCCATGCGGTGAATAAATCCACGGTCATGGCTCACAAATACAATGGCGCCTTTAAAACTTAATAAAAACTGCTCAAGCCATTCAATGGTGTCAATATCAAGGTGGTTAGTTGGTTCATCAAGGAGCAATAAATCTGGCTCGCTTACTAAAGCACGAGCTAATGCGACCTTACGTTGCCAGCCACCAGATAACTCATTAAGTGGCTTATCAGGGTCAAGCCCTAGCAGTTCACAATTCTGTTTAATACGAGAATCTAAGTGCCAGCCATTGTTATGATCAAGTGACTCTTGTAAACGAGTCATTTGATTAAGCATTTTTTCCATCGCATCAGGATCGGCGGTTGCCACATCATGTGACAATTGGTGGTATCTATCTAATTGTTCACCAATCTCTTTAAGCCCAGCTGAAATATACTTATATACTGTACCCGTTTCTGCTTTAGGCGGGTCTTGCTGTAAGCGGCTGACATTGACATCAGAGGCAATATTGAATTCACCATCATCGAGTAATACGTCACCAGACAATACTTTCATTAAACTCGACTTACCTGCACCATTTCGGCCTACAATACAAACACGCTCACCCGGTAAAATGGTAAAGTCTGCGTTTTTCAATAATGGTGTGTAACCATACGCTAAAGAACCATTATTAATACGAACTAAACTCAAACGACGCTCCTAATAAAATCAGTTAGCTGTGACTCATCAAATGGCCAAAACAGCTCTTTATCACCCACAGATACCACTGGAATTGACACGCCATAGCGTGCAGCGAGATTTTCATCATCGCAGATATCAATATGTTGATAATGAATACCTAATTGCTCAACCAGGGCCTGAGCAATTTCACACAGATGACAACCATCTGTGTGATATAAAATCAAATGACTTTCTGTTGTTTTGCTTTGCAAACGATACCTCTTTGCGTCTATTTATTTAGCGTAAGGAGATTTTGCATGCGTAATTAACCACGTGTTATGGATATGCGGGTTGCGCTTATAATCCATTGGCAAGGTTTGGCTATCGATATTTTTAATATCCATTTTGTACTGGCTTAATAAATCGATGTCCATCTTAAACTTACGCTTGTTATTAGAGAAGATGATCTCACCATCTGGGCTAAGTAACTTAATTAAATCAACCAATAAAGCGGCGTGGTCACGCTGAACATCCCAACTGTCTTCCATTCTTTTAGAGTTGGAAAAAGTCGGTGGGTCGATGAAAATCAAATCAAATTGCTGGTCGCAATCTTTAATCCATTGAATGCAGTTAGCTTGTTCAAATTGGTATTGTCTAACATTGAGATTATTAAGCTCAAAATTCTCTTTTGCCCAAGCAAGATAGGTATTAGACATATCGACGGTCGTTACCGACTTAGCACCGCCAAGTGCAGCATGGACTGACGCCGATCCCGTATAAGAAAACAAATTCAATACACGCTTGCCAGCAGATTTCTCGCCGACCAATTTACGCGTTAAACGATGGTCTAAAAATAGGCCTGTGTCTAAATAGCCAGTCAGGTTTAACTTAAAGCGCGCATTATATTCTTGGGTAATAATCTCAAGCTTTTGCTCATCAAGTTTTTGGTATTGATTAGTGCCTTTTTGACGTTCACGGGTTTTAAGGGTAACTAAATCAGGGTCAATACCTAACGCAGCAGGAAGCGAAAGCAATACATCAGTAAGACGACGTTTGGTAACAGCCTCTGGAATACTGGCTGGCGCTGAATACTCCTGAATCACAACGTGATCGACATATTTATCAATAGCAACGTTATATTCAGGTAAATCGGCATCATAAATACGGTAACTATCGATACCCTCTTTTTTCGCCCATTTAGTTAGTTGCTTCATATTCTTTTTAATACGATTAGCAAATGCTGGCGAAATATCAGCAATATCGACACCTTCTGGCAATACAGGCGCTTCACGACGGGTGCTTTTAGCATGTAAAGTGTACAAGTTAAAGCCACACTCTAATGCACCATTAAACATCTTCATTTGTTTATCAGCTTTAAGCTTCAAGGCTGACAATAATTCGATGTCACTACATAGCATGGCGATTTTCCATCCGCCAAAGTCTTTTTTGAACTTATCACCAAGTTGGTAATAAAGTTGTAATAATTCAGTGATGCTACCTAATCGTTCCCCGTAAGGCGGATTAGAAATTAAAAAACCTTCAGTAACTGGTGGGGTGACATTCAGCGCATCTGAAACGGAAAATTCGATCAAATCAGCGACACCGGCATTTTCAGCATTTTTCTTAGCTAATGCCACTAAGCGAGAATCGATATCAGATGCAAAAAACTTCACTTGGCAACGGGTCTTGCCCAAAGAAGCACGTGCTTTAGCTTCCTGTAGTACGGCTTGCCAAACTGCGTCATCATGACGTTGCCAATGCTCAAACCCAAAACGTGCACGTTGCAAACCAGGGGCGATATCTGACGCCATTAATGCCGCTTCAATGACGACTGTTCCACTACCACAAAATGGGTCGAGCAAATCCGTTGGCTTGGCTTGCCAGCCACTACGGGCCAACATATTCGCTGCTAGATTTTCTTTTAGTGGTGCTTCACCTGTTGTGGCACGATACCCACGTTGATGCAATGAAGGCCCAGAAAAGTTAATCGATACTGTTAATTGATTATTTCTAAAGTGAGCGTCAATTCTAAATTCAGCATTTAACCGTTCAACGTCAGGACGGCGCTCGCCATCATCACGAAAACGGTCAACGACTGCATCTTTAATTTTTAATGCACCGAATTGCGTATTATTGATAAAGCCACCCGTACCATGGAAATCGATACTGAATGTACTCTTATTAGAAAAATGCGACGGCCAATCAATACAGTAAGCTGCGTTATAAAGTTGCTCGGCTGACTCACAAGCCCCTTTATAGATAACCACGACAATGCGACTCGCTAGTCTTGTCCACAATGTAATTCTATAGGCAAGCTCAAGTGGAGCAGAAAAATATACGCCCGCAACGCTTTCCTTAACATCAGTAGCACCAAACTCTTTAAGCTCATTGGCTAAGCTATATTCAAAACCCTTAGGGGCTGCAGCAAAAAAATTTAACATGGAATTGGCAGTCATCATCTCACAGATATAATTAAGTCGGCATTATATACCTAATCAAGAGTTCAAGTGAGAAAATGTGGTTGAATTGGATAAATACTCCTCTTTTTAAGACAATTTAATTCAAATTGCCTCACCAAATGGGTCATTCTCACTAATAAGTCGTTCCCTTAGCCCAAGTATCGCTCGGTCAATAGGCAAGCGACTCAGAATAGAGATAGCGGATTTGGCGATTAAAACGACTGAATGTGACTAAAATATCGATTTATGCTCATTAACCCAGCAAACGATCATAAAATTGTCATTATGACTTGCCAAGTACAGCTTAGGTCGTTATAGTTCGCCCCGCTTAAACGGACGCGGGATGGAGCAGTTTGGTAGCTCGTCGGGCTCATAACCCGAAGGTCGTTGGTTCAAATCCAGCTCCCGCAACCAATTTTGTAATGGTATCAATTGATTACCAATATAATGATGGCAACAAGGTATTATAGCTAAGCTATATCGCACTGTTTAAGCAAGATAGTTTATATTCGGACGCGGGATGGAGCAG